>JAQUYN010000073.1 GCA_028691835.1 Alphaproteobacteria bacterium | reverse complement strand
TTTTTGAAGGATAAACGATGCCCACCTCAACCACCGTTGCGATCACACCCCTGCCCCATGCGCAAGGGCTCGACCTGCCCGCCTACGCGACCGAGCATGCTGCAGGAATGGACCTGTGCGCTGCCATCCAAGACGATGTTGTCCTCGCCCCCGGTGAGCGCAAACTGATCCCTACGGGGCTTGCTATCGCTCTGCCTGAAGGCTTTGAGGCGCAGATCCGGCCACGCTCTGGCCTCGCGCTTAAGAACGGCCTATCGGTTCTCAACAGCCCCGGCACCATCGATGCCGACTATCGCGGCGAAGTCCAAATTATCCTCGCCAATCTGGGCCGCGAGCCCTTCACCATCACACGCGGCATGCGCATCGCCCAAATGGTCGTTGCCGCCTATACCCGCGTCACATGGGCCAAGGCCGACACCCTGTCCGAAACAGCCAGAGGCGCTGGCGGCTTTGGCTCAACAGGCGTAAAGACCGTTGGCTAAAGCGGTTCCCGATTAGGTGACGCATCGTTGACCGCATGCAGCCGCTTTATCCTCTTCTTTATCGAGCAGATTCACGCGAACGTTTGACGCAAAAGGCACCAACCTTATCGCGATCTGCTCTAATACCAACCTGCGTATGAAAGCATCCCTATAGGTCACGAGCGGTTGCGAGGAGGGATCCTCTCGCCGGACAGGCCTTTCCTTTAAAAACAAAGCGCCCGTCCGGCAAGAGGATCGTAAGGCACAGAGCGAGTGAGTGAGTGAGAACGGCCCTTTCAATGAGTCCGTTCTTAGGCCCGCTGGTATTAGGCCCCAGAATTCCAGCCATCAGGGGGCTTCTTCCCACCATCCGTCTTGGCTAGCCAATCTTCTTGTGCCTTATCAAGCTTACTCGGCGAGGTTTTGCTGGCCCCAGCATTGGGCGCAGGCCCCGCGCTCGGCATGTTGCCATATTGGTTCTCACCGCCCCCCGGCCTGGTCTCGTAATTCGACGAGACCAGAGGAGTCGCTGCACCACCACCACCGCCAGATCCGGGTAGAGGACCAGCAGCGGGCTCACTCTCGGATGCTACAGAGGGTGGAGAGTTCCCCCCCTGGGAATCAGCCAACCCTTTCAAGAGAGATGTCTGCTCGTCACGCTGCTTGCTCTCAGCCTCGAAGCGCTCCTGAGCAACGTTAATGCCTTTCTGCTTCTCTTTTTCAGCCACACCTTCATTATATTTGCCTTCGATAGCTTTTCTCGTCCCACCAGAAACCTCTGAAAGACCTTTCCCCATAGCAGGCAATTTTCCGGAAACATGGCTGGCAGCAGCCGCAGCGGCAGCCGTCGCGAGTTGGGTATCGCCGATATTCTCTTCGTGAACCTGCCCCATACCAAGCCACCGAAGCGCTAACTGTGGAAATAAACCAATTGTACTGAAACACTGGTTAGCTAAAATCACAACAAACGCCGTATAAGCAGCGGTGTAAACGATCTTAGCAAGAACTGGGACGCTCCCTATGTAAGCACCCGTTCCGGCCGTTGCGTAAACAAAAACTTCATTCAAAAACATCACAGCGACTTTAAAAAGCATATATCCAGCGACCAAACCAAAGACCATCAAAGCCGGACGCAAGATAAGCTGCATGGCAACAGAATAGCCATATTGGCCTCTTTTACCGGCAAGTCCCTCACCCTGAGGTTCAATATGAGCAAGGGCAAACAACGGCGCTAATACGATAGCCTCAAAAACCGTCATGCCCCACTTTAGAGAACCAAAGAAAAAGCGATAGAACGGATAGAGGGGAACAATGTACCCAAGCGTAAACCCAATCGTAAAAAAGATCGATCCAATCGTCGTTATCATCGACGAAGCCACCAAAGCTGCAGGACTTAATATCGATGGCAAAAAACTGCTGATCACAGATCCAGCAATCCCCATCCCAAACAAAGTAAGAGCAACATCAACGTTACTCTGCCCAAATGCGGCTAATTCCGCCAACGGATTAGATGTCGTGCCAAATTTAACGCCAATAACGGAAAAAGAATTCCACACACTAAATTTAGAAAGAATCTTGTCAAGTTCGGCAAAGACCTTCGAAAGAATATCATCATTAGCAGCAGGCAGCTTTGTAAGGTGATTCATATCCTTTTCAAATTGTGTTGCGTCATTTGAAGTCTTCATACCGTTATACGGAAAAGCGGAACTAAACACCAAGGCGGCTGAAAAATCACTCAAGCTTGAAGCCGCAGACTTTGGAACATCCCTAAGCAAATATTGCGTGTAACCTTCAGTGGAATCAGAAGAAAGTCGATAAAGTGTTGGTCGCACAAAAATGGGAATGGCGTTGCGAACGGCATCACTACGTGTAGATTGAATTTTTGTGATTGAAGAAAACCAAGCACCAGCCATCAACCACCCCGCCTGTGAAAAGTACGGAGAACTCAAACTGAGAACTGTTTGACTTTGAGCCAACTTATCAGCCGCCGTCAAAGCCTTAGAAATCTTTTGATCTAAAATTCCCTGAAGCGCGTCAACAATGCCGTCATAATCCTCAACCAGCTCTTTCTGCGGAGGGTCATCTGGCATTTTATTAGGAATATAATATGGCGCATAATCTTCAACAAAGGTGCGAATATCCTGCGTTATGCCTTCCAAAGCGCTGTACTGAACCGAGCGGACTTGATCATAAACGCTATTTACATAAGGATTGATTTGAAATCCACCACACAGTTTTCCTCCATCTTTCAATTTAAAATCAGCAAACGTTGTACTACTATCCTCGCCTGATATACCAAGATAAGCTTCAGTCGCCTTAATAGATCCACTCCCAGCCGGATTAAAGCTCAGATCCGTTATATGATCGACCTTAAATCCGCCGCGTGTGACGGAACTGTTCCAGAACCAGAATGCACTCAGGTCAGTTGTCGACGACGTCTTAGTAAGTCCACCTGACTGCAGATAGTAGTTCATGAAATAAGAGCAAGCTTCCATTGTCGTCAACGACTGAACGAGATCGCGCACATTAACTGGATTTTTTATGCACGATGGCGACTTCACAGTGTCAACTGCAGATGTAGTCGATGAGCTATTCTCACACACAGCGACCTGCTGTGAAGCCAGACTGGTCACAAATGTTTCCCACACACGGCTCCCTAACCCTGATCCCCAACGTGCAATCTGCGCCGCAGAATATTGGGCAAGATTATACCCTGACACCTGACAACTAGAATTATCCGTGCTGCCCGCCGTGATTGGCACCAACATACCTATCGCGAAGACAAGGCGAATAGGCGCCCAAATCTGATTGGCTTTGCCCATAATTTTACCGGTATGCGCTTGCTCGGCAATCATAAAGACCAAGTGATACATCAAAAGGAAACCAGCAAGCACAAGGATAGCGGAACTGTAAATACTGAGCGCCGTTCCCATCGCTTTTTGAATCTCACACCCTTCCGGTTGTGAACTGAGCGCTCCTGTAACTTTTATATTCTCGCCCAAAAACAGATAGTCAATCCACTTCAGCGCCCAATCTGTATCAGGATTCGGTGAGGTAAACGTTGTCTGGGCGTGGGCGGTGCCCATAAGGGCCGAGAAAATAAGCGTGAGGATAAACAGCGCCGAGAAAAGAAGGCACCCAAAGACGGCAACAAACAGGATGATTTGGGGGATGCCTTTGCGCGTGAAGGACAAACGGTTGAAAGCCGTGCGCATCACATCGCCCAGCGACAATTTCAAGGCTGTGTTTTCAAGGGCAGGATGATCTTTGGGAAACAATTTATATGAAGCCAAAATGTAAGCAAGCATCCGCACGAACATGCGGCTGCTTTCAAAAACAGGTTCGATTTCTGTACCAACATTGGGATTGAAAAGCTGCCCGAATAATGAGCGCTTCTTGGGGGGTTTGTTGTCCGACTTATCGTTACGCGAAAACAGCATAAATTAAATCTCCCAATAAAGGCGCCCCCACCTGCGGCACGCCATATACGTCCCCTCAAAAAGGGATCACCCCATCTATATATCTATTATACCTTATACAGTTAAAGAGTTTTTAATTAATTTCAACGTTTTGGTTAACGCTCCACTTTTTCAAGCCGAAACCACAAAAAAAGCAGCAGGGAACCAGTCCTTGCCGCTTTTTAAGAAGTTCAGAAAAAGTAACCTTATACCAACCGCCCGATGAACCAACCCGTTCGGGTCACGAGCGGTTGCGAGAGGATCGCGAGGCGCAGAGCGAGTGATTGAGAGAGGCCCTTTCAATGAGTCCGTTCATAGGCTCGCTGGTATTACTGAATACCGATAACTTGATAGAAGAAGTAGCCAGCCGACCCCACGTTCTCATTGAGAACACAGCCCACAGGCTTACCCTGAAACTCGGTTGGCCACAGAGCATAATCATCAATCTTGGTATCTGGGTCACCAGAAAAATCGCCCAAGTCTGCAGTCTGCGTCGTCGCCGTCCCCGCTGCAAGACCGATGGTCTTCAGATTGATTTCATCGCAAACGCCCACTGTAACTTTAAGCACAGCAACACGCTGCCCCGCCGCCGTTCCAATTCCTTTGATCCGAATAAGAGGATACATCCAATCATCGGTGAGAGGGGTATCCCCCATCGTCGTCGAAGGCGCCGTAATACCACCACCGCTTGGCGAAAAAAGATCTTCAGTAGCTTCCGTTTCATCCACACCGATAACAACATCGGCAAAAGGAATACCATTAGCCGTGATACGATCAAACCCGATTTTCAAATTCTGACCAATGTCAATCAATGCTGATGCCTTGGCCTTATTACTCTCCCCCGCCGTGCCCGTCGTGAACGAACCGCTGCCTGCAGCGATGGCGGCAGCAAGAATGCCCAAAACAGCGATAATGAATAAGATAGGGCCGATGGCAATACCCGCCGTTGGAGCCATCTGCTTCGCAACGTGGATTGATTTTACCGACATATTCACTCCCTCTCCTTAAACATGCACACCCGACTCAATGAATGATGGATGATACAGTCAGATTATTAAACAAACATTACACAAGAACGTATGACCGATTCGCCATTCCAGACAACTGGATAACTTCGACGATGGAACAAAAACTACAACAAAAAGTCAACAACGTAAAAGGCTGTTTTAGTCTATTCGAACACTCCGAGACGAAAAAGATATCTTTTGCGCCACGAGAACAGCTTTCATCGGGATGGATGAACTGCACTTGCCGCCGACACAGAACTCTCTGATCTGCCACCGATATTGTGGCGAAATCGTATCGATATAACTCAAAACTGTCAACCACGTCCTAAACTTAGCCCCCTGCTGGGCTGAAACAGTCAGCGCCCTATCATTCCCCAATGAAAATGAAATTTCAGGAAACCGCTTCTGCAAACGGTCAACAATCGGCTTAAGCTCTGAAAGCTCAGGGGGACGAGAGACAAGCTGAGGCAAACTTGGCTCAGCAGCAGCGGCTTCGATCACCTGTCGCTTAGCCACAATCGACATATTGATCGTATAAAGTGCAAAAAGCATAATGAGGATAGCCCCGCCCCAGCAAGACGAAACGATAACGATTGTGGCTTTATCGAACGTATGAACGGCCCTGTTGACCATACGAGGCACAAAAGCGCGTCCAAAGGAACCAAGTTCAAAAGACATAGCTCTATTTCGCCTTTCCGATATTAAGCGCCGCGAGAGAACTTCCAACGACAACGCCCAGATCATTATTATCAAGGGTCTTACCGCCAAGCTCATTAATGCGGTCAGAGGTTACGTTGACGGGCAAAACAGCGCGCCAAACAGGTCTGTTCGAAACGATTTGATAAACCTCAAGATAACCGTTAAGCGAAAGAAGCCCATCATTAACATCGGCAAACTGAGCCAGCTGTTCACGCATAGGGCTGGCACGTTGGGCCTGCACAGATTTAAGGAGAGCCAAACTTTTAATTTCTGATTTTTGTTGAATTTCTCGCAAATCAGCATGCGCACTCACCGTCGCCATCGCCGCGATAAACCAAATCACGACGCCAAGTGCCGCAAAAACGACAGAACTAACAACAGCACAAGCGGCAAGAATACGGCGCGCGCGTTCCTCGAACAAGGACAGTGAATACCACGGAATAGGCGTTAACTTGGCAATGCGATCTGGAACAAGCTCAATAACCGGTGCGCCATCGAGCTCGCGGGATACACGTTCTGCTTTGGCGCGAACAACAGACGATGTCCCACGATGAATTTGAAGGCCATCAACCAAGACGGTCATCATCGTAGCGGCCTCGTCACTGAAATATGTATAGACCGTGGGGGGATCCGCAGCATCTTTCATGCCTGGCAAAACAGAGCCAAAAGGACACCATGTATTTGTGTAAGAACTCATCTCTGATGAACGCACCGCCAAGTACCAGATTTTATCACCCTTCGCGTGCCAGATCAGATGGACGCGCTCGGTATCCGAAGCCTCAGCAGCAGCATTCCAAGCAATGTCCTCTTCCTCGCCGACAATACGAGGGCAGCAGCCGCCGATCAAATCGAGAGGAAAATGATAATCCCCCACACCGCCGACGGCGCCAACGAGCGCGCGGCTCAACGAATTGGTCATGTCGAGAGGATCATGCGTGCTGAGCGCCGTTCCCCCGTCACCCAACTCCTCGGCCAAGGGGTCCGTCGATTGTCCACCGCCCATAAAAAAGCGTTTAGCTTTATGTAGAATGGTTTGATCCATCTATCCACTCCGCATGTCGTTAAGAGTATTAAGAAAGCTTTGGTTTTGAAGCATCAGCAAATAAATCGTTGTCAATATGGTGACCCCAGATAAACCAATGAGCATATAGAGCCCGAACTTCATGATCCTACGCTGATCCGCACGCGTCATCAAGTCACGTTCATCGGCAATGGCCGTATAGACCTCGGCGAGCTGATCCACCGATTGAATCGTAACAATCTGATCTCTCTCGGGCTTTGATAACGGCCACTGAGCCATAGCTCGAGCTGGCTCAATACCCGACATAATCTTGGCCTCACATGTTGTCCAATATTGTCGCGCCGAAGGGTCAACCGAACTTTCGATAATAATCTCCAACGCCTCAGCCAACGGCACCTTACCTTGAAGCAAGCGAGTCATCAACTTACACGTGTCCTTCATGCTCGAATTACGCATGTAAGGCGACAAAAGGGGGATCTTCATCATAATGCGTGACGTATAATGATCACTCTTGTGTCGGTTTCGCCAATAAGACAACACAAAGAAGACAACCGTCACAATCATCAAAGTGGTGATGATCAGCATCGACATATTCAAAATACTGACAAGTTTAATCCCGCGCTCAAATTTGGCGACAGCATCAGCATCCGTACTCTTTGTGCCCTGCGACCTCAGATAAGGAATAAACCCAAACTGCGTGCCCCAAATCGACCCGATAACAGAGATGATATCGAAGGATAGCCAGCTGAGCGCCGCAATGATCGTTTTGTATTGAGTCCCCTTTTGCTCGACATGCTCAATCGCGTGCTGAATAACCCCTTTCAAATCGCCTGCACGTTCGCCAGCCGTAATAATAGCCATGGTCGGCGCGTCCATCAGCTTAAGCTCTTTAAGAGCCTCAGAAAAAGAACCGCCCCCTTTCAGCACGGTTCGTGTTGGCAAAAACGCTAAACGTCGGCGCGGATCTTGTTCGCCCTCGATAATATTCAAAAGAGCCGTACCAGCCGAAGCCGTCGCCGATTGAAAGCGAATGGCGCGAAGAAGCTGCATTTGCCATTCACGCGAACGAACATCCATCCATTCAAACATGGCTTGCTTTTGTTCGCGAATATCAATTGGCCACAACCCCTTGCTTCGCAGCTGACGACGCACCGCATGAGCATCAGGAAGATAGAAATCTTCCTCTTGAACAATGAGGGCCCCGCCAATTGTCTGTTGGGCATAACGTGCATGATAAAGTTTCATAGCCGCACCTGCCTCACCGCCCGCGCCCTTGGCGCGATGCGGCTTCTTCAACCATCAACGAAGCCCCCATGTTGGCGTCAATTGCATTACGGCGCACAAGATCGCGGATTGATTCGCGACGCGGCAAATAAATCGTCCCCGGCACATCGATAACGGAAGACGTGACATTCGACACCATCATTTCCGTGATCGCACGACGGCTCGCTTGATCATCGGGCGGGAACATCGCTTCTAAAACAAGCGTACGCCCAAGAAACCCTGTATGATTGCAAAGATCGCAGCCTGTTCGGCTTGCCAGCGCAACATTTTCATCGGGACGCAACCCAATATCAGCACAGCGCGCTTCATCACTAAACACACGAATTGCCGTATCAACTTGATGGCAGGCCGGGCAAACTGTTTTGACAAGGCGTTGGGAAAGCGAAGCAACGAGAGCATGCCCCAAAATATAAAGACCACTGGTGCGATAAGCGGAACTTAGGAAACCATCCATACGATCAAGCGTATGCAACGCGTCAACCGCGTGAACCGTGGTGATAACCAAATGCCCTGATTCCGTTGCACGCAACGCGGCCTCGACCGTGTCGCCGTCACGCATTTCACCGACGATGATGACATCAGGATCATGGCGCATCAGGGCGCGAATAATATCGGCAATTGTATTGGCCGAATTATCAGTCACCGATGTTTGATCGACGAGAGGCATATCATATTCAACAGGCGCTTCGACCGAGTACACAGCGCGTGATGAGCGATCAATTTCCTGAATAATACCGTACAAGGTTGTTGATTTACCAGAACCTGTAGGACCACTCACCACGATCAAGCCGCCATCTTTGGTATGACCATGAACGGATTTCTTGAGTTTCTCGGCCACGACAGGCGCATGCATAAACAATTCGTCAAAGCTTCGCAGGTTTTCACGATCCAGCAAACGAAGCGTGAGTTTTTCGCCGGAAGGCGCAACGGGCAAAGCCGCAACACGAACGTCAATGACGCGCCCCTGCCACTCGAACCCCAGACGACCATCTTGAGGATGTTGGCGGTCAGCAGCATCCATCTTCGAGTCCGTTTTAATACGCGTGACCAGCGGCGCCATAACACGATGCGGGATCAGATGCTTATAAACGAGATCACCATCAACACGATACCGGATCCAACACCGCGCATCATCTTCTTGCAAAGATAAATGAATATCCGATGTGCGGCTTTGCAAAGCTTCAGCAAGAATATCATTGAGGGCTTGTTCGATAAACGTCGCATCATCAGGATCACGCGCCAAGGCGGCAAAAATGCGCAACAAACGTTCACCGGCAACTTCGCTTTGCTCGCGCATCAAGCGGGCCAAATCGGCACGATCCCACGGTTCGACTTCAATTTTGAGAACTTCACGGTTCGCACGCTGCAAGGCATTCGAAATCCGAAGCAAGTCCGCATCATCGACGCGATCACCGACAGCCAGACGAAGGACGCCTTCCTTGAGTTCAAGCAAGCACAGGCCCATCGCCGTCTGATTGGCAACAGACACATAAAGACGCAAGGCTTGCATCGTCAAATCTTCACGTGCGCCACCACGCGCTTTTTGACGATTCACTTCTTCGGAGACAAACCCATTGCGATGAAGAATTTCATCGATAGTAAGATAACGCCCCGTCGCACGACGCATCGTCTGCTCGGCCAAAGCCAGCTCATAATGCCGCGTTTGAACTCGCTTGTTATCGCCGGTTTGGGCCGAGTCCGTAGAGAGGACTGTTTCTGTCATTTCCTACCCACAGGCAAAGGAACGGCGTTGGTATCTTCTCCCGCCACCGATTTTTTTGAGGATGCTTTTTTACTGTCATTCGAAGATGAAGAGGCGCTCTTTCTTGCCGCTCTGGCTTTTTCGGCCAAAGACGCGACCGCCTCCAATTTCAAAGCCTTCTTCTTCCCGTCAAAGAAAATTTCCACGCTTCGAGGAGAAATGTTGACAAGTTGAACAGACTTATCGCCAAACGTGTCAATAGCTTCCCCCAACCCAACAATGATCGTTGACCCATCTGTTTTATAGATGACGGCCCTATTCCCAACGGTCCCGATCAAACGATAATTATCAAGCGAAACGGTGGGCGAAGAACTTGCCGCATCTCCGCCACGGCTCCCAAGCGCCAACTCGGGAATATCTTGCGCAGACAAAGGCGGAATATTTTTAGCATCCAGCAATTGGGCGAGATCCGCGACAGAAGGAGGTTGCAGCTTGCCACTTTTATCGTCAGCCAGTCCCGTTTTTAATGAGGATGTTGTTGCAGATGAGGCCGAGGCGCGCCCTCCCCCATCTTTTTCTACGATTTCCTTGGCGACCCCACGAATAGGTATCACGACAAACCCCAGACGGCCACTGTGCCGGATAATCAGATCAGTCGAAACATTGTTCTTCGTCTCAGGTTTCCACACTAATGTTATCGGACACGACTCGCCCGGTTTAAGGTCTATGTCAGGCGCACAACCTTGATCAAGCCGTTGAAGACCATTCTCTGCCGCAATCACTTCAATGGACAACAAAGAAATCTCATCGCTACTGTCATTCACCATCAACGCCGTACGTACAGCCTTGCCCCCCCCCATGATGACATCGCCGAAATCGACAGGCTTAACGTCCTTGGTATTAAGGGACAACCCCATATCCTGTTTTTCAACGGGTCCCTTCGTGGTTCGACCGATGATGCGCGCACGAGCAATACGCCCCGCCGCATTATGTGTCATCAAAAGTTCTGCCGCCCATGATCCCGTTCCAATGGGAGTAACTTCCACAGCCACAGAGCATCGGCTTCCGGCTGTAATCTGTCTTCCTTTCGTGCAATCATCGGACACAATCTCTGCCCGCACGTTACTGTCGCCATTCGCAGTTATGTTTTCGACGGTAATAGGAAGATTTGTTTGGTTGACGAAAAAAAACGTCGCGCGTCGCGAAGTACTTGGCGGCGTGTCGCCAACATCCGTTTCACTTTTAGGTTCGACAAAAATGGAGTCCGCGCTACGCGCCGCTGGGGACGAAGACGCGCCAGGATCAAGAAAGGCCGCATCTCGCGCAGCATAGGCAAGGGTTGGAACTTGAAGCGCCAAAAGAAGGCCGACGAAAAAGATCCTGAGCATTTGCTTTTGATGCATCACGGATTCCTTCCATAAGACGGAACGGTCAAATCCATTGGCGCTTGAAGTTCGTCGTAGGCATGGCTAA
>JAQUYN010000008.1 GCA_028691835.1 Alphaproteobacteria bacterium | reverse complement strand
TGGCTATTGCACGGGCCACGCCAAGAATAACAAACTGCATCAGGCCCTGTTTGTTGACAAGTCGGGGTGGGCTATGGTCGATGCTCGTGAGCATATTGGCGCTTGACCTGCTTTCATTATAATTTTTCCCAGACTCCCCCTCTTTACAACAGAAGCGAATATTCGAAACATTTTTCCATAGTTAATGATTCGCTGCTGGCATCGTTAACTATTGAGGAATCTAACTAATTGGAATATAACGCTGAATAATATTCTTTTGCGAAAGCTTTGTAATAAAGCTGAAAAAATGGTATACGTTATTTCTATCGGAAGATGATCCTGACAAAGGTTGGATTCGAGACTAAGTGCCTTTTGATCAATACATAAATAGCATTTGTTCGCAGCGTGCTCTTTGCGAAAGGTGTTCTTTTGCTTGATCTACGGCTAAAACAATAAGATTTAGGCCAATTTTCGTCAAGATTATCGCAATAAGATGAGTTCAGTTTCAGCAAAGCAGGGAGTCAGCAAAACATGACCGAGAAGCTTGAGTTTAAAAAGGGTGATTTCGTCGTTTATCCTGCCCATGGTGTTGGGCGTGTTGAAGGCGTTGATACGTTTGAAGACAGTGGTATGTCAGTCTCCCTTTATGTGATCATGTTCGAGCAAGATCGCATGCGTCTTCGTGTGCCCGTTTCCAAGGCTAAGGCTTCGGGTTTGCGCCGACTAAGTTCCCGTGATCGCATTAAGGAAGCGCTTTCGACCCTTCAGGGTAAGTCGAAGGTTCGTCGCGTTATGTGGAGCCGTCGAGCTCAAGAATATGAGTCAAAGATCAACTCTGGTGATCCCGTATCGATTGCAGAAGTGGTTCGTGATTTGCATCGCGGCGCAGATCAACCAGAGCATTCCTACAGCGAACGTCAAATTTATCAGGCCGCTTTGGAACGTTTGGCGCGTGAACTTGCCGCCGTAGAAAAGATCGACCAAGACAAGGCTACAGCTAAGCTTGAAGGCGTCTTGACCAAGGAAAAGAAGGCAGCATAATGTTGCTTTTGGAATGAAAAACGGGGCTTTTGGGCCCCGTTTTTTTTACGTGCTCAAAGTGAGCATAATTGGCGTGTGGTCTGAGGCCTTTTCTTGTCCTCGAGGCCCGCGATCAATCTCACAACTGTGTAGCCTGTCAGCAGCTTCCGGGGAGACGAGAAAATGGTCAATTCTCAATCCTAGGTTGTGTTGCCATGCCCCGGCCTGATAATCCCAAAACGTATATGCCTGTTGCTCTTGCGGGTGCAAAGCGTGGTATGCCTCCGTGAGGCCCATGTTTAACAGGTCGCGATAGGTTGCACGCGTTCGTATGTGGAAGAGGGCATCTTGCTCCCATCCCTTGGGGTCATAAACATCTGCCGATGTAGGAATAACGTTAAAGTCCCCCCCCAGTATGAACGGCGTTTCTTTTTCTAACAGTGCTTGAACGCGGTGTTTTAGCCGTTCCATCCATGCAAGTTTATATTCATATTTGTCCGAGCCAATGGGGTTGCCGTTTGGCAGATAAAGTGAGGCGATCCGAATCCCCATCACAGTGGCTTCGATATAACGGGCTTGTGTATCGCCGGGTAAGGCCTTGATAATGTCGGTGGCCGGGCTGCGTGTGAGCAAAGCCACACCATTATAGCTTTTTTGCCCGACAACGTGGCATTGGTACCCTAGGGCTTCAAACTCAAAGCGCGGAAAATCGTCGGTTTGGCACTTGATTTCTTGCATCAACAGCACATCTGGCCTTACGGATTCCAGCCAACTTGTAATGTTATTAAGCCGCGCCCGCACAGAGTTCACATTCCAGCTCGCGATCCGCATTTTTGCCTCTAGTCAAAGTGAAATCATGACGTTAATGTGCACACATGACAACATATATGCAAGATAAGAGCCATGAGCTCGCCCCCTATGCCACCAAGGCTGAAGAGACCCGAGGTCGGCTTATTCCTGAATCCCCTAGCGAAACGCGGACTGAGTTCCAGCGAGATCGGGATCGAATCATCCACTCTGGCGGTTTTCGTAAACTGCGCAATAAGACACAGGTTTTTATCGAAAGCGAGGGTGATTACTATCGCACGCGACTAACCCATACGCTTGAAGTTGCGCAGATTTCTTGCGCTGTAGCGCGGGCCTTGTCGCTCAACACCGATCTTACGGAAGCCATCGCCTTGGCCCATGATCTCGGTCACACTTGTTTCGGCCACGCTGGAGAAGGGGCCCTTTCTGAACTTATGGCTGATTTTGGCGGCTTTGCTCATAATGAGCAGTCGTTTCGTGTGCTGACGCAGCTTGAGCATCATTATATTGAATTTGATGGGCTGAATCTGACATGGGAAACGTTAGAGGGCATTGTTAAACATAATGGTCCCTTGCTTCCTGAAAAGCCCGGTGAATCTGTTCCGCCAACGATTGCCGAGTTTAATGTGCGTTATGATCTCGACTTGGGGCATTTTCCCGGAGCCGAAGCGCAAATCGCCGCAGTTGCCGACGACATTGCTTATAACACGCATGATATTGATGATGGTTATCGTGCCGGTTTCTTCAGCTTTAGCGATTTGTGCGAATTGCCGCTTTTTGGGCCGATCATTATCGACATTAAGCGTCACCATCCTCATGCTCCTCAAGATCGCATTATGCATGCCGCTGTTCGTCAGGTGATTGGCACGATGATCACAGACTTGATCGATACGACGAAAGCTACGATTTCACGCCTCGCTCCGAAATCAGCCAACGAAGTGCGTCGCGCCAAGGAACCGATGGTGTGTTTCAGTTTCGCGATGCAGCAGAATATTCGTACTCTTCGTGATTTCTTGCGTAAACGTATGTACAGCCACAGCAAAGTTAACCGCGTGTGTGCGAAGTCAGAGCGCATTGTTAAAGAAATGTTTGTTTATTTGATGGAGCGGCCCAGTTGCTTGCCAAACGAATGGTTTGCTCATGTGCGTGGTCGTGAAGCCGAAGAGGAATACAAGGCTCGCATTATTGCCGACTATATTGCGGGCATGACGGATCGCTTTGCTGTTCTTGAGCACCGACGACTTTTCTCAACAGAGATGATGGCGTAAAAGGCAGGAGCCGGTTTCGGGGTTCAGTGATCGGGTCTGTGGTCTCTTTTGCTTCCACACAACCTGATCCCTGAACCCTTGTTTTTTTAGGAGGTTTTTAAGTGTCGCTTTTCAAATCCGTTCAGGCGTCTGTTGCAGAAATTGTCGCGCAGCTTGTCAAAGAAGGCGCGCTGACGCTCAGCCTGCCAATGCCTGCTTTTGTCGTTGAGCCGCCTCGTGATTTGGCACATGGAGATATGGCAACCAATGTCGCAATGACATTGACGAAGGCTGTCGGCAAGCCGCCCCGAGCCGTTGCTGAAATTATCAAAGCCAAGATTGAGGCGTTGCCGATTGTGGCAAGCGTGGAGATTGCTGGTCCCGGTTTTATGAATCTGCGTCTTAAACCTGAGGCTTGGCATCGGGAACTTAAAGATATTTTGAAGGCTGGCGTGGGCTATGGCGAGAGCAACCTTGGGCAGAAACAAAAGGTCAATGTCGAGTTTGTCTCCGCAAATCCAACAGGTCCGATGCATGCGGGGCATGTGCGTGGCGCTGTGTTGGGCGACACGCTTTGTCGCTTGCTTGAAAAAGCTGGTTATGATGTGACCCGTGAATATTATATGAACGATGCGGGGACGCAGATCGACGTTTTGTCGCGCACGACGCATTTGCGGTATCGTGAAGCTTTGGGCGAAACGATTGATGGCATACCCACGGGATATTATCCCGGTGAATATTTAAAGGATGTTGCGCAGGCTTTGGTGAAGCGTGATGGTAATAAATGGATCGGCAAAACCGAGGAAGAATGGCTCGTTCCCATTCGCCAGTTTGCTTGTGAATATATCATTGGCCTCATCAAGGAAGATTTGGCGATGATTGGTATCAAGCATGATGTGTTCACGAATGAGCGCGTTATCGTTGAAAATGGTACTCTGGATAAGGTTTACAAGATTCTTGAAGAAAAAGGCCTTATTTACGTCGGAACCTTGCCCCCCCCCAAGGGCAAGGAAATGGAAAATTGGGAGGCTGTTCCGTTGACGCTTTTCCGTTCCAGTAAATTCGGGGATGATGTTGATCGCCCCCTTAAGAAGCGAGATGGGACATGGGCTTATGTGATGCCTGATCTTGCCTATCACTATGACAAGATTCAGCGCGGTTTTCAGTATATGATTAATATTTTGGGAACGGATCATGGCGGCTATTTGGAACGCATACGTCCCGGCGTTGCGGCTTTTAGTAATGGAACAGCGCGACTTGAGGTTATTTATAATAATATTGTCAAGGTTTTCAAAAATGGCGAACCCGTGAAGCTTTCGAAGCGGTCGGGCAATCTGATTACCTTGCGTGAAATGGTGGAACAAGTTGGTGTTGGCGCCGTTCGATTCTTCATGTTAACGCGTGCCCCAGATTCTGAGCTGGAGTTCGACTTCGCAAAAGTAATTGAGCAAACACGCGATAATCCCGTGTTTTATGTTCAGTATGCCCATGCGCGTTGTTGTTCTGTGATGCGGAATGCGGCTCATCTGATTTCAGATTTGGATGCCTCTCCTGAGGCGTTGAGTCAATTAGATCTTAGCCTCGTTAATGAGCCGGAAGAGCTCGCCTTGATTCGCGCTCTTGCAAACTGGCCACGGGCAGTTGAAGCGGCGGCTGTTGCACAAGAGCCCCACAGAATTGCCTTTTTCTTGATGGATCTTGCAGGAAGCTTTCACAGTTTTTGGAATAAGGGTAACGATAAAGCAGCCCTGCGGTTTATTTTGCCGGATGATCCTGCTCTGACTAAAGCGAAGCTTGCCTTGGTCAAGGCTGTACAAATTGTTTTGGCAAGTGGTCTTGCTGTTATGGGGTGTTCGGCCCTAGAGGAAATGCGTCATGAACAAACCATTACAACGTGAGCTTTTTGCTCAACGTCCCATTCGCTCAGACTTTGCACGTCGCCGTGGCGGCGGTGACAGTGGCGGTGGATTGAGATTTAATCCGCGAAAGTTACTCTTTCTTGCGGTATTGGTTGTTGTTGCCATTCTTATTGGTGTTGGCATTAATATGCTGAGCGATGGCGACAAGGGTGAGCTTGAGGTCCTGCCAACCATTCATGCCGAGTACCCCATTAAGGAGCGTCCAGATCAGCCCGGCGGAATTGATATTCCACATCAGGATGTCACCGTTTTTGAAAAGCTTGACGGTAAGACTGAAAACAATGGACGGCCCAATGTCGAGCATCTATTGCCGGTGCCTGAGGTTCCTAAGGCTGCGCCAACTGTAGCTGAAGCGGAGTCTGTTCCATCGGCTCAACAATCTGCATTTGTTTCCGAGTCGGCTGTCACGCAAACGACTGAAGCCTCGAAGGTTCCGGCATATGAAGAAATGCCCCCAGCTGTCACAGCCGCTGCTGAGAGTGTGACCCCGTCAGAACCTTTAGAGCCAGCACGTGTTGTTGACTCTTCTGAGTCGTCAACCAAAGCGAAGGCTGTAAAATCCGCTGTAACAACCGACAAAAAGAAAATTGCTCGGCCTGTCAAAACGCAAACAGTCAAAACCGTTGAAAAGAAAGTTATCAGCAAGGTTTCCTCCCAGGAATCACGTAAAGCTGAGGTGGCTATGGCAAAATTGCCTAAAGAACTTTTTACCAACGATAATTTTGTGCCAACGGCGTCTTCTCCATCAGCGCCGGCAAAAGAGGTTGCTGTGTCAGGTAAATCTGCTTCGGTTCAACTGGCTTCAGTCTCCGATGAGTCGGCGGCTCAAAAGGAGGCGGCTCGCTATCAGGCAAAATATGCCGGGATTCTTGGCGGCGCGACTTTACGGGTCGTGCGAGTCGATCTCGCTAGCAAAGGTGTTTTCTATCGCATTATAAGCAACCCTGTCTCTCAAACGAAAGCTAAAGCCATTTGTTCGGATATAACAAAATTGAAAAAAGGAAGCTGCCTCGTTGTCAAGTGACACGTCAAATGAGTCGAGCCGCATTGTCGCCGACATAGATGCTCTGCCAAGTTATAGCATCTTTGGGCGCGTTGCTGCTGTGCAAGGCCTCTTGATTGAGGTTGCTGGCGTTGAGCGGCATTTGTTTCTTGGTGGGCGTTGTTCTGTCGTGGCTCGTGGTGGCCGTCGTGTCTTGTGCGAAGTTGTTGGGTTTCGTGATGATCGTGCGTTGCTTCTTCCGTTCCAGACCTTAGATGGTATCGGTCTTGGGTGCATGGCTGAGGTTGCCGAATCCCAGCCGTCTATTTCGCCAACACCCGCTTGGCTTGGTCGCGTTATTAATGCGTTGGGCGAACCCATTGATGGTGGTCCCCCTTTGCCGTTGGGCAATCGTCATCAGCTTATTCGGAATCTTCCACCACCAGCGCATAAACGCCAACGTGTTGGTGCGAAGCTTGATCTTGGCGTGCGCGCGCTTAATACGTTTCTGACTTGTTGCAGCGGACAACGTATGGGGATTTTTGCCGGTTCCGGTGTCGGTAAATCTATTCTTATGTCGATGGTGTCACGATACACGTCTGCGGATGTTTCTGTTATCGGTTTGATCGGTGAACGTGGTCGCGAGGTTCAAGAGTTTATCCATGATGATCTAGGCCCTGAAGGTTTAGCGCGTAGCGTGGTTGTTGTGGCCACCTCTGACGAGGCCCCCCTTATGCGCCGTCAAGCAGCTTATATGACACTTACAATGGCCGAATATTTTCGTGACATCGGCAAGAATGTTTTATGTTTGATGGACAGTGTGACTCGTTTTGCGATGGCGCAACGTGAAATTGGTTTGGCCGCAGGGGAACCCCCTACGACGAAAGGCTATCCGCCGACGACCTTTGCTGAACTCCCAAAGTTGTTGGAGCGGGCAGGGCCTGGACTTGATAACAGCGGCTCGATTACTGGCCTTTTCACCGTCCTTGTAGATGGCGATGATCATAATGAACCCATCGCCGATGCGACACGCGGTATTCTTGATGGCCATATTGTCCTTGAGCGCGCCATTGCGGAACGTGGACGTTACCCTGCCGTCAATATTTTGCGCAGTGTTTCTCGAACAATGCCTGCCTGCAACACGGATTCTGAAAATGAACTTGTCCGTACGGCGCGAAGACATTTGGCTGCCTATGAAAACATGGCGGAAATGATCCGACTTGGGGCTTACCGTAAGGGGACTAATCGTGAAGTTGATGAAGCGATGACCTATTATGAACCTATTGAGACATTCTTGCGTCAGGGCAAGAATGAAAGCTCAACGATTCCGGACGGTTATGTCAAACTTGCTGAAATTCTGGGTATGAATTGGCCTGTCGCTTAATGGGGGCTAAATGAAAAGTCTTGAAACACTCATTAAGCTTCAAAAGACACGCGTTGATGAGCAAAGGCTTATCTTTGCGAAAATGCAGGAGCAGCTCTCTATCGTTTTGAACCAGATTGATGCCTTGGCGTTGGAGCAGGAACAACAACGGCAGTTGCTTCATGAACACCCATCGTTTGCACTGACTTATGGTGAGTATGTCAAACGGGCCCTCATGCAAAAGGAGGGGTTGGAGCGTAAACGTCGCGCAGCTGAATTAGCGGTCAAACTTGCGCATGAAAAACTGACAGAAGTTTTTGAAGAACAAAAGCGTTATGAGATTGCCCAACAAAATCGCATTGATGAGGCTGAACGTGAGGAGTTGCGGCGTGAAACGCTTACGCTTGATGAAGTGGGAAGCATAAGCTTTATTCGTAAGAAAAAAATATAGGATACAATCATGCCGTCTTCTCCTCATAGTGACATTCGGTCGGGCGATTGGATTGATGTAAGATTGCCTAAAGGGCTTCGACCTTATGCGCGGCTCATGCGTTTAGATCGGCCTATTGGCACGTGGCTTCTTTTGTGGCCATGTTTGTGGGGACTTGCTCTTTCTTCAGACGGAATCCCCGATTTGTGGGCGTGTTTTTTGTTTGCGCTTGGCGCGGTTATCATGCGAGGCGCTGGGTGTGTTATCAATGATATTTATGATCGTGATTTAGATGGACGCGTGGCCCGCACGCAAACCCGTCCTTTGGTCAGCGGGCAGGTCACACTTCAGCGCGCCTTACTGTTCACGTTTCTTTTGTTCATGTTGGGTTTTATTATTCTTTTACAGTTTAATCGTTTTACCTTCTGGCTTGGGGTTGCCTCGCTCCCGCTTGTTGCGCTTTATCCTCTTGCTAAGCGCGTGACATGGTGGCCTCAGTTTGTTTTGGGGTTAGCGTTTAACTGGGGGGCTTTGATGGGGTGGAGTGCGGTTAGCCAGTCCCTCGCTTTTCCGGCCCTCTTTCTCTATCTCGGTGGTGTGTTTTGGACCCTTGGGTATGACACGATTTATGCTCACCAAGACAAAGAGGATGATCGTATTGTCGGTATAAAATCTTTGGCGTTGCATTTGGGGAAGCATTCGCGTGCAGGGATTGCGTTTTTCTATACGCTGTTTCTTGTGCTGATAGCTGTTGCGGCTTCCCTCGTTGGCGTTGGTTTTGTCTTTTATCTTATTTTTCCAGCGGCCCTTGTTCATATGGTATGGCAGTTGGCTTCGTGGAAGATGGACGATCCCGCCAATTGTTTAACTCGGTTTCGCAGCAATCGTGATGTTGGTTTTATCGTTTTCGTAGCACTTTTGTGTGGGCGGTTTTTTGCATGAGCCATTTTCAAGACTTTATCCGTGCTCATACGCAGCTCATGCCCATTGATTTTCTTCCTGAGATTACGTTGCATGTGGCTCAAAAAATGGAGCCTTTATGGAAAGAGATGGAAAGTTCATTCGGTGACCCTGATTGTGAACCACCATTTTGGGCCTTTGCTTGGGCTGGTGGGCTTGGCTTGTCGCGCCATATCATGGACCATCCTGAGCTTGTTAAAGGGAAGCGCGTGTTGGATTTTGCGGCTGGAAGCGGCCTTGTCGGGATCGCTGCGGCGCGGGCGGGCGCCAAGAAAGTTTGGTCCTGTGATATTGACCCCTTGTCACAGGCGGCAATCAAGATGAATGCAGATTCTAATGATGTTCAGCTTGCCCCCATGAAGATTTCCTATTTGAAGGAGCCGGTAAGGGGGATAGATGTCATTTTAGCCGGCGATGTCTGTTACGACCACCTGATGGCTCATCGCGTTGTCGCATGGCTTCGTCTCTGTGTCCGACACGGAATAACTGTGATCATGGGGGATCCGGGGCGTGCTTATGTCCCTCGCGAGCGCATTGAAGTGTTAGCGACGATGACCGTCCCCACATCCCTTGCGCTTGAGGATATGGCGCAACGTGAAGTTCAAGTTCTGTCCCTTTTGGGATAATAAAAAGGACCCACATCGGATGTGGGCCCTTTTTATTACATACCTTCAAACAAAGGCGGTGAAACCGTTATTCGTCGCCATGAGAACCTGTGCCACGGTATTCTTGAATGCGTGTTGCACGAAGACCATGGACGCCGTGGTTGTCCATAAGGCTGGCCCAAGACTTGAACTCTTCCTCAGAGAGGTGATAACGATCACAGGCTTCAGGAAGCGTTAGAACCCCGTTGCGCACGGCTGTAACAACCTGCGCTTTGCGCCGCATAACCCAGCGGCGCGTTTTGGCCGAGGGTAGTTTGTCGAGTTCACGTTGACGCTCGGTCATACGTACGATTTTGACCTGATCGCCAGACGTAGCAAAGGAGGGGCTAGATTGTGTCATGATAAAATCTCCGCTTGAAAGTATTTAGACTATAGATGAATAATACACGAAATCTCTTTAGAAACGCCTAACATTAAGCTTAATGTGAGTGCGCTGCAACATAAAAAATTACTTTCATGTTAAGGGCTTAGATATTAATAAGGGTTAATTTTTAGAGCGGATCGTAAAAAATATTCACCCAAAGAGCCCCCAAAGGGGGGCTCTTTGCAGGATGTGAGCTATTGGCTAATCCTTAGATTTGAAAGAGAATCTGCGATTGAGTTGAAGACGGAGGTCAACTCGGAACTCGTCGGAGAGTTAAAATAATAGTTATCGGCAGAGGCGCACCCTTTCAGCAGGTTTTGAATGGTCGTACCCGGATTTCCAAGTGCGATGGTATAGACATAGATGCCTCTTTCTTTCATTGCCGTACAGACGGATGTCAGTTTTGAGTTCAAGCTACTGACCGCCGTTGATGTATTTGAGGTCGATCCGAGTCTTCCATCACTTAAATAACCATAAGCCGTGAAAATCGTGCTGCTCATCGTATTTGCACCGTCTGTCAGTAAGATCAGCGCCTTGTTCATGTGCTTGGTCCCGTAATCCAAGGGGAGGGCATTGGCATCCATCTCCCCGCCCCAAAGACCACGCCAGCGTGGGGACAGCATATTCCAACCCCAAATAGCCCCCAGCCCGACGTGTGTGTTGCCTATGGCGGTCATGCTATTAATGCCTGACAAGATAGTGGTTTTATTGGAGGTCAAGGCAGTCAGTGCCTGAGGGCAATATTTATTTGGCCCCAATGATGTCGTCAGCGGGGAGGCATAGGTGAGTGGTGTGCGGTTGGTGATCCATCTATTCGCGTATAAATACCAATATGTGTTATAGGGATAGGGCCGATTATCCGTACTTGGTGAATAGTAAGCCTTATAGGTTTGTACGGTTGGCGGATCATCGACAATGTCCCCACTGTTTGAATCCCGTGCGTCAACGCAGCCACTCCACGAGGTTGTGGCCCAGTTCAGGGTCGCGAAGTTGGTTTGATCAATCCATGTCGTTCGTGTTTTGCCAATGTTCACAGCTTGCGAAAAGGGGACAAGGCCGATCCACAAATCAGGGACCGTTGTTTTCGATCCATAGAGAATATTGACAAGCGATGTTGCTGCCGATTTAAGGGCTGTTAGTTTTGTCCCAGACATAGATCCCGTGTTGTCGAGGGCCATAACAAGTTCAAGCCCAGACGATGTTCGTGTGACTTGCGTTTTGGCCGTGACTGTCATCTCGCTGATGCCCAAAACATTCATAAAGGTTGTTGGCATTTGCGTGGTGGCAACAATATCAATCACAAGATTGTCGCTGGATGTTCTAGAGTCGAGCTGTGGCGTGGAGGTTCCCATGTATTTTGATGGGAAGTTCACGTTCAGATATTTTGTAAGTTCTGTCTCGAGGTTTGTTGTATTCATTGTGGACCCGGCAGCAAGGCCTGCTGCATCAAGGGCGAAGGAAAGTCGGGACTGCACCAACTGCAGGCGCGCAACGTCAATAGAAGTCCCGATAAAGCCAGACAGAGCCATGAACGCAAGCGCCAAGGTTGGCAGCGTCATGCCGCTTTCTTCTTGGGCGAAGCGCTTTATCAATCTGCGCATAGCTTTGGTTGTTTTAATCATCGACATGATTATCTCCTTATGTCGGCGGTGTGATAAGTGGGCTTAGGCGCGGCTTGTAAATGGCGACGCGATAAATATCGCCCTCCGATAAAATGCCGGCATTGATAAACATCGGTTTAAATAAGTAGTACACCTCTGTAATGATAATGTTTTCATTGTCATTCAACACTAAATCTCCCGGCAGGGTGGGGGTGCCACCGGATACGCCAATTTTACTTCCACGCGCCAAACTTCCACCGCCAACATATTGCCAGCTTATAATTGTGGCTGCGCCCGAGGGCTTATAGACAGACGAAACAATGACAACACCGTCTTCGGCAAAGCTGAAAGGCTGCATGAGCTGTCCTGCCGCTAGCATAATGTTGTCGAGATCAGTATGACTAATCGTTTCTGACTGGGTGATGATGTCTGTGATGGAATAGGCGATGCGGTCCACCCGTTGGGACACGATCATCATATAGCTTGAGTCCGTGGATCCAATCAGCAAAGCGATCCATATGGGCAAAGACAATGCAAACTCAATCGCAACTGTCCCTTTTTGTTGAGTTGCAAAAGCAAATTCCTGCAGTTTGAACGAGAGGCGTTTAATCATACGGTTCATTGCGCACCACAATTCGAGACGTTAGATTGATAATTTTATTTTCGTCTCCAATGATATTCCCAATGACGGGGGTAAAAAGTTTCCATGGGTATGAAATTGTATAGACCACGACTTGGGAGGCTGTCCCCATAGAAACCTCGCCTTGATCGGGCTGACCAATATCACTGAGGTCGCCATAAGAGGTCCATGTAACAGAAATTTTTGCCGGATCGATGAGCGGGGATAAACCACTCAGACGGGTTAGCAAAACATCCATAACGGTTTCAATTTGTGTTTTCTCGGAAGCAACGTAACCGGTCTTGGCCGTGCGTGAAGCGTTATAAGTTGCATTTTCTAAAAGATGCTCCGTGAGCATCACAAGAGAAATTTCGGTAATACCAACCAAGAGCATAAAGAAGGCTGGCGCAATCAGCGCGAACTCAACAGCCGTCACGCCACGACGTTGTTTGTCGTGTTGTGAGGGAAGGCGCTTTGGGTGGCGCAAGAGTTTATGAAAAGAGCCAAGCATCTTCTTATCTTTCCATGGGTACAATAACGCGGGTCCTTGTTCCATTGTTCCATTGTCTCACAGGATGTTTGATCTAACCTTAAGTTATGATTGGATTTTTGCTAAGTTAAAGAAGTTCAAAAATCGAACTTGTTTTATTCTGATGCAGTATGTGAGTGAAAAGAATAACTTGCCGTTAAAAAGGCATAAAATGCTTCGATTTTAGATCGAATTGTGGCATATAAACGCCGCAGAAGTGAAAATAATTTTCACAATATGAGCCATCGGCTATGACAACGAGAAAGTGACCTTTATCATGACAAACCAGCACCATTTCGATAACGTAATACTTCGCGAGTATGATGTACGTGGCTCTGTTGGTCAAAATCTGCATCCAGCCGATGCTTTGGCCTTGGGAAAGGCCTATGGCACCATGATCGTACGGGCTGGAGGCAAGCGAGTCATGGTTGGTTATGACGGTCGCACACATTCGCCCGAGCTTGAGGCTGCGCTTGTTAAGGGCTTGCTGACAACAGGGCTTGAGGTCAACCGGATCGGACTTGGACCAACCCCGATGTTGTATTTCTCAACCTATCATACTGAGGCTGATG
This sequence comes from Alphaproteobacteria bacterium, assembly GCA_028691835.1. GTDB lineage: Bacteria > Pseudomonadota > Alphaproteobacteria > UBA9219 > UBA9219 > UBA8914. The sequence continues at coordinate 37,180 of JAQUYN010000008.1, read as the reverse complement.
CTGGCGTGATGGTAACGGGATCACATAATCCTCCCGATCAAAATGGATTCAAAATGCTGATGGCCACGCGTTTGCCGGGTGGTGGCCCTATTTATGGCGACAAGATCATGGCGCTTGCTGCGTTGGCTGCTGCTGGAGATTTTGAGGTCGGGAAGGGCACAGAGAAAACGATAGATGTCAGCGATGCCTACATTGATCGCTTGCTGCAAGATTTTCAAGGCACGAAGGGTCTGAACGTTGTTTGGGATAATGGCAATGGGGCTGCCGGTGAAATTTTGAAGCGTTTGACAGACAAGCTCCCCGGCAAGCACACGATTTTGTTCGGTGATATTGATGGACATTTTCCTAACCATCATCCCGATCCAACCGTGCCAAAGAACCTTGTCGATTTGCAAAAGGCTGTTTTAGAAACGGGCGCGGATATGGGCATTGCTTTTGATGGCGATGCGGATCGCATCGGTGCTGTCGATGGAAAAGCGCGTATTCTTGCTGGTGATCAGCTTCTCGCAATTTATGCACGTGAAGTTTTGAAGAGCTTTCCCGGTGCGACGATCATTGCGGACGTCAAGGCCTCGCAGGTTTTGTTCGACTCGATTGCTAAGGATGGCGGCAAGCCCTTGATGTGGAAGACGGGTCACTCGCTGATCAAGGTCAAGATGGCAGAAACGAAAGCTCCCTTGGCTGGCGAGATGAGCGGCCACATCTTTTTTGCCGATAAGTTTTATGGCTTTGATGATGCGATCTATTGCGGCGTGCGCTTGATGTCGCTGATTGAAACATTCAATACGACGCTTTCCGATTTGCGCGATACCTTGCTGGAAATGGTCAACACGCCAGAGCTTCGCTTTGACGTCGAAGAGGCGCGCAAGTTTGCCGTCGTTGATGAAGTCAAGGCTCGGTTGCTTGCGGATCAAGCCAAGGTTGACGACACGGACGGAGTCCGCGTACTCACGCCCGATGGTTGGTGGTTGCTTCGTGCGTCGAACACGCAGGCCGTTCTTGTTGCCCGCGCTGAAGCGAAAGACCAAGCGGGTCTTGATCGCCTTAAAGCGCAGCTTATCGCGGCCCTCAAGCTATCCGGTATTGTGCCCCCTCAGTTTTGATTATCCGTCTTTATACCAATCCGTTCATAGGCTCGCTGGTATTAGGCGTCCAATTCACTAAATTTTGGTTTCTGCGCTTGGTGCCCCATAACATCCGTGCGTGCTGCTGGGGCGGGTTGTTTGGTTTTACCATTCTTGGCAAGCCCACCGTAAAGGCTTGGGGTTGTGGTCACGGCGTCCCATGAACGTGGAACGACAGATCTGCGGAAGCTGAGAAGTGGCATTTTGAAAACGACGGGCGTGTCGCCTGCCGCATTTTCATAGGCGACATAGACCGTGGTTGTATTTGCTGGGGCAACGCCAAGCGGCGTTGGGAACTCAACCTGGTCATCCGTGACGTTGACAAGATTTGAAAATTGATTGGTTGAAGATACGCGTACTGTCCCAGTCTTTTTCTTTTCCTGAAGGTGCCAAACGAACTTCAACGTTTCATACTGTGGGTTCTTTTTGCTGATGTCAGTCATATTGTTGATGTCAGTCATATTTAGTCCATTTTCAAGTGTGACGTTGCAAAGGTTTACGACGACGCCGTGGAAAACGTCTTTTTTAGGGGTGGATGTTTTTTTATCCGGTACGCGGATGGTGTGTTGATTGGTCCTATTGACTTTGTACTGCGCCCCGACGAGCCCTGCCGTGGATGGCGCGTTGTTGAGCGCATTCCAAGCTTTCTTCAACTCAGTGTCATCTTCCAGTTTGACAGTATCTTCGGACGAAAAGAGAAAACTCATAACAACTCCTTTGTGCGTTGAACGCACGACTCTCTTAGAGAGATTTATAAAAATAGACCGGTTATTTTGGGTGAGACGTGTGTATGTTCCTGCTTAAGCAGGAATAATAATGCTAATAATAATAGCAGCGATGGGCGCAACAGCGGTGGCCGCAAAGGCGGTCCCGTTCAGATCACAAAAAGTTGCGAATGTGTTGCTCATGCAGATTGTATAACATGGAATTAGGGTGGAATCTAGTCCTATCGAATTATTTTCATATAAAAGGCTGCGTTAATATCAAAAAAGGGGGGGGCTTAAACCAATCTGTCTATGAACTGACGTATTGAGAGCGCTGCCCCCCATTCTTTGTGGTTAGCTGCCGGAGCACACACGAGCAAGGAATGCTTTGATTTGGTCTTGAAGTCGCTTTGATTCGTCTGCGAGTTCGGATGATACTGTCAAAACATCATTTGCAGCAGATTTTGAATGATCGGCGGCTCCTGTGACGGATTGAATGGAGGATGAAACTTCACTTGTTCCGACGACAGCTGTTTGAATGTTTGTCGAGATTTCTTGAGTAGCCGAGGATTGTTGTTGAATGGCTTCTGCGATGATTTGTGTGACTTGATTGTTTTTATCGATGACCTCTCCAATTAAACGAATGTCTTCAACTGCAGATTTTGTGACATTCTGAACGGTCACAATTTTTTGTGAGATTTCTTCGGTGGCCTTTGCCGTTTGGCTGGCGAGGCTTTTCACTTCACCTGCGACGACAGCAAAGCCTTTGCCTGCTTCGCCTGCGCGGGCGGCTTCGATTGTTGCATTTAACGCCAGAAGGTTTGTCTGTTCGGCAATGCTTTGAATAAGTTTGACAACATCGCCAATTTGTTCAGCCGCTTCTAAAAGCCCGGAAACGGTCGCATCAGTTTTGTGAACTTGTGTGACGGCTTGATCCGAGATTTTGCTGCTTTCTTCAACCTGACGATTAATTTCTGAAATTGATGCCGAAAGCTCTTCGGCGGCTGAGGCGACAGTTTGGATGCTTGATGAAGCTTGGTCCGTTGCGCGGCTTACCATTTCCGAAAGGCGACTTGTTTCATTCGAGCCACTTGTTAGATCCTTTGCATTATCCGCAAGAGAAAGGGCTTTTGATGAAACAGTTTCTGCAATGCCACTGACGCTGGTGCGGAATTCTTGCGCGCAATGCTCGAGGCCCTTGCGTTTTTCTTCGGCTTGCATGCGATCTTTTTCGCTTTGCTCGCTGATGTCGTCGAGTTGTTTGACGATTAGTTTAAAGACATCAACGATACGGGCGAGATCACCATACTCATCATTTGCCTTTGTATCGGGGACTTTAACGTTGTGGTCATCGGCAGCAAGACCTGTAAGGGCCGCGCAAATGCGGCGTAGGCGTTTCATGGTCCGCTTGATAAGGACAACGAAATGGCACACAATCAGAATGCTGGTTATAAAGCCAACCGTTGTTGCAATTTTCGCGGTTTGGGGGTCATTAATAAGCCAAATACCGCTGCCCGATATAGCAAAAGATACAAGCATAAGCGCATTATCGATATTCATGCGCGTCATGACCATCAGGCTCAGGGGCTCCTTTTTATCGGCGATGACTGTTATGTTTTTGCCAATTCCATTCAGAATCTGCGTCGCCTTTTTGATTGTTTCCTTTGACGTAAAGGACGACGGGATCAGTTTGACTTCTTTGTTTGTTTGGGGGGGGAAGCCGAAGACAACGCCCATAAAGTTGGCTGGGATAACTTGGTGCTTGGCCATGCGTTCAATCGAGAGGTTCATCGTGTTGCTGACCAAGATGGCGTCCGGTCGGATGAACTGACGAATTCGTTTATGCATATAGACTTTGATGCTGTCATTATCGAGGACGACTTCAACGCACAAATCGACTGGTTTCAGTGCTTCAAAGCGCGTTTCCGTTGTGATCCGGCCCAAAATAGCCGTTTTGGCTTCGAGGGTCAGCTCATTATCGACGACTTTTTGTGTGAGGGCTTTGTCAATACCATCCATGGCGGCAAGAATGGACTTCTCGCGGGGATCAATCAGCACAACATGGGCACCTTGTGTTGCTGCTGATTCAGCAATTCCGCTGCCCATTCTTCCTGCGCCGACAATGCCGATAACGATGTTATTTTGTGCCATGATATGCTCCATTACGTCCTGATCAATAAACTTGGGCGCAAAGCCCTACATCTCATTCAGATCTCAATATACATATAGGTGTTTATGTTTCGTTAACTCTAACATGTTGGTAAATCAGTAATAAATATCAGACACCTGTTTGTGTTTGCATAGAGGAGTATGCAAACGCGGCGTTTCAAGGCGGGCTGATTCACATGATAGATTTGGCCATTTGACTGGCAGCCGTTCGCGTGAATCGCTGCGCACAACAAGCGGATGGAGCGGTTTCCTTTTTGTCAGATTTGGGCAACATGACCTAAAATCGCTCTAGTTTTTGCATACCTTTGACACTGAGTTGATTCTTAAAGTACTTTCAGTGCAGTTGAATGTTAACGGAAGGATAGTCCTGTGAGCCATCCCTATTATGAAGCCATCTTGCTCATTGAGCGCCTTCATCGGCATTTTCTTGAGGTTGTTAAGGTCGATCTTGATAATCGTGGTGTGCAAGACATCAACAACGTTCAGGCGTTGATCTTGTACAATTTGGGAGAAGATGAAATTACGGTGGGTGAGCTCACGGCTCGTGGGTATTATTTAGGTTCGAACGTGTCTTATAATGTCAAAAAAATGTTTGAGGCCGATTATTTAGTTCAAGAACGTTCCCCTCATGATCGGCGATCTGTCCGCGTCAAGCTTTCAGAAAAAGGGTTGGCGTTGCATAAGCATTTGCAATCCTATTTCGAGAAGCAAATCGAAATGTTGCCAAGCGCGAATTTGCCGAACGAAGAAATCGCAACGATCATTGATTCTTTGCGCAAATTTGAAAGATTTTGGACCTCGATTATCAATTATAATCGCGGCGTGTAGCCTCTGACGGATGGTAAGATCAACGAATGCTCGTTTCTTTTGAACATGTTTCTTTGCGATACCAGGCTAGCCATACGGTTTTGTCTGACATTAATTTGGCTCTTATGCCTGGATTATTTTATTTTTTGACGGGTTCAAGTGGCGCCGGTAAATCGTCTTTGCTTCGGCTTATTTATCAAATCGAAAAGCCGAGCGAAGGGCGTGTTGTACTTTTTGATAAAGATACGTCACAGCTGCATCACAGTGAGTTTCCTGCGCTTCGGCGTCGTTTGGGCATTGTGTTTCAGGATTTTCGTTTGATTCCGCATTTGACGGCACTTGAAAATGCGGCTCTTCCTTTGTGTTTGGCTGGGGCTAAACCGAGCCAAGTGAATGCTCATGTTACCGAGTTGTTAAATTGGGTCGGATTAGGGGACAGGCTTCATGCGCGTCCTTTTGAGCTTTCTGGTGGAGAGCAACAGCGTGTGGCAATTGCGCGCGCTGTTGTTAATAAGCCCAAGCTTCTTTTGGCGGATGAACCTACAGGAAATGTTGACGATGAATCTGCCAAGAAATTGATGCGCTTGTTTTTAGAGCTGAACAAAATGGGGACAACCATTATCTTTGCAACGCACCAACAGAATATCGTGAAGCAGTATGCTAAGCCCGTGCTGAGGTTGAAAAATGGTCGCCTTGTCACTTCTTTCTCTGAGGCCGCTTGAATATGAGTATGCCATCAAATCTTTTTGACACGGCCTTTCGTCATCAGCGCCTTGGTCTTATGTTCAGTATTATCATGACAATCATGGTTTTTTTGGGAAGCCTTGCGATGGCCGCGCAAGCGACCTTGGTGCGGACATCTCTTTCTTGGGAATATGATCTTCGCAGTCGTTTCACGATAGAAGTTCCCGCAATTCCCGATGAATCGAAAGAAGCGCGCCTTGAGAAGGCTGAAAAAATTGGGGTGGTGCTTCGTGATAGAAAAGAGGTGGATTCCGCCAAAATTGTTCCAGCTGAAGAAACGGCCAAGTTGTTAAAACCCTGGATTAGTGATCCCGCGTTGTTCGCCGCATTACCGTTGCCCACCTTGATTGATGTTGATTTAAAGATGGGGCGCTCAGTGGATCAGCAAGGCTTGACTGTGGAGCTTTCTAAATTGTCAGAAGGTGTTGTCATTCATTCTCATGCAAATTGGATGGATCGATTACTCGGGTTTCTGACAGGGCTGGGCGTTCTTGCTGGGATTATGTTGCTTCTGACGGCAGTTGCCGTGGTTGCTACCATTGGCGTTGTTTGTCGGGCGGCGATGTCGGTTCAACGCGATACGATTGAGCTTCTGCATTTCATGGGGGCCACGGATATGTCCATTGCCCAACAATTCCAGAAATATATTCAGGTCTTGGCCATACCCGCTTCCGCTATCGGATTTGCTTTGGCTATTATTACACTTTGTTGCTTGACTCTTCTCCTTGGATCCCTTGGCGGGCTATCGTTGATTGCGACATCATCATGGGTTACGGTTGGTCTCGTTATGGCGGCAATCCCTGTCGGTGCAATTGTGTTGGCTGCCGTCACGGCTCGTTTTTCTGTTCAAAGATTCCTTCGGCGGTTGCGATGATTTTTAAGCAATTTATGAAGTACGGATCGACTGTATCTCTTCTCTTGCTTGGTCTTTGGCTGGCGGGGTTCTTTTTGTTTGTCGGGCGCGTCACGGCTTATATTGAACCGATCATAGACGAGGAAATCGCCGCGACAGATGCGATTGTCGTTTTAACCGGGGGCAGCGAGCGCCTTGAATCGGGACTCAATTTGTTGCGCGCTGGCAAGGCCAAGAAACTTCTTGTCTCGGGCGTTTATCCGAGTGTTACATCCACCGATATTGCCAAGCGTTACAATCTTCCTGCCGAACTTGTTTCGTGTTGTGTTGTGTTGGGTCGTTCTGCGGATAATACTTTTGGGAATGCGGCGGAAACGGAAAATTTTATGAAGCGCGAAGGCTTTCTGACGTTGAGGTTGGTCACAGCGCATTATCATATGCCGCGCAGCCTTTTTTTGTTTAATGAAGTTATGCCCGATACGCGCATCTATCTTTATCCTGTTTCCCCTGACTCTGTCGCTTTGAGGTCATGGTGGCGCAGTCCTGGGACGCTCAGTCTATTGGCGTTTGAATATTGCAAGTATCTCTATGTCCGACTTAAGTATGTGGTCGAGGGTTGGCTATGAAAAAACTTGTTCAGTGGACTCGCTCCATCCTTTTTTCTTTTGTTTTCGCTTTTTGGTCGCTTGTTCCAACGGCCCTTGTTGTCTGGGTTGCGTTTTTACCCCTTCCTGTTTTGTTGAAAACAATTCGGTTTTGGCAATGGGGTGTGATGTTCTTGGCGCGGTTTATTGTCGGTATTAAATATAAAGTTGTGGGCTGGGAAAATGTCCCCAAGGGCGCGTGCATCATTGCTTCCAAACATCAGTCGGCTTATGAGACGTGTTTGCTCCATATTTTGTTCGGTGATCCCGCTATCGTTTTGAAAAAGGAGTTAACGCGCATACCAATCTGGGGATGGTACGCGAAATACTCAGGCCTTATTCCGATTGATCGCAAGGGCGGGGTTAAGTCGCTTTCCATCATGAAAAAAGCTTGTGATGATGCCGTGAAGGCAGGACGTAAGATTGTCATTTTTCCGCAAGGTACGCGTGTCGCGCCCGGTGTTAAGAAGCCCTATAAGGTCGGCGTTGTGGCCTTGTATCAAGATTTGGATATTCCTGTTGTGCCTGTTGCCTTGAACTCAGGATTGTTTTGGCCAAAAAAAGGTTGGTTGAAATATCCGGGTACGGTCACTATCGCGTTTCTCCCCCCCATCCCGGCGGGGCTTTCACGCTCACAAATGATGCGCCGTCTAGAACATGATGTCGAAACGGAAAGCGCAAGGCTGGCTGGAATTTCTGTGCCTTATACCAACGATCAGATGAAATGACTCTTTGGGGCACGAGCGGTTGCGAGGAGGGATATTCTCGCCGGTCCGTCCTCTCCTTTAAAAGAGCAAGAAGTGCCGTCCGGCAAGAGGCGTGCGAGGCGCAGGCGAATGAGTGAGAATCACGCTCCCAGTGAGTCCGTTCATAGCCCCGCTGGTATGAGAAAAAGGCCCGTGCGTTAAGCGCAGAAGTTTATCGGCATACAACTTTGTTGCGGCCTGTTTGTTTGGCATCATACAGCGCGGTATCAGCGCGGTCGATAAATGAATCCGTGTCTTCTTTCGATACGTATTGTGTTGCGCCAAGGGAGATGGTCACGACACCCAACATCTCATTGGTGCGGCGACGGCGAACTTGCTTTGTCGCCAAAATGGAACGCAACTGATTACCCACGCGTTCAGCATCTTGAACGGAGGTATGAGGCAGGAGGATAACGAATTCTTCACCACCATAACGAGCGATAACATCGCGTCCCTTTAAGTTTTCAATCAACGTCTTGGCAACAAGCTTCAGAACTTCGTCACCGATAAGATGGCCGTATGTGTCGTTGAACTTTTTAAAGTGATCAATGTCGCACATCAGCATAGAAAGTGGCGCGTTGTTTTCTTCGCATTCGGCGACAGTGCGCACTAATTCAATATCGAAGTGTTTACGATTGCCGATGTTTGTTAGCGGATCAACCAACGAGGCCTTACGGACTTCATCAAGATTGTAACGCATCTCGGTAAGTTCTTGGGTTGAGTGCGCAAGTTGTGCTTGCAGACGTTGGTTCTGTTCGGCCATGATCCGTGTTTCGTTGGCCACGCGAGAAACAGCCGAACGGATTTGATCCAGCGACACGTTGGACTGCAAGGTTCCAGAAAAAGAATTCAAAGTTTGATTGAACTCGGTTGAATCTTGATTTGACTTTTCAAGAACGCCCATCACGTTTTGAATTTCATCCGATATACTTTTGGATGAAGTTTGTAACATTTTGTTTTCGGCTTCGAGGCTGAGATGCGCGAGAAAAAGTTCGGTGCATTGTTGCTGAGATAATCCACCATACTGATCAATCAACGCCCCCATGGCCATTTTTAAATTTGGGTTCGTATCAGCATAAAAGGCGTAATAGACGGCAAAGTTATCTGGAGACGGTTCAAGCCCATCTTCCTGAAGGTGTTTCATCGCCTGATTTGCCCACGTTTCCGGGGTTCCTTTGGGGGATTTGTCTATCAAGGTCGGCCTCTTGCTTTGAGCGATTCGCAACTTGGCGAGATTAAGGTAAAAACGTCTCTTTGTATAGATGCTTAGACGGGTATAGATGCTTAGTCTGATTGTATCATATCAAGCCATTCGGCTTCTGTTAGAACTTTGACCCCTAGTTGTTCGGCTTTGGCGGCTTTGCTTCCTGCATCCCCCCCGATGACGACAAAATCTGTTTTTTTAGAGACGGAACCCGCGACCGTCAGGCCCAAGCACTCCGCTTTGGCCTTCGCTTCACTTCGTCCCATGGAGGCGAGGGCCCCTGTAAAGACAATAGTTTTTCCAGCTACAGCGGAAGCTACCGCCCGTTCGGGTTGGACTTGAATGGTGAGCTGTCTTGCTAACGCGTCAAGGACGCCGAGGTTATGCGGCTCGGCAAAAAAAGCCGTAATGTCTTGGGCCATAAGAGGGCCTATTTGGTCAATGGAGGTCAGGTCTTGAGCGGCTGAGGGTGATTCCATGGCTTGCCGGAAAGCGGTATAGGTTTTGTAATGCCGCGCCAAAATCTTGGCCGTGGCTTCGCCGACTTGACGGATGCCGAGCGCGTAAATAAAGCGATCTAAGGATATTGTGCGGCGAGCCTCAATGGCCTCAAGGAGTTTCGTTGTGGACTTTTCGCCCCAGCCCTCGCGTGTGGCCAGCGTTTCGCGATGGCGTTCAAGCGTAAAAATATCGGCAGGCGTTTGAATGAGCTTGTCGGCCCAGAGTTCACGCACGCGTTGTTCGCCCAGCCCTTCAATGTTGAATGCATTGCGGCTTACGAAGTGGCAGAGCCTTTCAACTGCCTGTGCGGGACAGATAAGGCCACCTGTGCAGCGGCGCACCGCCATACCGTCCTCGCGAAGAGCTAAAGAACCACATTCGGGGCAGTGCGTTGGAAACGAAAAGGGTTGGGACTCCGCCGGACGTTTGCTCAGCACGACTTCGACAATTTGAGGAATGACATCACCGGCGCGTTGCACGACGACTTCATCACCTACACGAATATCTTTGCGTAGGATTTCGTCTTCATTATGCAGAGTTGCGCGACTGACCATGACCCCGCCGACATTAATCGGGTCAAGATCTGCGACGGGGGTCAGGGCCCCCGTGCGGCCAACTTGGATAGAAATAGCGTTGAGTTTGGTGATTGCTTTTTCTGCGGCAAATTTGTGTGCTGTGGCCCATCGTGGCGCACGGCTTACAAACCCGAGACGTTCCTGCCAATCAAAGCGATCTACTTTGTACACCACGCCATCAATGTCGAAGGGCAGCGTGTGACGTTGTTCTTCGATGTCGTGGTAATAGGCGAGAAGCTCGACTTCATTGGAACAAAGCTTTGCGGGTTCGTTGAGATCAAATCCCCACGCAAGGAGCTTCTTTCTGAACTCTTGCTGCGACGAGAAATCAATCTGCGAAATGATGCCATAAGCATAGGCAAAGAATGCGAGCGGGCGTGACGCCGTTATCGTGGAGTCAAGCTGGCGGACGCTTCCTGCGGCGGCATTTCGTGGATTGGCAAAGAGAGGCTCGCCATCGGCTTCGCGTTGTTCATTCAGGCGAAGGAAATCAGCGCGGCTTAGAAAAATCTCACCACGGATTTCAAGAAGATCAGGGAAGGGGGCTTTCAACGTGTGGGGAATGTTCTTGATCGTCAAGATATTGGACGTAATGTTTTCGCCCACTGCGCCGTTGCCGCGTGTTGCCCCTTGGACAAGTCGGCCCTGTTCATAACGAAGTGAGGCAGACAGGCCGTCGATCTTTGGTTCGGCCATCATCACAATGGGTTCGTGCGCGTTCAGCTGAAGAAACCTGCGTATCCGTGCGACGAAATCGGTGACATCTTCATCTGTGAAGGCATTGCCGAGTGACAACATGGGGACGGCATGTGTGACTTTACCGAATCCTGCAGCGGGAGCGGCCCCTACTTTTTTCTCGGGGTCCTGTTCTGGTACGAGATGTGGGAAAGACTCGCATAGTTCGCGATAGCGTTTGCGCAACTCATCATAGGCCGCATCGGAAATCTGGGGCGCGTCGCTTTGATGATAGAGTATGTCATGATGCGCAATTTCTTTTGCTAAGGCCGCCAGCTCGCCGGCAGCCTCAAGTGGGGTCAGGGCCTGTGACGAATGACGGCTCATGCCTTTGCTTTCCGTTTTGCAGCAGGTTGAACCGTTGGTGTCGTATGTAAAAGAGAGATGGCGGCTTTGCGCGCGGCATCCGTGATTTCGGCGCCTGCAAGCATCCGGGCAATTTCTTCAATGCGTTCTTGTGCTGTCAGCGGGGCGACCAGCGTTGTGGGGAATTTACCTTTATCCTGTTTGATGACGCGTAAATGGTGAGTTCCGCGTGCGGCAATTTGTGGACTGTGCGTGACGACAAGCACCTGAACCGATTGGCCAAGAACAGCCAAACGTTCGCCGACTGCTGAGGCCGTGGCTCCACCGATGCCAGCGTCAACCTCATCAAAGACGAGGGTTGGAACAGGGGCGGCTTTCGAGAGGACGACTTTGATTGCCAGCATGAAGCGCGCAAGCTCTCCACCGGAGGCAACTTTTTGCAAGGGTGACGGAAGGGATCCTTTGTTCGTTGCCGCCAGAAAAGTTACGCGGTCCATACCATCAGCACCCCATTGATTTTCCGGCAGCGTCTCACACTGAACGGTGAAAACGGCGCGTTCCAATTTGAGCGGCGCAAGTTCTTGCATAATGCCGCGCGACAAAGCGACGGAGGCCCGCGCGCGTTGGGTACTTAGTTTTTGCGCCAGTGTTTTATAGGCGCTCAAAGTGGTGGCAACAAGTTTTGCCATGTGTGTGAGGTGGTCGCCCTGATCATTGAGAAGAGCAAGCCGGGATCGTAAATCTTTTGCAACGTCTGCCAAGTTTTCGGCTTGTGTCCCATGTTTGCGGGCAATGGCACGCAGACGAAAAAGACGTTCTTCAATTGCATCAAGCGAGAGCGTTTCGTCTTCGCTTGTTTGCACATGACGTGCCAACAGATGTGAAGCTTCGTCAAGGTCAGCGTTCGCACGGTCAATAATGGTCAGGACGTCTTGAAGTTCAGGCGCTTTATCAACGACACGCGCAAGGACTTTTCCCGCTTGGGCCAACGCCGTGATGGCTCCCTTATCTCCTGAGAGGGCGAGTTCACTTTGTATCAACGCATCAAGAATTTTATCGCGGTGTTGAAGCTGTTGGCGCTGTTGCGCAAGTTTTTCAACTTCGCCGTCGCAGGGCGCGAGAGCGTCGATTTCGGCAACGGCAACGCGCAGGAACTCTTCTTCATCACGAGCGCGTGATTGTGCCGCTTGGGCTTCGTCGAAAGAGGCTTGCGCCCGTTTCCATGCCGCAAAAGAATCTGCCGTTTGATCACGCAGGGCATCGCATCCCGCAAAGGAATCCAGTAAATCGCGATGCGTCGCCGGATTCAAAAGTCCATGCGTTTCGAATTGACCATGGACTTCGAGCAGAAGTTCGCCAACGCGGCGCAGCAGGGTCACGCCTATGGGTTGGTCGCACAGATAGGCCCTGCTTTTTCCGTCTTTGCTGATTGTGCGGCGTAGGATCAGTGGGTCGTAAATGATGAGGCCATGTTGATCAAGAAGGGCGAGCAGGGCAGCGGGCAAGTCTTCGCTGAACTCCGCCGTGACGCAAGCTTGTTCTTGCCCCGAACGAATGAGGCTTGCATCACTTCGCGCCCCTAAGGCCAAGGCTAATGCGTCGAGCAAGATTGATTTGCCTGCGCCTGTTTCACCCGTAAAGACGTTGAGTCCGTCTTCAAAGGGAACGGTCAAGCGGTCAATCAAAACGACATCTTGAATGGTAAGTCTTGTCAGCACGCGTTACGCCTTAAAATATAGTCTTCCACGTTTTTTTAATCCAGCTCTCGTCTTCCTCTTCAGGGGCCAGATTGTTTTTGACGAGTAATGAATAGCTGTCTTGATACCACTGACTGCCCGGGAAATTGTGACCGAGAACGGCAGCCGTCGATTTGGCTTCGTTCATAATGCCAAGGGCCAGATAACATTCGACGAGCCGATGCAAAGCTTCTGGTACGTGGCTTGTCGTTTGGTATTTATCAACAACAGTGCGGAAACGACCAATGGCAGCGGTAAAGAGTTTTGCACTCATGTAATTGCGTCCCACTTCCATTTCAGCCCCCGCGAGGTGGTCGTTGACCAGTGCAATTTTCAGGACAGCGTCTTTTGCATAAGAGGTCGTTGGAAAACGGCTGACAATAGCTTGAAGTTGCTTCAATGCATTTTGCGCATAGCTTTGATCCCGTCGGACATCCGCCAGTCGTTCGTAATCGCATAGCGCACGAAGGTAGTAGGCATACGCAAGACTATCACTGCCGGGATGGATCCGTATAAATTGATCAAGCGCGGCAATAGACCCGTCGTAATCCATGGCTTGATACAGAGCAAACCCTGTCATTAATTGAGCGCGTGTCGCCCATTGGGAATAGGGATGTTGCCGTTCAACTTCTTCAAAGCTGTGGGCTGCAGCCTTGAACTCTTTTTTGTCCATTAGGTCGGTAGCTTCAGTATAAAGTTCTTCAACCGGACGGTCGGGCATTTCTTTCTCTTTGTCACCTGCGCAGGCGCTCAGGAATCCGACAAGGCAAAGAAGGGGCAAAAGGCGGAGCAAAGAGGAAGGTTTCACAGCGTGGACCCAGAATCAGTTGTTAAGCTTCGTTTATAGCACAAGCTATATAAAAAGTTCACTCTGGATCCTCAACTGCCTGCAAGACCCAGCCATGGGCCCCCATGCACGCGTTATAAAGATCAGAGCGGTTGCGTTTATTTAAATCAATGGCTTGGGGGGCAGGCGGGGCATAAGGGGCACCCGTTACACGTGTTTTGCATATTTCCCGGTCACCGTGTTCTTTACAGCGCGTAATAACGCGTTGCTCACCGTAATGTGTGGGATAGGATTCATAGACCTGAAAGATCGGTGGCGCGCTTGCCATGGCGCTTTGTTGGCAGCTGTAATTATCTGGATTGAATGTCGCCGGATCACCAGATGGTTTGACCCAGACGTAATGTGTGCAGCCTTGCAAAAGAAAGCCAGCGAACAGGCAGAAGAAAAGGGGGCGTGTTTTCATGTCGAGGTATCCATTCTGTGGAGAGTTTGGCAGAAAAGGCGGCTGATCGTTGTGGCGTCATCGTTGGTCATTTGAGGATAAAAGGGGAGTCCCATGACGGTTTGATCAAGATGGGTGCATGCGTTCATGTGTTCGCGTTTATCAGACAATTCCGGCGTTTGTATGACTTTGCCGTGGCGATCACAACAACATAAATCAGAAAAATGTGGGTGTGTGGTCAGTGGTGGAAGATACGTGCGATGCGTGGCAATCCCTTGAGCCTCTATCTCGGCAAGCAGTGTGGGGAGAAGGCCTTGTTTCACGGAAACCATCAGGTTGCAGACGACAGACTTCTGCAACCCGTTGTGAATTCTGGCAAGGGGAAAGGCGGATTGCAATTCTTGTGTGTAGATTGATACGAGTTCGGCACGACGAGCTTTGACGTGTTCCCAACGGTCAAGCTGCGCCAACGCAACGGCTGCGTGATATTCGCTCATCTTCGCGTTTTCGCCGCCTGATTGTGTGATCCTGTTCACGGTTCCAAAATTGGTGGTTTGGCGTATCTGCGAAATCATGCCCTCGTCTGCTGTGACAAGCAAACCGCCCTCCCCTACCCCAAATGGTTTTGTGGCGTGCAAGCTGTGTGCGACAAATCCGTGTTTGAGATAGGACTGGGTTTCAATGGCGGCTGCGGCATCAATGAGAATCGGAATGCCTGTTTCTTGCGTAAAGGCGTCCCATTCCTCTGACGGCACCGCCATGCCATAAAGGCAAACTGGCATAATGGCATCAAGCTTCATCTGTGCGGCAGCAGCGCGGGCTATCGCGGGGGTGAGAGTCCATGTATCAGGGTCAATATCGCACAGGATGGCTTCGGCCCCAAGATTTTGAACGGCAAGCGGGCAGGCGGGGAAGGTGACGGCAGGAATTAAAACTTTGCAACCAGAGCCAATCCCCATCAAGCGGAGAGCAACGCTTAGCGCGTGATAGCCAGACGTAACGGTAGCCGCGAAAAAGGGTGTTTCGCAAGGATGAGCCTTGGCCATTTGCGCTATGAACTTGGTTTCGAACGCAGACACCAGCGGCCCAAAATTGCTGTACCATAAATTAGCATCAATCTGCCGCAGATAAGGCAGGACTTCGTCTGCCGTCGGCATGTCGGGAATGATATAGCGTTTTGCAAAAAGAGGTTGGATTTGTGCTGTCATGAGGCTTTTAAGAGAGCTTGTGTTGCCGAAGTTATATTGGATTGACGCATCAGGGATTCTCCAATCAAGAAGCCGTTCACGCCAGAACGTCGCATGCGCACAATGTCTTGCGGTGTTTGAATGCCGCTTTCACAAATGAGCGTGCGTCCTTTGGGGACCATCGGCGCAAGTGTTTCTGTCATGGTCAAATCGATCTGAAGCGTTTTGAGGTTGCGATTGTTGATCCCAATGAGGCCCGAAGGAAGACGAAGGGCGCGTTCCATTTCCTGCGCGCTATGCACCTCGATCAAGACATCCATGCCATATCCTGTCGCCATCGTGTGAAGGTCTTGCGCTTGGGCATCGCCCAGTATCGCCATAATCAGCAAGATACAATCCGCGCCAATGGAGCGTGCTTCTGCGACTTGCCACACATCAATCATAAAGTCTTTGCGCAAGACGGGGAGGGCACAGGCCGCCCGCGCTTGGGGAACAAAATCATTGTGCCCTTGGAAAAAGGGTTCGTCGGTCAGGACAGAAAGGCACGTCGCGCCCCCCGCTTCATAGGCCTTGGCAAGCGTCGCAGGGTCGAAGTCGGGACGGATCAGCCCAGCAGAAGGCGAAGCTTTTTTGATCTCGCAAATCAGACCTATCTCGCCAGCCGCCTCTTTGTCTTGTAGAGCTTTTGCGAAGCCGCGTGTGGGCGAGGCAATGCTCGCGCATGCGTCCATATCGGAAAAGCTGAAGAGAGCCTTTTGTGTGGCGACGTGAGCGCGTTTAACTTCACAGATTTCTTGCAGTTTATCAGTCATGGCGTGGCTCATTCTTCATTCGTCAGGCGGATCAGTTGGGCCAGTTTGTCTTTGGCCGCTCCGCTGTCAATGGATTTCGTGGCAAGTGTTATAGCGCTGGCGTAGCTGTTCGTTTTATCGGCGACATATATCGCTGCAGCAGCATTCATGACAACAATATCCCGATAAGCATTTTTCTTGCCGTCCAGAAGCGCAAAAATGGCTTGAGCGTTCGTTGATGCGTCCCCGCCTTTAATAGCGTCCAGTGTCGCTGGTTTAAGATGGACTTCTTCGGGTGACATGGTCAGTTCTGTCAGAATGTTATTCTTCAGTTGTGTGATGAGCGTTTCGCCGGTGATGCTTATTTCGTCAAGGCCGCTGTGGCCATAGGTAATCCATGCCGTGCGACTGCCCAAGGCCTTCAGCGTTTCGGCCATCGGCCTTGCCCACGCGTAATGAAAGACACCAATCACGTGATGCTTGACGTTTGCCGGATTTGTCATGGGGCCAAGGAGATTGAAGATCGTGCGCACGCCAAGTTTCTTACGTACCTCAGCCACGTTTTTCATCGAGGGGTGGTGGATGGGCGCAAACAAAAAGACGATGCCAATTTCATGTGCAGCGCGTTCCAATACTTCCCACGATGGTTGCAGATTGACTCCAAGTTGCCCAAGGACATCTGACGATCCGGAAAGGCTGGATGCGGCGCGGTTCCCGTGTTTGGCAACGATCACACCAGCCCCAGCAGCAACAAGAGCAGCTGCCGTGGAAACGTTGAGGGTGCCATGGCCATCGCCGCCTGTCCCAACAATATCAACAGCACCATCCGGTACTGTGATGGGGCGCATGTTTCCGCGCATGGAAAGAACGGCACCCTGAATTTCATGAATTGACTCGCCCTTGTTGCGAAGACCCATCAACAATGCACCTATTTGTTCTTGCGAGACTTCACCTTTGAAGATGCTGTCGAAAAGGTTTTGCGTGTCTTGAACGCTGAGGTCGTGGCCGTGTTCGATTTCTTTAAGGGCGAGATTAATCTTCGTCATGGCTTATGTCTTTTGTTTCGTTTTTTGATTGAGGGAGCTTTTCCATAATGGCGGCAAAGAAACCGTCCGTTTTGTGTTCGGCTGGTGTCAGCGAAAGATAGTCGCCAGTTTTGGGTAAATCCGAAAGTGCGGCTCCGCATTCTTGAACGGGAACCAGTTTAAACTCAGGATGGTTTTCTAAAAAACGCGTGATCTGCTCTTCATTTTCTTGTGGCAAAAGTGAGCAAGTTGCATAGACAAGGCGGCCTTTTTCTTTCACAAGGCGGCTTGCGCTTTCAAGAATGCTGGCTTGAAGCGGGATAAGCGCGTCAAGGCCCGGCCCTAAGGATTTCCACCGTGCATCTGGGTTGCGTCGCCATGTGCCCGTCCCGCTGCAGGGCGCATTAACGAGGACGCGATCAAACGCGCCTTTGTGCCGTTTGACCCACGGGTCGCGTTCGCTGGTCAGGGGGTGCGTTTCAATATTGTGAAGGCCCGCGCGACGGAAACGCTCGGCGCTTCGTTTCAGGCGATTGGCTAGGACATCGCACGCTATGATGCGGCCTTTGTTTTGCATTTGAGCCGATATGGCGAGGGTTTTACCGCCTGCGCCCGCGCAGAAATCAACCACGCGCTCTCCCGGTTTGGCATCGACGAGGAGGGCGACGAGCTGAGAGCCTTCGTCCTGGATTTCAAGTGCGCCTTCTTTGAGCATCGTAATTTGCCCCAGTGCAGGACGGTTGTGAATGCGCAGACCCCACGGCGAATAAGGTGTCACGCCAACATCAAGGCCTAGATGCATCAGGTTCGCTGCCGCTTTTTCCCGTGTCGTTTTTAATGGGTTGATGCGCAGATCAAGAGGCGCTGGCCGCAGGAGGACGTCCAGATGCTTGGACAGGTTTTTGCCAAAGCGTTTTTTAAGTCCTTCGGATGCCCACTCTGGGCATTCGCCAACGACTTCTTCCGGCATGTTGGGGTGCGTGGCCGTATGGCCTTTCAGCGAGGCAATCAGCTTTTTTTCTTCAGGTTCAAGTCGCGCTGGCGCGTATTGACCCCCGTCGCACAGTCCATCGATTTCATTCTGGGTCTTTTTTTCAAAGAGTTTGAGATAGGTTAAAAAACGGTTCCGCGCTGTGATGGGCTGGCCGAGATAAGTGAGCCACCAGTTCAGGCGGGCTTGATGGCGTAAAATGTCGTAAGTCTCGCTTGAGATAAAGGCCCTGTCTTTGGACCCGATAAAGCGGCGCGCCCGGAAATACCCGGACACAAGGGAATCCGCAGGACGTGGGGTCTCGTCGATCAAGGTTAAGAGATCCAATGTTGCCGCCAAGCGGGCTGATGGTGTCATAATATGGTTTCCATGCTGTTGAGCAGACTGTTTAGGCGATTTTTCTAACATCATTCAGGGGGGAGGGCGAAAAAAATATCGATAATGTGAAAAATCATGTTGACAAGGGGTGTAATCCTATGCTATTGACACTCCTACGGCGTACTGCGCCCCGCGTTCGACCGTATAATACTAATCTGTCTATGAACTGACGTATTGAGAGCACTGCACGCATCCACTCGCTCTGCGCCTCGCGATCTTCTTACGCAGGTTGGTATTATTCCGCCCCAACATTACAATGTTGCGACCCTTGATTTGCAGTCTTGCCCGACTGTAAGGAAAGGATTATCACGAAGAGTTGGTAAGTGTTATACCACGTCCTGACTTGAGATTTGTTTCCTTAACTGATGAGTTTGTTTATGTCCGAAAAAATTGCCATTTTGGGTTTGGGGTATGTTGGCTTGCCCCTTTTGATGGGTATTGCCCGTCATTTTGATGATGTCATTGGTTTCGATATTGATTCCAAGCGTGTCGAGGCGCTGAAACAGAATCATGACTGGACAGGTGAGGTCGAGCCCGCCGAGCTGAAGGAAACAAAGGCAAGATTTACGGCCAACGCCGACGATATGACCGACGCCACTTTGTTTATTGCAACCGTGCCGACCCCCATCGACGCGGCCAAGCGTCCCGATCTGGGGCCCGTGATGAGTGCTTGCCAGATTGTTGGTGAGTTGTTGAAGAAAAAGAAGGCGACGGGGACGGTCGGTTTGGTTCCTATCGTTGTTTTTGAATCTACGGTCTATCCCGGCTTGACCGAGGAGATTTGTGGGACGGAGATTGCCCGTGTTTCCGGTTTAACGCGTGGTGTTGATTTTAAGTTGGGTTATTCCCCGGAACGCATTAATCCGGGTGATAAGGTTAATCGTCTTGAGACGATTAAGAAGATTATCGCCGCCGAGGATGAGGAAAGTTTGAACCGTCTGGAGGCCGTTTATGGGGCCGTAATTACGGCTGGATTGCATCGTGCCGCCAATATTAGCACCGCCGAATGTGCAAAGGTTTTGGAAAATACGCAGCGTGACATTAACATCGCGTTGATGAACGAGATGGCGATCATTTGCGAGCGCATGGGGCTTCGCACACATGATGTTTTGGAAGCAGCAGGAACGAAGTGGAACTTCTTGAAGTTTACGCCCGGACTTGTTGGGGGGCATTGCATCGGCGTTGATCCTTATTACCTGACTTCCCGCGCGGAGGAGCTTGGTTATCATCCTCAGGTGATCCTCTCAGGCCGACGCATTAACGACAACATGCCAATCTTTATTGCGCAAAAGATCATGAAGTTGTTGGTGGCCGGTCAGCATTTGCATCCGTCTGCTCGTGTGGGTGTGATGGGGCTGTCATTTAAGGAGAACGTTCGCGATCTTCGTAATAGTCGGGTGCCCGATATTGTACATGAACTGGAAAGCTTCGGCGTGGATGTTTTTGTTTATGATCCCGTTGTCGATAAGGCTCATGCCAAGCGCGAATATAATATCGACTTGTGTGAACGTGAAGATGTGAAGGACCTTGATGCTATCGTTCTTGCCGTTTCGCATCAGTCGATTTTGGACGATCTTAAGTTGCTGTTAGGCCGCGTTGTTGCCAATGGGATTGTCATTGATATAAAGTCAGTGATGAACCCGTCTGACATTCCTTCTGGACAGGTTTATTGGAGCGTGTAAATGAAAGTTCTTATCACAGGTGCTGCTGGTTTTATTGGGGCGGCTCTCGCCCTTAAGTTGTTGGCTCGTGGCGATGAGGTCGTCGGTATTGATAATCTCAACGATTATTATGATGTAAGTCTGAAAAATGCGCGCCTTGCAAATGTTCGGCAACACAAGGGGTTTGTCTTTCATCAAATAAATATTGCAGACCGCGACGCTGTTCTTGCTTTGGAAGACAGTCTTGCCGACGTTACGCATGTTGTAAACTTGGCGGCCCAAGCTGGCGTGCGTTACTCGCTTATTGATCCTTATGCTTATGTCGAAACCAACGTCATGGGCATGGTTGTGATGATGGAGTTGGCTCGTCGTTTGCCCAAACTTGAGCAATACGTTTATGCAAGTTCTTCATCTGTGTATGGTGGAAATACGAAGATGCCATTTGCTGTCGAAGATCCAGTCGAAAAGCCGCTGTCTCTTTATGCCGCAACGAAGCGTTGTGATGAGCTGATGGCTTATACCTATGCTCATCTGTATCACATGCCGTGCACGGGGCTTCGCTTCTTCACCGTTTATGGGCCTTGGGGGCGCCCCGATATGGCGGCCTATATGTTTACGACAAAGATCTTGGCTGGCAAACCGATCCCTGTCTTTAATAAGGGCGATATGCGTCGAGATTTTACTTATATTGATGATGTTGTCGCTGGTGTTGTCGGCGTATTGGATCATCCGTTTTCTACCCCGGATGGGACGCCTCCTACACGGATTTATAATATAGGTAACTCACAAACTGAAAGCTTGATGGATTATATCGGCGAGCTTGAAAAGGCTTTGGATAAAAAAGCTGTGTATGATTTTATGCCCATGCAGCCGGGGGATGTTCCTGAAACGTTTGCAGATATTGAATCCAGCAAGCGTGAACTTGGTTATTCTCCTTCCACGACAATTTGTGAAGGTATTCCCAAATTTGTTGAATGGTATAAAGCGTATCATAAGGTTTGATACACACTTGAAACAGGTTGCGGCGTTTATCCCACACTTGTTGCAAGATTTTTATAGCAAAATGCGCTTCGGACTTGCAAAGCAAGTGTGAAACGATACACTCAACCGAACTCACGCCAACCTCAACGATTCGTTTCATGACAGACGTTCAAGACGCCAGCGCAACAGCCGAACCTTCGATGGAGGAAATCCTTGCTTCGATCCGTCGTATCATCGCGGACGAAAAGGAGCCAGAGGCTGCCGAGTCTGCTTCTGAACCCGTTGAAGAACCTAAAGAGGATGTTCTCGAACTGACACAATTGGTTCAAGATGATGGGACGATTGCATCAGTTAACGAAGAGCCTAACGCTATCGAGTTTGATCCTGTTCCTGTGCCTGACCCCGATCTCGTCATGACGGAGGCTTCAGAGCCAGCCCCTGAGCCAGTGTCGGCTCTCGCTGAGCCTATGGTCAAGGAAGAGGCTGATGCCTTGCTTTCTGATCTTGCTGAATCTGCGGCGGCATCTTCTCTGGCAGCTTTGGCCAGCACCGTTCATATCGAGAAAAAGGCTTCTTTCGCCGGGTTTACCCCGTTAGGGAATGGCGATAAGACTCTTGAAGCGATCATCATGGAGATGATGCGGCCCATGCTTAAAGAGTGGTTGGATCAAAATCTTCCCCCCGTTGTTGAACGGCTTGTTCAAAAAGAAGTTGAGCGTATCGCTCGAAGGGTGCAAGAATAGCAAGAGTAACCCTTTGATCGGTAGGATTCTTGTCGGACGTGCACGCTAAAAAGGCTTCACAAAGCTCATATTATCTCATTAAACGGCTGTTTGCCGGGTATTTGAAACCGCATCTTGGCGGTTTTATTGTTGCGTCGATTTTTATGGCTGTTGGTGCCGCCACCACAGGCGGCCTTGCCAAGATGATCGAACCCATCGTCAACGAGCTGGGTAAGGGACATTCTGAGTCCTATATTCTCGGACTTGGGGCCATCATCGTTGGCATTTTTGCAGCACGTGGCTTCGCGACGTACTGGCATACTGTTATTATGAATAAAATTGGCCAGCGCATCGTAACTGATGTACAACAGGAGTTGCATCGTCATCTTTTGCGGGCCGATCTTTCCTTTTTCCATTCGAACCCATCTGGCGAGCTGATTATGCGCCTGACCAATGATGTTGGGATCATGCGTCAAGCTGTCGGTGAATGCATGACAAGCTCGTTCAAGGGGGGGCTGACCTTGATTTTTCTTATCGGGGTTATGTTCTATCAAGATTGGCGTTTGTCCTTGGCCTCGTTCTTTGTTTTCCCATTGTCGGCTCTGTTCGTGGCTCAGCTTGGTAAGCATATGCGCCGTTATTCTCGTAAATCACAGGAAGAAACCGGAAAGTTTGCTTCTCTTTTGAGCCAGATTTTCCTCGGCATGCGCCATGTTAAAGCTTATGGCATGGAAAAGGCTGAGCACGAGCGCGTCCAAGGCACAACCGAGGCTGTTTTTAAGCTCGCCGTGAAAGGCTATCATGTGAGCGCATTGGCTAACCCCATGGCCGAGATGCTGAGCGGCATCGCGATCATGACGGTTATCTTGTATGGGAATTGGCAAATCGAGCAGGGCCACACGACGACAGGCGCGCTCTTGTCCTTTATTACGGCTTTTGTTCTGGCCTTTGACCCGATGAAACGTACCGCTAAAGTCAATTCGCAGTTGCAGTCTGGTCTTGCGGCGGCTGAGCGCGTATTCCAGATTTTGGATATGGAGCCGAAAATTGTGAACAAGCCCGATGCCGTTCCGCTTCAGGCTTCTCGATATGATGTATCGATTGAAAATGTGGTCTTTCATTACATCAATGGCAAACCTGCCTTGCAGGATGTGTCAATTACGGTGCCTCACGGTAAAACGGTGGCTCTGGTCGGTCCTTCGGGGGCTGGCAAATCGACCATCATCAATCTGATCCCCCGTTTCTATGACGTGCAGCAAGGGCGGATTACAATTGGCGGGATGGAGCTTCGCGATTTGACAATGCAAAGTCTGCGTTCACATCTCGCTTTGGTGAGTCAGGAAACGGCCCTTTTCGACGATACAATCCGTGCCAATATTGCTTATGGTCGTCCAGAGGCTTCGTTGGAAGACATTGAAAAGGCCGCTGAAGACGCTTTTGCTGATGGGTTCATTGCTGAGCTTCCTGCTGGCTATGACACTGTCGTTGGGGAATGTGGCGTCAAGCTCTCTGGTGGGCAGAGACAGCGCATCGCCATTGCCCGCGCCATGTTGCGCAACGCTCCCATTTTGTTGTTGGATGAGGCCACTTCAGCTTTGGACAATGAGTCCGAGCGCGCCGTTCAGGCTGCGCTTAAGCGGCTTCAAAAAGGGCGTACGACAATTGTAGTTGCGCATCGCCTTTCGACTATCGTTGATGCTGATCAAATTATTGTTCTTGATCAGGGGAAAGTGGTTGAGAAAGGCACACACGACGAGCTTTTGGCTTTGGGCGGTGTCTATGCCAAGCTTTATGGCATGCAGGGCGGGATGTAAGACCAACCGCCCGATGAACCAACCTGTTCGGGTCACGAGCGGTTGCGAGGAGATATTCTCTCGCCGGACAGTCCTCTCCTTAAAAAGCAAGGGGTGCCGTCCGGCAAGAGGAGTGCGAGGCGCAGAGCGAATGAGTAAAAACAATGCCACCAGTGAGTCCGCTCATAGACCCGCTGGTATAAGTGCTCGCGACCTTATTGGGGGCCGTTATGTCCTAGGATGTGATTTAATCTTTTCAGGTTTTTTTGGCCAGTTTTGGGGGAAGTTTTTACTTCATACGCGACGACAGCATAAGCGGCCTGATAAACAGATTTTGCACGTTCGTTTAACGAAGTGATGAAATCAAGAGCTGTTTCGCCCTTGCCCTTTCTAAAATCTGTGGCAACTTGTGAAGCATTTTCTGTAAATTCATTGATGTAATTGTCTACTGCTTCTGTCGCGGCAAGTGCAAGATTTATAAACTCCATAAATGGCTTCTGGTTTTCTTGGGGCATGATGTTGCCCTTTTTCGCATTGACGCCGAGCGTGTTGGTCGTGTTGATTACGGATTCCCCGCAAATTTCTGACACATCGCGGATATTTTGAGTTAGGCGTGCAGGCTCGCCGAGGGTGTCAGTAAGTTCCTCTAACTTTGCGAGAACTAAATCCTTGTCGGCTGTATTGTTTGTTTCGAGTGTCATGAAATGGCCCGTTTAAAAATGGTGTTCAGTATGGTTTCCACCTGAAGGTTAAGTCGGATTATAGCGAATATGGGGCAAATTGGGGTATTTTTTATAGTTGCAGATGAGATCTTTAGAAAAAGACCATAAAATCAGTGTGTTACTGCGTTCACACAGGTTTATAGGCTGGATGAAAGATAGGAGCAATGGGGGTGTTCTATGGATTATCCGCTAGCTTTTTGGTGGGGCTTGCTTTAGGACTTAATTCCAGCCAAAAACTTGTGGTCAAAGTTCAGCCTGATACGAATCAGGATGCGGGTTTTTGTGTGATTTCGTTATGAGGAGTTGGGGCATGGAAAACGTTTTGCTTGTTATTCATATGATTATCGCTGTTGCGCTGATCTGCGTCGTTTTGATGCAGCGTTCCGCACAGGATGGCGGCGGACTAATGGGTGGTGGCAGCACGATGGGCGGTCTGTTTACAGCTCGCGGTTCGGCAAACCTTTTGACCCGTACGACATCCGTTCTTGCTACATTGTTTATGGTGCTCAGCCTTGTTCAGGGCATCATCGCCGCACAGAGCCATTCCAAGCGCAGTCTTGTTGAACAGATTGAGCCGTTGGCCGTTCCTGCAACGTCGGGCTCTGTGTCCACAACAACAGCTCCGGCGGCTCCAGCTGCTCCGGCTTCTGTGCCTTATGAAGCGCCAAGCGTGCCTGTTTCTAAGTAAGATTTCACGACCATTTTGCCAAATAAGAATTAGGGAGAATTGAGAATGCCCACACGCTTTATTTTTGTAACTGGTGGCGTTGTCTCCTCTCTTGGCAAAGGTCTAGCGGCAGCGGCCCTAGGCTCGCTTTTGCAAGCCCAAGGGTATAAGGTCCGCTTACGTAAACTTGATCCCTATCTGAATGTTGATCCCGGCACGATGAGCCCCACGCAGCATGGCGAAGTTTTTGTCACGGATGATGGTGCGGAAACGGATTTAGACCTCGGCCACTATGAGCGGTTTACAGGCGTTCATGCGCGTCAAAGCGACAATGTGACCACGGGACGCATTTATTCAACCGTGATTGCCAAAGAGCGTCGCGGCGATTACCTCGGCGCAACCGTGCAGGTTATCCCGCATGTGACCGACGCGATTAAAGAGTTTGTGCTGGCCGACTTGACGGACGAAGATTTCTGTATTTGTGAAATCGGCGGCACGGTTGGCGACATCGAAGGCTTGCCTTTCCTTGAGGCAATCCGCCAGCTTGGCAACGAGCTTGGCAAAGAACGCAGTTTGTTTATTCACCTGACGCTGTTGCCTTATATCAAGACGGCTGGTGAGTTGAAGACGAAACCAACACAACATTCGGTTAAAGAATTATTGAGCGTTGGCATTCAGCCCGATATTTTGCTGTGCCGCACCGACCGTGAAATCCCCGCGAATGAGCGTCGTAAGATTGGCTTGTTCTGTAACATCCCTCAGGATCGCGTGATTGCGGCGCAGGATGTCGATACGATCTATCGCGTGCCGATTAATTATCACGAGCAAGGCTTCGACCGTGAAGTTCTGCGCTATTTCGGCTTGGATTGTTCGAAAGAGCCAAGTTTGTGCAAGTGGGAAGACATCGTCAAGCGTGTCCTTGAACCAGAGGGTGAAGTTACAATTGCGATTGCTGGAAAATATACGTCACTACTCGACAGCTATAAGTCTCTGCACGAAGCATTGCTTCATGGTGGTATCGCAAATAATGTGCGCGTCAACCTGAAATGGATCGACTCGGAAGTGTTTGAGCGTGAAGATGTGGTTCAGTATTTGGATGGCGTTCATGGTATCCTCGTCCCCGGTGGCTTTGGCGAGCGCGGGACAGAGGGCAAGATCAAGGCCGCGCAGTTTGCTCGTGAACATAACATTCCTTATTTTGGGATTTGTTTCGGCATGCAGCTTGCGGTTATCGAGGCCGTTCGCCATCTTGGCGGAATCCCCGATGCAACATCGAGCGAGTTCGGCCCCAGCGATCATGCTATCGTTGGTTTGTTGACCGAATGGCTCAAGGGTGACCAATTAGAAAAGCGGCAGAGCGGCGGAAATCTTGGCGGTACGATGCGTTTGGGCGCCTATCCCTGCGTCTTGCAAAAAGGCACAAAGGTTCAAGAGATTTACGGCGCGGATCAAATCCAAGAGCGCCATCGCCATCGCTATGAAGTGAACCTGAATTATAAAGAGGCTTTTGACAAAGCGGGCCTGGTCTTTGCCGGCATGTCACCCGATGGCGTGTTACCAGAGATTGTCGAACGCAAGGATCATCCGTGGTTTATTGGCGTGCAGTTCCATCCTGAGTTGCGCTCGAAGCCTTTCGATCCGCATCCGTTGTTCCGCTCGTTCATTGAAGCCGCGAAGAAGCAGAGCGTATTGGTTTAGGGGGCATCAAAAAGCGTGTTGTCATTACGGAAACCTTGGTAGATCCGCAGCTTTGGCAAGGTTATCTGGAATCCCATTTGGTTTGTTCCGTTAAAGGAAATGGGATTCCGGGCTCGCGCTAATAAGCGCGCCCCGGAATGACAATGACAAATTGGGTTTTCTGTACGTTAAACGGAAGGGGCACTATGCGCAATCTTATCATCGCCGTTATCCTGTCTGCTGCTGTCGCTTGTGGGATTGGGTATGGTTTTGGGCAGCGTGCGGCATCGCTACAGACCCCCGCCGCGCAAGAGTCTGTCTATGACCGTGTGATCAAGTCTGGCAAAATTCGTTGTGGATATGTTGTCGTGCCGCCCAGCCTTATCAGAGATCCCAATACTGGTGCGTTTTCTGGTATTTCTTATGACATTATGGAGCGATTAGGCAAAGACCTCGGTCTTGCCATCGAGTGGAGTGAGGAAACAAGTTTCGCTGCGATGACGGAGGGGCTTAACCGTGATCGCTTTGATCTTGATTGTGCGGTTGTATGGTCCAGAACAGCCCGTGGAAAAACGGCGCAGTTCACAATCCCTCTTTATTACTCCGCTATTAATGCCTATGGGCGCGCCGATGACCCCAGATTTAATTCGAACCCATCTTTTAACGACCCCAGCTTGACGGTTGCAACCATTGATGGAAGCACATCTTCTTCAATGGCGCAGGTTGTTTCGCCATTGGCTAAAACTTATTCACTTCCTGATTTGACAGACTTTTCTCAGTTGATGGTTGCTGTGACGAGTGGCAAAGCGGATCTGACATTCAGTGAGGAGCCTCAGGCTGCACTGTATTTACAAAAGAACCCCGGATCGGTGAAAAACCTGACACCTGACCAGCCTCTTGGTTTGTTTGCTAACAGTTTTAGTATGAAAATGGGTGAAGATAAATTGGCGCATATGATCAACAATGGCCTGCAAAATCTTTTGAACGCGGGTTTCGTTGATCGCGTGCTTGAAAAACATGCAGCACCTAATGCATATCGACGGGTTGCCAGAGCTTATCAGTGAGGGGATCGCCATGCCGAACAAATACACAGCCGCCGTCTTTCTCCTGATTGCCTGTTTCGTTGGGTATGTGGTCTGGGGATCATCGCGATCAGACACTGAATTCGTTCACCAAGAAACGACCTATGACCGCGTTATCAAGAGCGGGAAACTACGTTGCGGGTATGTTGTCTATCCGCCCAGCACGATTAAAGATCCCAATACTGGGGCGATTACAGGGTTTTCAGCGGACATTATCAATAAGCTTGCTAGCGATCTTGGCTTGAAGGTGGAGTGGACGGAAGAAACTGGTTCCGCGACCACACCGGAAGCATTAAAGAGTGATCGCTTTGATATGCTATGTACGAGCATTTGGACAAGTTCGACGCGTGGAAAGGTTGAGTTGTTCACAATGCCTATTTATTACACGATTATCAACGCTTATGCTCGGAAAGAGGACGGGCGTTTTGTAGATAATGAAAAGAGTTTTGACGACCCCTCTGTACGCATATCGACAGTGGATGGTGATATTGCTGGTACGATAGCGAAAGAGGACGCGCCCCACGCAACCCTTTACTCGTTACCAGACTTAACAGACTTTAGCGAATTGTTGAATGCACTGAAGTATAACAAAGCGGATATTACATTTGCCGAAACTATGCAGGCGGAACGTTTTGATAAAAACAATCCGGGAGTCATTCGTAATATCACGCCCGATAAGCCTGTTCGCGTTTTTGCCAGCGCCTATGCAATGAAACTGGGGGAAGATCAATTTGCATCAATGATCGATAATGCCTTGCGAAACTTGGTCAACAGCGGATTTGTTGAGCAAACAATCAACAAGTACACATTCCCAGGTGCGCAGAAAATGATTGCCAGACCATATCAGTAATCGCGAATTATCGTTGTTTTTTCTGACTAAAAGTGGTTAACTCCTCGAACAATTTCAGATTATTCGGTAGAGGAGATTCCCATGTCCATCATTGAACACGTTCACGCTCGCGAGATTCTTGACAGCCGTGGAAATCCGACTGTCGAGGTTGATGTCATCATCGAGTCTGGCGCGTTCGGTCGCGCCGCTGTTCCTTCAGGCGCTTCGACAGGGGCCCATGAAGCGGTCGAACTTCGCGATGGCGATCATGAGCGTTATCTTGGCAAAGGCGTGATGCGCGCCGTCGAGAATGTGAATACGGAAATCGCAGATTGCGTCGTCGGTCTTGAAGCTTTGGATCAAATCGGACTTGATGGTGCGATGATCGAATTGGATGGAACGCCCAACAAATCGCGTCTCGGTGCGAATGCTATTCTTGGCGTGAGCCTCGCCGTGGCCCGTGCTGCCGCTGTTGAATCTCAGCTTCCCTTTTATCGCTATGTCGGGGGCACATCCGCTTCGCTGCTTCCTGTGCCAATGATGAATATTGTCAATGGCGGGGCGCATGCCGATAACCCCATCGATATTCAAGAGTTCATGATTATGCCAGTTGGCGGCGAGAGCGTCACCGATGCGATCCGTATGGGCGCAGAAGTATTTCATTCGCTGAAGTCGTTGTTGAAAGAATCTGGCCTCAACACCAATATCGGTGATGAAGGTGGCTTCGCGCCAAATCTGAAATCAGCCGAAGAGGCTTTGAGCTATATTAGCCGTGCTTGTGAAAAGGCAGGGTATGAGCCCGGCGAAGATATTGTATTTGCGCTTGATGCCGCTTCGAGCGAGTTTTTCAAGGATGGCGTCTATAATTTGACGGGTGAACGCAAGACGTTGAAGGCCGAACAAATGGTGCGTTATTATGCCGATTTGTGTGAAAAGTTCCCCATCGTTTCAATTGAAGACGGTATGGCTGAAGATGATTTTGAAGGCTGGGAGTTGTTGACGGAGGAGCTTGGTGAGCGCCTGCAGCTCGTGGGTGATGATAACTTTGTGACAAACCCTGTGCGTCTTGCCGAGGGGATTGAACGTGGTATTGCGAATGCTATTTTGATTAAGGTGAACCAGATCGGGACCCTCAGCGAAACGCTTGAGACGGTTGAGCTGGCTCATAAAGCTGGCTATCGTTGTGTTATGTCACATCGTTCTGGTGAGACAGAAGATTCGACGATTGCCGATCTTGCTGTTGCGACCAACTGTGGCCAGATTAAGACCGGGTCGCTTTCCCGCTCTGATCGTTTGGCCAAGTACAACCAGTTGATCCGTATTGAAGAACAGTTGGGCAAGATTGCTCGCTTTGCTGGAACCTCCGTTTTGATGGGGTAAGCCCTCACATGGTCAAACCACGCAAGAAAAGCAAATGGCTTCAGCAAACACTGTGGTCCACGCTTGGCGCCATTATTGTGGGGTATTTTTTATATCATACGATTCAAGGCGAGCGTGGGTGGTTTGCCATGCTTCGTATGCAGCATGAAGTGACGGTTGCTGAAGCAACTTTGGCCAAACTTCAAAAGGATAGAGAAGAGCTTCAGCATCGCACGGATTTGTTACGTACCGATAGTATGGACCCAGATCTTCTTGACGAAAAATCACGTGAGCTTTTGAATTATTCCAAGCCGAACGAGATTGTTATTTTAACGCCCCCAGCCGAGCTAAAGCCTTCAACTCCATAGTTTGTTGCACTGCACTTCTAGGGGTTTGATTTTTCAGTGTCATTTCGATTACCATGGTCGAGTCGCGCTTCACTTTCTCGTGAGGTTTTCGGGACTTCTACAACTTATGGTAATCCTTGTGCATTCATTATTGACTCGAGTTATTGTTCCAGCTGATTTTGATAGGTCATGGATGGATCGTTATGCTTCAGGGGCCCATATATGAACGATAGGAAACAGAAAATGAAATCTTCTGCAAAACTGAAATCGGTTGGAGCACAAGAGGGCCAAGGTTTTTCGTTGGACCTCTTACGTGCATGGCGCGAGATGCTTTTGATCCGACGTTTTGAGGAGAAGGCCGGACAGTTATATGGAATGGGTCATATCGGCGGGTTTTGCCATTTGTATATTGGACAGGAGGCGGTGACTGTTGGTTTGCAGCTGGCACAGCATGAAGTCGATACTGTTGTTGCTTCTTATCGTGATCACGGACAGATGCTTGCCATGGGTATGGATCCGAACGGTGTGATGGCCGAGCTGACGGGGCGCTCTGGGGGCCTTTCTAAAGGGAAGGGCGGCTCTATGCACATGTTTAGCCGCGAAAAGAAATTTTATGGTGGACATGGTATTGTCGGTGCTCAGGTTCCTATCGGCACGGGCCTCGCTTTCTCACACAAATACAAAAATGACGGCGGCGTTTGCGTGACTTATTTAGGGGATGGCGCGGTTAATCAGGGACAGGTCTATGAGAGCTTTAACATGGCGGCTCTTTGGAAGCTTCCGGTTGTTTATGTCATCGAGAATAACCATTACGCCATGGGAACCAGTAAGAACCGTCACACCGTTGGTGATCTTTACCGTCGTGGTGAACCCTATGGCATTATGGGGCATCAGGTTGATGGTATGGACGTGACAAAAGTTTTCGAAGCTGCAGATGAGGCTTTGGCTTTTGCTCGTTCCGGTCGAGGTCCGGTCATCTTGGAAATGGACACATACCGTTATCGTGGTCACAGTATGTCGGATCCCGGCAAGTATCGCTCAAAGGAAGAAGTGGAAATGTGGAAGACGACGCGTGATCCGATTGAAACGCTCCGCGCCCGTCTTTTGGGTGAGGGTTTGATGACGGACGATAAGCTTAAGCGCATCGAGAAGGAAATCAAAGAGATCGTGACTCGCGCTGCAGACTTTGCGTTGGCAAGCCCAGAACCGGATCCTTCGGAACTTTATACAGACATATTGATTGAATCCTAAGAAAAGGGAAGATGCCTTATGACCATTCAGATTTTGATGCCAGCTTTATCACCGACCATGACAGACGGAACCTTAGCCCATTGGCTCAAGAAAGAAGGCGACACCATCAAAAGTGGCGATGTGATTGCTGAGATTGAGACAGACAAGGCGACGATGGAAGTTGAGGCCGCCGACGAAGGTGTGCTGGGGAAGATCCTCGTTCCCGAAGGGACAGAAGGGGTCGCTGTCAATGCTCCTATTGCGATTTTGCTTGAAGAGGGCGAGGCCGCTTCGGCTTTAGATAATGTTATGGAGAGGGCGGCCTCGACAGTTGTTTCGCCCGTTGCGCAGATTGTTTCTGCAATGGTGGCCCCACCTGTTCAGGATAAAGGCCCCCTCTTGCCTGATGAGAAACACTATACATCATTTAAGACAATGACCGTGCGTGAGGCCTTGCGCGAGGGCATGAGCGAGGAAATGCGTCGTAATGAAAACGTCATCTTGATGGGCGAGGAAGTCGCTGAATATGAGGGCGCTTACAAGGTTTCCGTCGGTATGTGGAAAGAATTTGGCGACAAACGCGTCATCGATACACCAATCACAGAAATGGGCTTTGCCGGTCTTGGCATTGGTGCCGCTTTTGGTGGCTTGTGCCCCATTATTGAGTTTATGACGATGAACTTTGCGATGCAGGCCATCGACCAAGTTATCAATTCTGCCGCCAAGACGTTGTATATGTCAGGTGG
Organism: Alphaproteobacteria bacterium; assembly: GCA_028691835.1. Classification (GTDB taxonomy): domain Bacteria; phylum Pseudomonadota; class Alphaproteobacteria; order UBA9219; family UBA9219; genus UBA8914. The sequence continues at coordinate 4,915 of JAQUYN010000008.1, read as the reverse complement.
ACAAATGGGGTGCCCGATTGTGTTCCGTGGTCCCAATGGCGCAGCGGGTAAAGTCGCCGCCCAGCATTCGCAGTGTTATGCAAGTTGGTATGGACATGTGCCGGGGCTGAAGGTTATTGCGCCTTATGACAGCGCCGATGCAAAGGGGCTTATCAAGGCCGCTATTCGTGATCCGAACCCTGTTATTTGCCTTGAAAACGAAATCCTCTATGGCCACAGCTTTGACGTGCCGGATGATGAAGACTTTATCATTCCTATCGGTAAGGCTCGTGTTATGCGTGCTGGAACTGATGTAACGATTGTTGCGTTCTCGCGGATGGTCGGTCTTGCACTTGACGCGGCAGAGAGACTGGCCGCAGAAGGCATTTCAGCCGAGGTCATTAATATGCGCACCATTCGCCCACTTGATACGGACACGATTGTGCAAAGTGTGAAAAAGACAAATCGTCTTGTCTCGGTTGAAGAAAGCTGGCCATTCGCTGGTATTGGTGCCGAGATCGCCGCATTGATGATGGAACAGGCTTTTGATTATCTGGACGCACCTGTCGTGCGCGTCACGGGGGCCGATGCTCCCATCCCTTATGCCTTCAACCTCGAAAAGTTAGCTTTGCCGCAGACTGATAGTATCGCGGATGCGGTGCGCAAGGTTTGCTTTAGAAACGCCGCATAGGGGGAACGGACACATGACTCTCTCACTTCTCCAGAAAGATCGCGTTATTGCAAGCCCTCTGGCCAAACGGATGGCCGTAGATAAAGGGATTGATCTGAAACTGATCAAAGGGACGGGCCCGAATGGGCGTATCGTCCGCGCCGATATAGAGGGTTCGGTTGCTTCTGGGGCTATGCTGCCCGTTGCGGCGGCTGTGATTCAAGGCATCTCGCCTTATGATGCGATTCCCAACACAAATATGCGCAAAGTCATTGCTCGCCGTTTAACAGAGTCCAAGCAAACGGTTCCGCATTTTTATTTGACCGTTGAATGTCAGCTTGATGAGCTTTTGGCCCTGCGTCACAAGGTCAACGAAGTTGATGACATTAAAGTTTCCGTAAATGACTTTATTATTCGTGCCGTTGCTCTTGCCCTGAAAAAGGTTCCTGCGGCGAATGTGTCTTGGACAAATGAAGCCATTTTGCAATATCGTCATGCTGATATTTCGATTGCCGTATCGACGCCTGCGGGACTTATCACTCCCATTATTCGTGCAGCAGAAACCAAGTCGATGGCAAGCCTTTCTCTTGAAACGAAAGATCTTATCAAACGTGCTCGGGATGGAAAGCTTAAGCCTGAGGAGTATCAAGGCGGCGGTTTTTCAATATCCAATCTTGGCATGTACGGGGTTAAAGATTTTGCTGCCATCATTAATCCACCACAAGCCTGCATTCTTGCCATCGGCGCTGGTGAACAGCGTCCTGTCGTTGTTAAAGATGGTCAATTGGGGGTCGCGACGGTGATGAGCTGTACGCTTTCCGTTGATCACCGTGCCGTTGACGGCGCAGTTGGGGCGCATTTCCTTTCTGCATTTAAGAAGCTGATCGAGAAACCTTTTGCCTTGGTGGTTTAAATGAAATCAGTAGAAGAACGGCTGTTTGAGATTGAAGAGCGCAATCAAACTGTCGAGTTTGATAAGGCTTGGGAGACAAGCTGGACTCGTCGTGTTGTCCTGCTCATTATTACTTATGCTGTCGTTGCGATGTTCTTAAGTCGCGTTCATCCTGAGAATATGTGGCTGGATGCGCTTGTCCCTTGCGCGGGTTATTTGCTTTCCACGCTTTCCTTGCCTCCTTTGAAGAAATATTGGATCGATAAGCAATTAGTCAACGGCGACAATGAGGATTTAGAAAATGACAACGTCTGATCTTATTATTATTGGTGGTGGCCCCGGCGGCTATGTGACGGCTATTCGCGCCAGCCAGCTCGGCATGAAGGTTACGCTTATTGAACGTGAACATCTTGGCGGGATTTGCCTTAACTGGGGATGTATTCCAACAAAGGCTTTGCTGAAGTCTGCCGAGGTTGTCACGACGATCAAACATGCTGGGGCTTATGGAATCACGGTCAAAGATTTCTCGTTTGATCTGAAAAAGATTGTCGAGCGTTCTCGTGCCGTGTCGTCTCAATTGTCCGCTGGCGTGAAGCACCTTATGAACAAGAATAAGGTGGAGGTTATCGAAGGCACGGGAAAATTGCTGGGCAAGGGCAAAGTTGAGGTCACCGATAAAAGCGGCAAGAAGATTGCCGAGCTTGCGGCCAAGCATATTATTGTCGCGACGGGTGCCCGCCCCCGCATCCTTCCCGGTCTTGAGCCGGATGGCAAGTTAGTTTGGACGTATAAAGAGGCTATGGTGCCTGAGACTCTGCCAAAGTCACTTCTCGTTGTCGGTTCTGGCGCTATCGGAATCGAGTTTGCCAGTTTTTATAACGCGCTTGGCTCCAACGTTACTGTTGTTGAAGTTATGGATCGCGTGATGCCTGTTGAAGACGTTGAAATTTCAGCGTTTGCACACAAGGCCTTGGAGAAGAGAGGCCTCAAGATCATAACGAAAGCCATTGTTAAAAGGTTGGATAAAACGAAAGATAGAGTAACCGCGACGATTGAAAAAGAAGGAAAGTCAACTCAAGCGTCTTTTGATCGCGTGATTATGGCCGTCGGCATCGTTGCAAATATTGAGAATATTGGACTTGAGAATACGAAGGCTGTTATCGAAAAAGGACACATCAAGGTCGATGAGTGGAGCTCTACCGCAGAGCCAGGGCTTTATGCCATTGGTGATGTCACGGCACCACCATGGCTTGCGCACAAGGCCAGCCATGAAGGCACCATCTGCGTTGAGAAAATTGCAGGGGTAAAAGACGTTCATCCCCTTGATCTTGGCAACATTCCCGGTTGCACCTATTGTACGCCTCAGGTTGCCAGCGTTGGCATGACGGAAGCGAAAGCAAAATCTGCGGGTTATGATGTGCGTGTTGGCCGTTTCTCTTTCCTTGGTAACGGCAAGGCGATTGCCATGGGGGAACCCGAGGGTATGATCAAGACCGTTTTTGATGCCAAGACGGGCGAACTTCTTGGCGCGCATATGGTCGGCAGCGAAGTGACGGAAATGATTCAGGGGTTTACAGTCGGCCGCGCGCTAGAGACAACGGAAGCCGAGCTGATGCACACGGTTTTTCCTCATCCTACGATTTCGGAATCTATGCACGAAGCGGTCCTTGATGCTTATGGCCGTGTCGTTCATATGTAAGCCAAGATGAGATGGGGCTGACTTTATTGTCGGCGTTATCCCAGCGCATGCTGGGATCCCATCTGTTTTGAAACAGTGAAAATTCAACGGGATGCCAGTCTTTGCTGGCATGACAAATAACGTCGATGCATGAAAAGCTAGTCCGCCATCCAGAGAAGCAGAAGAACCCTGACAGTTTTGGGCCGCCGAAACCTGACTGGATTCGTGTGCGTGCGCCTTCAGGTTATGGCTATGCCAAGACGCTTGATCTTGTGAAAGGCCTCAAGCTCAACACGGTCTGCCAAGAAGCTGCATGCCCCAACATTGGCGAATGTTGGCAGCGCAAACATGCGGCATTCATGATTATGGGCGATATTTGCACGCGAGCTTGCGCGTTTTGTAATGTAGCGACTGGTAAGCCGAAACATCTCGATGCGCAGGAGCCTTCTCGTCTTGCAGAAGCTGCCGCACATATGGGGCTTAAATATGTGATTGTTACCTCTGTTGATCGTGACGATCTTCCTGATGGTGGGGCGGGGCATTTTGCTCAAGTGATTCAGGCATTGCGTGAGGCGGTGCCAGACTGCGTGATCGAGGTTCTAACTCCTGATTTTAAAAATAAAGATGGTGGTGCCCAAACGCTTGCTGCGGCGCGGCCAGATGTATTCAACCATAATATCGAAACGGTCCCGCGTTTTTATCCCGCAATCCGTCCCGGCGCACGCTACTTCACATCGCTGCGTTTACTTCAGCAGGTCAAAGAGATTGACCCTCGCATTTTTACGAAGTCAGGTTTGATGGTTGGCTTTGGCGAGACAAAAGAGGAAATAGGGCAGGTTATGGATGATCTCCGCGCTGCGCAGGTTGATTTCCTGACGATTGGCCAATACCTCCAGCCTACGCCGAAACATGCGCCCTTGGAACGGTATGTAACCCCAGCCGAGTTTGACGCGCTCGCGCACATGGCCAAATCAAAAGGGTTTTTGCTTGTTTCGAGTTCACCGCTTACTCGATCTTCCTATCATGCGGATGAGGATTTTTACGAGCTACGCGCCTCACAATTGCAAGGGTCCTAAGGCGTCGTTTATATATCGACGGTCTTTGCATAGATTGAGACACATGCTATCTTTTGCAAAGTGCGGCCTCAATTATATGGATGAGATAAATATGAATGTACAAGATGTTTTAGCAAAGCTTATTTCTTTTCCGACCGTCTCGGATCATGATTGCCGGCCCTTAATTCAGTGGGTATCTTCTTCTTTACAGGCGATAGGCGCTCACGTGGATATTATTGACGGGGATGTCGCCGGGAAAGCCAGCCTTTGGGCTCGCCTTGGACCCGCCGTTGATGGTGGTATTGTTTTTTCTGGACATATTGATGTCGTTCCTGTTGATAATCAGGCTTGGTCTAAACCGCCTTTTGCGATGACTGTCGAGAATGACAGGTTTTACGGACGTGGGGCTTGCGACATGAAGGGCTTTGTGGCTTGTGTCTTGTCCGTTGTGGCCTCTGTTGATGCGTCGAAACTGACCAAGCCTATTTATATTGCGCTGACGTATAATGAAGAAGTCAATATGGCAGGGGCGAAGCACCTTGTTTCATGGCTTCATGATAAAAAGGTTCGTCCCGACTGGGTCTGGGTTGGCGAACCGACGGAGCTGAATGGTGTCACGGCGCATAAGGGCACAGGGAACG
>JAQUYN010000072.1 GCA_028691835.1 Alphaproteobacteria bacterium | reverse complement strand
TTGCCCGTGTGCAATGGATGGACATTCTGGTGTTATGAGGTTGATGGCAAACTTTTGCCTATCGATATGCTTCGCCAACGTATCCTCGCAGAGAGCGCCGATGCCGCCAGGGCTTAATTCGTCGGCGCAACAAGTTTTCCCTGCGTCACATATCCATTAATTTGTCGGGCGACAATTTCGCGGGCCTCTTCATTCGTGAGAACTTTTATTGCAAGAAGCCGATCCCTCTTATACGTCGGTGAGGCATAGACATACTTAAACATATCTTCGCCACCGCTAGAAACCGCAACGAACTGATCGAGAGACATATTCCCTTGATTATAGGTTTGATGGGCAAGACGTGTGACCTCTTGACACGCGGATCCCATTCTCAACGCAAAAGCCTTAGCCTCATCAGCGGACATAGGACTCGTTTGAACGGGATGATCGGCAGCCATCCCAATGAAACTTTCTTTCGTTCCCTGCGGCTGATTGGCCCCTGTGTTGGACGTCTCGTAAGCATGATTTAAACCTTGATCCGCAAAAACCGTAAGCTTCGCACCAGGGGTGGCAACAGCGCCATCTGAATAATTGGGACCGCAAGACACCCCTGCCCGCACAAACTCGCCAAAAGGACGAACATCCGCCAGTGTCGCCGTACTCTCCCCTGTTTCAGGATTTAATGAAACGCGCAAAATGGTGCCCGACTCGGGGGACAGAAAAGCCCATTTAGCAAGGGATTCAGCACCACCAAAAATCTTTGCGTTCATCTTGAACGCTTTTTTCAAAAACGGCGCGTCCTTCTTTTCAAGCACAGGACCAATAACCTCTGACCACGCAGCAATCGTTGAAACCGCAGCAAAAAGAGAGACGCAAGCGAGAGAAGACACAATCAATCTTTTGCCGTACTTATAAATCCGCGATGAACGATTCAAGGACGGCAGTTTCAGTTTGGGGATACACCATGTCTTCAAAATCGAACCTCCTTCAAAAATTACTTCAAGCCTAATTCTTTTAAAAAATATCCGTACTGAGACCCGCCTTTTAAGAAAATGCCACGTGCCGTAGGGCTCGTTGGTGTCAAAGGAACGACGTAACTGTGCGTTTCCCGTGGGCCGTCAACATGGATCGATGCATGGTTTGCCTGAGGGGTGGAATCCAAACCCTTCGCTTCAGTGATAATGTCTGCACATGCGTCATGGAAGTCGCGTGATATTGGGCCTTCTGGCGTTTGGAAATTATCGCGGCTCTCATCTGGGAGATGATAATTGAGGGCAGCCAATCTGCGTGAGTTTGTCGCCAGAGTGTCTGACTTGGGGCCATTATCCCGGACGAGAATTACGCTCCGTCGCTTCCCGTCTTTGTAATCCGCCGTATACCCGATCTGGCCTTTTTTTCCATTGATATTGACAACAACCTGAAAAAAATTCTCAGGATCACCCGGCGATAACTGGGTCATACACGTCATCCGCTCTGTTGCTGTGCCATGAGCATTGTAAACTACAGTTTCATAAGCAACAAATCTCTCTGAACTTTTATCCATATCCTCAACGGCGGGCACGCCTAAATCATCGTTCATAACAAGAGTCGTAACATGAATCACACGATGCGCCCCCACACCCGCAGGTGGAGCTTTAACCGTACCGGCAACGACAGGCGAAACGCTCGACAGAAATATAGCCGTAGCGACTGTAAAATCACACAAGACCTTTGGAATTTTGACGCAAGTTGTTGTCATATACGTTTACCCAGCAGAGTATGTTTGAAAAACGGAGACTTTGTTCACAGCCCCTTCGCGATATAGCATCGTTTGTGCGGCGCTGCCGTTCTGTCTGGCAGCAGATTCCAAAACCTTGAGGTCAATCAGATCAAGAATAGCGGGTTTCAACTGCATTCTCTTAACAACCTCGCCCGTTTTAACATTTGAATATTCCCCCCATCCACGCACTTGGTCATCCGATGTCATGATATGCGTAAACTCAAACGCGAGATTTGAACTGTCCCCCTTGTATCGATGGGTTGTCTGAACTGTTCCGCTCGGATCGACAAGTACGCTGATCTTTTTATTCCCATTGTCATAGTATTGTGTATTCTCGACAGACCCGTTGTCATGAATCTGAACAGTCGCATTACCAAATGAAACGCTGGCCCCAACCACATTCACGCCTCGCAAATCGGATGATGGCGTCAGTGGGGACAACACACTGTAATTCTCTGTCGGTTCCATATTGGAAAACTTTCTGACAAAAAATTCACGCATCTGCGCATCAAATCTGTCATCACCAGCTGAAAGACTGTTCTTTCTAAGATCAGCATTAAACATTTCCATCGCACGACCAAGCGCGCCTGTGATCGTTTCCTTGGCCCACTCATATTCATACTCATCTTTGTCGGCGGACATCGGTGCAGTTTTATAAGGCCCCATCCCCAGAACCGTACAAACAGTTTGAGAAACGGAAATCCCGCTAACATCAAATGTCGTGTCTTCACGACAGGAAACACCAAAGTGACCTTGCGCGATATTTTTCAACGTCATTTTTTGCGTCGCGGGATCAATCGATAATGCGTGGTCACCACCAAGGGTCCACCGCACAGTGGGAACAGACGAACCTGTCCAACTGTAATGAGCACGATCATTCAAGACCACCATATTACCTGAGACCGTTATTTGCGATCCAGACGGTCCTGCAGCCACGCCGGTAAATGGCTGAGCTTCTCCGGTAAACTCAGCTGGTTTTGCAACAGCAAAGGGCGAGGATGAAAAGATGGGGTAGCTTACTGGTGTGGCCAATTGATTGGCACAGTCGATAAAATCAGCTGTTACGCCCAATCCGATTAAGACTAAACCACCAAGCACGCCGAGCAAGCAATTGGTGGTGCAGATACTATTATTCAAGATCTCAATGCGTTCCTGATTAGTCATAAGTTATTCTCGCCATAAATTTCCAGAGTGAAACAATGACGAAATAATACCAAGAAATCAGGGACAAATGTTGGCTGAGTTTACTTTCAGAGGTTTTATATTGAAATTTCAGGCATTTTATACCCAAAAAAACGCCTGAACGAAAGGTAAGCTTAACATCGCTCGCACCGTGTCTCACCGAAGCTTCTTGCGTAGGCAGATCGTAACCCCAATGAGTCACTTTATCTATTCATTGGTGTTATTCTTCGTTATCGCCGTAAATTTTCTTAACCATAAGCTGAAGAACCTCATCAACGCCTTTACGGGCAACAGCTGAAATCACATGAATTTCCTTGCGGCTCGCCTTTTTCAAAGCCGCAGCCTTCTTCTTGATCTCGTCGGGCGTTAGCGCATCGCACTTATTCAGGGCAATAATCTCTGGCTTGCGCGCCAAGTTGTGTCCATAGGCCTTCAACTCCGCACGAATGGTCTTATAATTCGCCACAACATCCTCTGCCGTGCCGTCCACAAGGTGCAGCATCACCTTGGTGCGCTCCACATGGCCAAGGAAGCGGTCACCGAGGCCTTGCCCCTCATGTGCGCCTTCGATCAGTCCAGGAATGTCAGCCAGCACAAAATCAACGCCAGCATGCTTCTTACTGCCACGATCACCAATACGCACAACGCCAAGATTTGGCGACAACGTGGTAAAAGGATAATCCGCAATCTTGGGCTTCGCCTGCGTACAGGAAGCAAGGAAAGTGGACTTGCCCGCATTAGGAAGACCGATGAGTCCCGCGTCAGCAATCAACTTCAAGCGCAGCCAGACTTCACGTTCCTGACCGGGCCAGCCGGGGATAATCTTTCGGGGAGCTTGGTTGACGGATGACTTAAAATAAAGATTACCAAAGCCCCCGTCTCCACCTTTAAGGAAAACGAGTTTCTGTCCAACCTGTGCGAGATCGGCAAGAATTGTTTCTTTATCCTCTGCCAAAATCTGTGTACCCACAGGCACACGCAGAATCATGTCTTCGCCATCCGCGCCCGTACGATTGCGTCCGGCGCCGGGGCGACCATTTTTTGCAAAGTAATGTTGCTGATAACGATAGTCGATCAGCGTGTTTAAATTGTCGGCAGCTTCGAAAATAATATCGCCACCCTTGCCGCCATTGCCGCCGTCAGGTCCACCATATTCAATGTATTTCTCACGACGAAAGCTGAGGCAACCGGCACCGCCGTTTCCGCTCTTTAAATAGACTTTCGCTTGATCGAGAAATTTCATGATTGGGGTCAGGGGTCAGGGATTATTGTGCAATTTATCTTATCTTTAAAAACTAAACAGGGCATAGGTAAAAAAGAGAAAGGGGGCAGAAGGTTTCCCCCCTGACCCCTGAATCCTAATTCCTGATCCCAAGCTTACGCAGCAACCGCATCAACAGAAACGTACATACGTTCCTTGATTTCACGGAAGGTTACGCGGCCATCGACCTTTGCAAAGATCGTATGATCCTTACCAATGCCAACATTCGTGCCGGGATGATATTTTGTGCCACGCTGACGAATGATAATCGCGCCTGCCTTAGCAGCCTGACCACCCGAAAGCTTTACACCAAGGCGACGACCTGCGGTATCGCGACCGTTACGTGATGAACCGCCTGCTTTTTTATGTGCCATAGTCTTTCTCCTTTAACTCGATCAAAGGCGAATTACTTCGCCTTAATCTCCGTGATTTTCAAAACCGTGAACCACTGGCGATGGTGATTCTTACGACGGTAATTCTGACGACGCTTCTTCTTGAAGATGATCAGCTTGCCGGTGCGCGATTGCGACACAACCTCTGCAACGATCTTTGCGCCCGCAACGAAAGGAGCCCCAACTGAGACCTTACCATCATTGCAAATCATCATAATTTCGTTCAAATCAATGCTCTTGCCTTCTTCGACATCGAGCTTTTCAACCTGAATCACATCACCTTGGGCAACTTTATATTGCTTGCCGCCGGTCTTTACGACTGCGAACATTTTATACCAGCCATTTTTAAGTGTTAACAACAACCAGGCCGCACCTCAAGGGAGCAGCCCGTGGAAGCGCGTTTTTGCCGGATTCTCACGGCATTGTCAATAACGCATTTCATATATGTGCAGCAAAACACGGTTAACCACACATTCGAGATCATCTTTTCACTTAATACTTGCGCAAATTGATGTTGCGCAGCTTTTAGACTAACTTACTCAATCCCATAATAGCAAACAAAGCGCAATATCCATGGTCAAAAATAGAAACACAAGGGATCGCAAACGGCCCGATCACACGTCCCACAGGCTCTGTGACCCAAATCCGGGCAAAAGCACGTATCTAACGGCAATGGCTTGGTTAAAAAGCTCATCCCTAATACAACATAACAGAGGTCATGAAGCCTTTTCCACACTTGTAGATCTTGCAATCCTAGGGGATACGGAAGCCCAGTTTTTTGCCCATGAAATAATCTACGCCCATAAATCTTACGCGACCCGGCCAAAGGGTGTTGAATTGGCAGAGATCTCCGTTGAATCCGCTCCCTTTAAACAGATCAAAAATCACCACCCCGCTACAAAATTGCTGGCCGACATGGCAAAAAAGATGAAGGATAAAGCCAAGGAAGGCCACGGTCATTCTGCACTTATTCTTGCTCTATTTAATATAAGCGGCAAGAAAACAACGAAGAACAACAAGAATACCCACCGAAACACTGCCAAAGCGATAGAATATTTCAATATCGCCTTACAGGATCTAAATTTTAAGCCGTCGCAATATCACAGAAAACTGATTGCAAAAACCATAATCGACCTTGTCGATTCGGTTGAAAAGCTACCATCACGAAATGATGTAGAAACCATCAAATTCCCAGATGGCTCAAAAGTCAGCGTCACATTGCTTTGTAACGTGACACAGAAAGCCCAAGCCCTCTCGCATTTCAACAATTCATAGTTAAACCTGCACGAAAGCATTTAGATACATTGAGATATGGCGAATAAAAAAGTCATAATCAATGAAAGAAATGCACAGTTAATGGAATTACGTACCCTTATGGTTGACCCCGGATTCAGCAGAAAAGCTAAAAAGCTTTATCAACAGGCCCTCACTGCCACAGAAAGTGAGCTGCTGCGCGCCCAATCAGAGGACACGGAAACGATGTCCTATTTGGCCGAGAACAAACTGAAAGAAAGAACCTACGAGCTCATCGGCAATCTCTTTGACTCCTATGAGCTCCAGGCGACAGATGAAGTTCGTTTTCTAGCTGGCAGGCTCGCCCGATGCGGCAGACCAGACATTGTTCACGACTATGCCATCATATATGCGGAAGAGAGAAAAGATTTTGCGATGTCAGCAGAGTTGTTAAAGCTGTCAAGCGAAGCCGGATACATTCCGTCATACGCAGAGCTCGCAGAACAGGCCCGCCTTGTCGGTGATGAACGCACCTACCAGCGCAACACCGTTTGGTGTGCTGTTCACGGGAAAGACGCCAACGCGATCTTTGAGGTCGCCGCGCTCGCTTGTAGCGGCGACCTCAAGCTCAATGCGAAGAAGCCTCCAAAAATAAATACCAGCTTTGCCTTTATTCTCTACAAAAGAGTCCTGACATCTTCAGCCAATGCCTTTACATGCAAGGATGAAGGGGATGCGGCCATTGCTTTGGTCCGCCTTGTCGAAGAAGGTAAAGTACCCAAAAGCCTCACGACAAGAAATAAGCACGTCATCGATACGGCACACAGAGAAACAGCTTTTCTTGATAATCTGTGTCTCTAACCTATCAATTCACGTCGAGCTTACACCACAGTTCTGCAAGGCAGCACGTTGACGCCACACGATAAACGCCGTGATCAACAAACACGTAAGAAAATAGTAAATGGGGAAGGCAAGCTCGCCAAACGTCAAAAGATTGACTGCAAAAAAACTGGTGAAGGCATTAAATGAGCCCAAAAGATAACTGACCCATGTTTCACTATCCGGATGTGTCCAGCATTTCTTGAGAACAGGTATTGTCACGGCAGCATCACTTAGGATGGCGAACACGATGGCTATATTGCCGTTCTGGGTCAGATACCATAGGACCAGCGCAAACACCGACAACACACCACAGATCCAATCGAACAAACCAAGCTTCCAATAGGCCTTCGGATTATAAAAGGTCGCTGCGAAAGTTACGAAAGCCAAGAACGACATCGACAAAGTTGGGAAAGCTGCCCATGTCACACCCTGCGACACAGAAGCCAAGCCAGCAATCAGCGGTGCCGCTCCCCACAGAAATTGGGCAATACGATTAGGCCTTATCCTACCCAACAAGGTGTTGCGTATGTAAATCACGTTTCCTAACAATGTCGCAGCAAAGCCAAGGAAAACGACATATGGGAGCATATCTGTTACGCTGCAAGTTTCTGGCGTTTCAGTCGATATCGCCCACCGTAAATAAATCCAACAATAACAATATCAATAATGACCAAATACAGTGGAAACGCAATCTCGGCAAAGCTATAATTCTCAAGGGCAAAGAAACTTGTTGCGGCCCCCAAGCCCGCCGCAACATAAAAAGAAGGCGTTTCCGTTTCAGGATGATACCATGATTTTACCAACGTTGGGAATGCGGCAGCAAAATCGCTGAATACAGCAAACAAAATTGCAATATTCGGGTTTTTCGTCACTTGCCATAGCACAAGCCCAATGAGGGACAGAGCGCCACAAATCCAATCTAACCTCTCAAGTTTCCAGTACGCTTTCTTATTCACGAATGAGACAAACAAAATAAGAAAGTCTGATACGGCGCACGCAAACACGGGTACAACAGCCCACGTCACACCGTCTGCTATTGCCGCTACTGATGCGATAGAGGGGGCCAATGCCCACAAAGCAAAGGTCATGCGATTAGGTTTTGTTTCCCCCCGCAACGTATCTTTAACATAGTCAAACACGCCGTACAGATTAATGGCAAAGCCAATAAAGACCAGATACTGCAGCATGCCCCTCACCTTTCCAACGGTTTGTACTTGATCCTGTGTGGTTGGTCAGCATCGGTACCAAGGCGGCGATGACGGTCAACTTCGTAATCCTGATAATTGCCTTCAAACCAGACAACTTGGCTGTCGCCCTCAAAGGCGAGAATATGCGTCGCAATACGATCAAGGAACCAACGATCATGGCTGATGACCACAATGCAGCCCGGAAAATCAATCAAGGCATCTTCAAGAGCGCGCAACGTTTCAATATCCAAATCGTTACTCGGTTCATCGAGCAGCAAAACATTTGCGCCGGATTTGAGCATCTTGGCCATATGCACACGATTACGCTCACCGCCCGACAAGTTGCCGACTTTCTTTTGCTGGTCAGGGCCCTTGAACCCGAACGAGGCAACATAGGCGCGGCTCTGCACCGTGCGCTTGCCAAGATCAATCACGTCCGCGCCATCCGAGATTTCATCCCAGACATTGTGATTGGCATCAAGCGAGTCGCGACTTTGATCGACATAGCCAAGTTTGACAGTATCACCGATGCGGATTGTACCTGCGTCTGGCGTTTCCTGCCCCGTTATCATGCGGAACAATGTTGATTTACCCGCACCGTTTGCGCCAATGATACCGACGATACCACCCGGAGGAAGCTGGAATGTCAGATCATCAATCAACAATCGGTCACCATATCCTTTGCGCAAATGCTCAGTTTCCACGACAACCTGCCCCAAACGAGGCGGCGTGGGGATCACGATTTGGCACGTATCCGGGGCTTTATTCGCATTTTCTGCCAACAGAGCGTCATAAGCCGTAATGCGAGACTTGCTCTTGGCGTGGCGCGCCTTCGGTGACTGGCGTATCCATTCGAGTTCTCGTGACAATGTGCGCTGACGTGCGCCTTCGTCCCGCGCTTCTTGCTCAAGCCGTTTTTGCTTTTGCTCCAACCACGACGAATAATTGCCCTCATACGGAATGCCATTGCCGCGATCCAACTCAAGAATCCAGCCCGTGACTTGATCAAGGAAATAACGATCATGGGTGACGAGAATAACGGCCCCCTTATAATCGACAAGGTGGCGTTGCAACCATGCAATCGATTCCGCATCCAAATGGTTGGTCGGCTCATCAAGCAACAGCAAGTCCGGCTTTTGCAACAGCAATCGGCACAAAGCCACACGACGCCGTTCGCCACCGGACAGCTTAGTCACATCCGCATCGCTAGGCGGACACCGCAAAGCGTCCATCGCAATTTCAATGGTACGGGTCAGGTCCCACGCATCGGCAGCTTCGATCTTTTCCTGAAGTTCGCCTTGCTCATCGATCAAAGCTTGCATCTCATCGGGGTCTTCAACCTCCCCCAGCTTCATGCTGACATCTTCAAATCGATCTAACAAAGCTTTTGTCTCAGCCATCCCTGCCAAAATGTTTTGCTCAACGGTCAGGTTAGGATCGAGCTGAGGCTCCTGCTCCAAATAGCCAATTGTGGCCCCATCGGCAATAAATGCCTCACCGCTATAGTCCTTATCCAGACCCGCCATGATTTTCATCAGCGTGGATTTACCAGACCCGTTCGGCCCCAGAATTCCAATTTTGGCATCGGGATAGAAAGAGAGACGGATATTGTTCAAGACCGTTTTGCCATTGGTAAACGTCTTGGTTACGCCATTCATGACGTAGATATATTGATAAGCTGCCATGCGGGAGGGTTTAGCACAAACTTAGGTCACGGTGCAAACGGGATAAATGTTAGGCGATACTCATCGGTATGGCATTGCGCTCGAACAGGGATTGAAGCTCGCCTGTCTCAAGCATCTGCCGCATGACATCATTGCCACCGACAAAATGGCTTTTCACGTAAAGCTGCGGCAGCATTGGCCAATTGCTGAAATCCTTGATGGCAAGACGTAGGCTGGGGTCAATCGTCACATCAATATGTTTGAAACGCACGCCTAAAAGACCAAGGATTTGCACAGCCTGCGCCGATGGGCCGCAATGCGGATAAACAGGCGTCCCATTCATAAACAAGACAACAAGGTCGGAATCAATTTCGGACTGAATACGATCAAGAACTGTCGGATCAATCAGGCGCTGTGTACGTTCATCAGGACCGGTTCTCATCAACCATCCTCCTTCGGCAACAACGTCGTCAACGTAATGCCACGCAGGATACCACCGACGCGTCCCTGAAGAGCCGCAAAAACCATGCGATGTTGATCGACCAATGGCACACCAACAAACGCACGACTTTCAACCGTAACGGCATAGTGATTTCCATCACCGCGCAGATCTTCAATCTCTATCCGCGATCCGGGAAGAGATTCAGTCAGCAAGGTCATGATCTCACTCGCCTCCATCATTTGTGCAATTTATCCTTCCATATATTCGGGTAGCCAGCTTTCATGAATTTCACGCAGCCAGTTGAGTGCAACGGAGTCTTTGCCGATGGATAGGGCATCGCCTCCGGTTAAGCCGATGATCATATAGGGAATGCCAGCCTCTTCGGCCTTGGCAATAAAACCATCAGCGTCACGCATCGTGACAACATAACGAGCTTGGTCTTCACCATACCAGAAGCCAGCATCCGTTGCGGGGGCCTCCAACTTGCACCCAATATCACCAGCCATCGCCATCTCGGCCACGGTGACCATCAAGCCGCCGTCGGAAACGTCGTGGCATGCCGTAATTGCACGGTCATCAATAAGTTGACGCACAAACTTACCATGACGACGCTCTGCCGTCAGGTTAACGGGCGGCGGCGCGCCCGCTTCCTTGCCGAACATTTCGCGTAAATAGAGAGACTGCCCAACGTGGCCCTTTGTTTCGCCGATCAGAATGATGCTCTCGCCTTCGGCCTTAAAGCCGATAGTCATCGCCTTCGTCACGTCCGCGATTAGACCGACACCACCAATAGCGGGGGCAGGCAAGATAGGTTGGCCGTTCGTTTCGTTGTAAAGCGAACAATTACCAGATACGACGGGATAATCGAGTGCAACACAGGATTCGCGAATACCTTCGCAGGCCCCGACAAACTGACCCATAATACGCGGCTTTTCGGGATTGCCAAAGTTCATGTTGTCCGTAATTGCAAGAGGCTTTGCGCCAACGGCGGAAATGTTGCGATAAGTTTCAACAACGGCTTGTTTACCACCCATAACAGGATCGGCAGCGCAGTAACGCGGCGAGCAATCGACGCACATAGCGAGGCCCTTATTCGTGCCTTCAACACGGACAACAGCAGCATCGCCACCAGAAGACTGCGCCGTATTGGCCCCGACATGACAATCATATTGCTCCCAAATCCAACGACGCGAGCATAAATCAGCTGTGCCAAACATTTTCTTGAGAACCGTCAAAAGCGTCTCACCAGCGGGCACGGCATAATCAGCAGCATTCAGCATAGGTTGTGCTGGCGTTGCTTCGTGCGGACGATCATAGACTGGTGAACTTTCAACCAATGGGTCAACCTTAATATCGACTTCCGTCTTGCCATTGCGCAAGCACACGATGCGGCCCGTGTCGGTCAGCTTACCGATCACAGAGTAATCAAGTTCCCACTTCTTGAAAATGTCTTCGGCCTCTTTTTCATGGCCGGGCTTCAGAACGAAGAGCATACGCTCTTGGCTTTCCGAAAGCATGATTTCATAGGCGCTCATACCCGTTTCGCGTAGCGGCACCTTGTCCAAATCCAATTCAATACCAAGCCCACCTTTGCTGGCCATTTCAACGGCAGAAGATGTAAGACCAGCGGCCCCCATA
>JAQUYN010000071.1 GCA_028691835.1 Alphaproteobacteria bacterium | reverse complement strand
TCCGTGTTCCCGGCGAACAAGTCGGCAAAGTTCGCATGCTGATGGCGGCAAGCGGGCTCCCGAAAGGCGGCTCTATCGGTTATGAAATCTTTGACCAGAAAGAAAGCTTCGGAACGACGAGTTTTGTACAAAACATCAACCATCTCCGCGCCCTTGAAGGTGAACTTGCCCGCACGATCAGCACAATGGGCCCCATCCAATCAGCACGCGTCCACCTTGTCCTTCCTCAACGAGAATTGTTTTCCCACAACACACAAACGGCGACAGCCAGTGTCTTTTTAAAGACCCGTGGCGGCATCACGTTGACCAAAGAACAAATCGCCGCCATTCAGCACTTGATCGCAGCCGCAGTGCCTCAACTTCAGCCCACACAAATCTCGATTGTTGATGATAAGGGGGCCTTGCTTGCGCGTCCAGAAAGCGAAACGACGAGCGGCGGTGTGGGGGCATCGAACCAAGATGAAATGCGCTCTAACTACGAACTGAATCAGGCGCGCAAGATTGAGGAACTTCTTGCGCAGACTTTAGGGTTTGGAAAAGTAAGGGCACAAGTCTCGGCAGATCTCGACTTTGATCGCGTGACAACAAGCTCTGAAATCTATGACCCAGAAAGTCAGGTAATCCGCTCTCAACAAAGCACCAGTGAGGATTCAAAAGCATCAGATGGTGGCGGGAATACAGTTTCCATCACAAACAACCTCCCCGGTGGACAAGCTTCAGGCGGAGGAAATTCAAGCGCCAACAGCACAAACCGTACCGAAGAAACGATCAACTATGAAATCAACAAGACCGTTCGCAACCAAGTCCGCGAAACGGGTCAGATTAAAAGATTGTCCGTTGCTGTCGTTGTCGATGGAACGGTAACCACAGCAGAAGACGGCACAAAAAAATACGAACCCAGATCACAAGAAGAACTTGATAAAATCAAGGCGCTTGTCCGTTCTGCCGTTAATTACGATGCCACACGCGGAGACTCCATCGAAGTTATCAATATGCGATTCACACAAGGCGAAGAAGGCCTTGCCGATGGCGCGAATTCTGACATGATTATGGGCATTCCCAAGCTTGATCTCATGCGCATCGGCGAATCCTTGCTGCTTGCCTTCATCGGCCTCATGGTTGTCCTTTTGGTGGTACGCCCCATTCTGCGTCGCATCTTTGACACGGCCTCTGCGATAGGCGCGCAGCAAGCGCTGGCAGGAAATACAGGCATGGGAGTGGGTGGCGGCCCAGCACAGCTTGCCGCGCCGGGGCTAAGCGCCTTTAGCACAGAACTCCAAAATGAAACGGAAGACAGCGAAATCGAAAAGATGATCGATATTTCGCGCGTCGAAGGACGAGTCAAAGCCTCCTCATTGCGTAAGGTCGGTGAAATCGTGGATAAACATCCCGAAGAAGCTGTGTCTATTTTACGCAATTGGATTTATCAAGAGAGCCGACAATAAGGGAACGAACCGATGGCTGGTGTTCGCGTACGTGAAGATGTTCGAAGCCTCTCTGGTTCAGAGAAGGCCGCAATTCTTATCCTGTCATTAGGAGAAGATTATGCCTCACGCGTTTTTTCACATATGAATGATGAAGAAATCAAAGAACTATCGCAAGTTATGGCCAGCCTTGGCAATGTCAGTTCTACGCTTGTTGAAAAACTCTTTATTGAGTTTGTTGAACAAATGTCCTCAACTGGATCGCTGGTCGGAAGTTTAGAGTCCACAGAACGTCTCCTCATGAAGGTCCTTGATAAAAATCGCGTTGACACCATCATGGAAGATATTCGCGGTCCCGCAGGGCGCACAATGTGGGATAAACTGGCAAACGTGAACGAAGTCGTCCTCGCAAACTTTCTTAAAAACGAATACCCACAAACCGTGGCTGTCGTTGTTTCAAAAATTAAACCCGATCACGCAGCACGCGTCCTGTCCCAACTTCCCGAAAGCTTTTCGATGGAAGTCGTGATGCGTATGCTTCGCATGGAGTCGGTTCAAAAAGATGTTCTCGACGACATCGAACGCACCTTACGTAACGAGTTTATGAGCAATCTTGCACGCACAAATCGCCGCGACCCCCATGAAGCCATGGCCGAGATATTTAATAACTTAGATCGCTCCAGTGAATCCAAGTTTATCTCTGCCCTCGAAGAACGCAATCGTGACTCGGCTGAAAAAATCAAAAGCCTCATGTTCACCTTTGAAGATCTTCAAAAATTGGACAGCAAGGCCATCCAGACCATTATGCGCACTGTCGATAAGAGCAAACTTCCCATTGCCCTCAAGGGTGCCTCTGATGCGCTTAAGGAACTCTTCTTCTCGAACATGTCTGAACGTGCGGGCAAGCTTGTCAAAGAAGACATTGAAGCACTTGGCCCCACACGACTGCGAGACGTTGAAGAATCTCAAGCCGCCATCGTTGCCTCGGCAAAAGATCTGGCTGCACGTGGTGAAATTACAATCGCCAAGGATAATGGCGAAGATGAATTGGTGTACTAATAGATGATGGATACGCAAACACAAACGGCAGAAAATGCAAAATCTCGCAAATACCTTTTTGACCTGACTTTTGATAACGGTCAGAACAAAATGACGGATCCGCGCGAAAAACCTACGCCTACTTATTCTCAAGAACAGCTCGATAGTGAAAAACAGGCGAGCTTTGAGGCGGGAATGCAAGCTGGTCAAAAATCGATGATGGAAGACCAACAGCAATATATGAATACGCTGCTCTCCCAAATCGATCAACGCCTCTCGCATGTCATTCAAGAAAGTACGGGCGAATGGCAGCGTCAGTTGGTACAGCTTCAAGAACTTGCCTTGATTATTACGCGCAAAATTATGCCAAGCTATATCGAGAAATATGGTCTTACTGAAATCGAAACCGTCGTCTCCACAGTCCTTGGCGAAGTTAGCCGTGAACCACGCCTCGTCTTTCGCGTGAACGAAGGCCTTTTTGATGAAGTCAGCGCAAAAATTAATTCCATTGCGCAACAACAAGCTTATGCTGGTAAAATTGTGATCTTGGGCGACCCAGAAATCGGAACATCAGATTGCCGCATTGAATGGGCCGATGGCGGCATTGAACGTAACGTGCAAACATTATGGCAATCCATTGAACGCGTCATGAGCGAAGCGCAAACTTTTGAAACAACCCAGCTTGTCCCAAACCCTGATGCGCACCCCCCATTACAAGAACAGCCCCCATTGCAAGAAACTGAACAACAACCCATGACCGAAGGTGGAGAGTCCCCATGACCGATGAAAGCTTGACCTTATCCGAACTCGAAGCTTCCGCAGGCGAAGCCCCTAAAGATGGCGCCACAGCAACCGTCAATGACTTGGAAGCTTTCTATGGCATTCCTGTCGATGTCGCCGCCGTCCTCGGCAAAGCCACCATGCCTGTCAGCAGTTTGCTGAAACTGGGTCGTGGGGCTGTGATTGAATTGGACCGCAAGGTCGGCGAAGCTATCGATATTTACGTTAACAATCGGCTTGTCGCACGCGGCGAAGTTGTCGTTGTTGAAGATCGTCTTGGCATTACCATGACAGAAATTATTAAGGCTGAACGTACTTAAGTCTTCTTTTCAGGCCTGATGGCACAAGGAACGGGTGGACACCATGAGATTATTAATCGTTGGATTTTTACAAGGACACATTGCAACAGCGGGACGTCTTGCGTCACAACGCGGGGCTAAAGTCGCCCATATTGAAAGCATCGACGGCGCGCTGAATGCTTTACGAAACGGCCAAGGCGCCGATCTTGTCATGTGCGATGTTGAGCTTGAAATCGGACGCCTTATTGAAAGCCTGAAAAGCGAACGCATGAGCGTTCCCGTCGTCGCGTGTGGAATTGGAACTGATGCCGGGGCCGCTGTGCGCGCCATTCGCGCCGGAGCCAAAGAATACATCCCCCTCCCCCCCGATGCCGAACTTATTGCTGCCGTCCTTCAAGCCGTCGCGGAAGAAGATGCAACCTTTATTGCTCAAGACCCCGTGATGGCTCCCATCATTGAAATGGCTGAACGTGTTGCAAGCAGTGATGCCTCTATCTTAATCACGGGCGAGTCAGGCACCGGTAAAGAAGTTATGGCGCGATTTATTCATCGCAAGAGCCGCCGTGCACAGGGCAATTTTGTTTCTGTCAATTGCGCGGCCATTCCAGAGAATCTTTTAGAATCCGAATTGTTTGGGCATGAAAAAGGCGCGTTTACAGGGGCCATTGCACGACGTATCGGCAAGTTTGAAGAATCGAACGGTGGCACCCTTCTCCTTGATGAAATCAGCGAAATGGATCTCCGCCTTCAAGCCAAGCTGCTGCGCGCCATTCAGGAACGTGAAATTGATCGTGTGGGGGGCACAACGCCTATCAAAGTCGATATCCGGCTCGTCGCGACATCAAACCGCAACCTGGAAGATGAAGTCCACGCCAAACGTTTTCGCGAGGATCTCTATTACCGATTAAACGTCGTCAGCCTTCATATGCCGCCTTTAAGGGATCGTCCAGCTGATCTCATGCCCTTGGCTTCCTATTTCGCGCGAAAATATGCGACAGCAAATGGCTTACCCGACCGTGAAATCTCTGATGGCGCCTTGGGCCGCTTGATGGCCCATGCTTGGCGCGGCAATGTCCGCGAACTCGAGAATACAATGCATCGCGCAGTCCTTATGGCGCGCACAGGACAAATCGAGGCTGAGGCCATTATGCTCTCTGGGCAACAAAGTTTAGGTTCAGATATTGTGACGCCTGCGGCACTCGCAACAAATGCTATCATCGGCAAACACCCAACCGACACAAGCGCTGGCGGGCAAGCCTCACTTGTCGGGCGCACAGTCGCCGACGTTGAACGCGATCTTATTATCGACACCTTGCAACATTGCTTGGGCAATCGCACGCACGCGGCCAACATTTTGGGTATTTCTATCCGAACCCTGCGAAACAAACTTAAGCAGTACAGCGAAACGGGCGTTCCCGTTCCGCCAGCAGCCGGTGAAGCCGAAGGCGCAACGACGTAAAGGATGTCGACGTGAACGAGCCCGTGACAACAACGGCTGACAATTCGGCAGGCACTGTGGATTTCATGAATGGAGTCTTCAAGCGCGGTGAGCTTTGGATGGCCATCGGCTTGATGATCATCTTGACGTTCCTCGTGCTTCCTATTCCATCATTCTTGGTGGATATTGGATTATCAATTTCTATTACTTTTTCGGTCCTTATTCTTATGACCGTTCTGTTTATTGGGAAACCTCTTGATTTCAGCGCCTTTCCAACGGTCCTTTTGATCGCAACATTGCTTCGCCTTTCTCTGAACCTTGGAACAACACGTCTCGTTCTGACCTTCGGCAATGAAGGCACTGATGCCGCAGGGCATGTTGTGGAAGCCTTCGCCAATATGGTCATGGGGGGCGACTTCATCATCGGCGTCATCGTTTTCAGTATTCTAACCATTGTCAACTTCGTTGTTATCACAAAGGGTTCTGGCCGTATTGCTGAAGTTGCCGCTCGTTTCACCTTGGATGCTATGCCAGGCAAACAGATGGCTATCGATGCTGATCTCTCAACCGGGCTGATCGACGAAGATACAGCACGGTCGCGCCGCAAAGAACTTGAAGACGAGTCCGGATTTTTCGGATCCATGGATGGTGCCGCCAAGTTCGTGCGAGGCGACGCCATAGCAGGTCTCGTCATTACCTTTATCAACGCGATTGGCGGCATTACAATCGGTGCCTTCCGTCATGACATGCCTATATTGGAAGCCGCCGACACCTACGTTCGCTTGACGATTGGTGACGGACTGGTGACACAAATTCCCGCCCTGCTCGTTTCTGTTGCCTCAGGCCTTCTTGTCTCCAAATCGACAACGACAGGAACAACGGATAAAGCCTTTTTCGGACAGCTAAGCGGCTATCCAGCAGCCTTGGGGATGGCATCAGGGCTGATGGCCGTGTTGGCCATCATTCCCGGCATGCCGTTTCTTCCTTTTGCAATTCTGAGTGGAATTGCAGGATTTGGTGCCTATGCCACAACACAAAACAACCGAGCGAAAGCAGAAGCTCGCACGGCCGCTCAACTTGCCGCCGCGAAGCCGCCGCCCGTTGCGGAAGATCCCATTGGCCGCTCGCTCTCCATCGATATGATTAGGCTTGAACTTGGATATGCGCTGCTTGCACTCATCAACAGCGAAGCGGGACAAAAACTTACGGATCAAATCAAAGGCCTTCGTCGGCAACTGGCTGGCGATATGGGCTTTATTATGCCCGCCGTCCGCATCCAAGATAATCTTCAGCTTGCGCCCAACACCTATATTCTGCGCATCAAAGAAATCGAGTCTGGACGTGGGGAGCTCCGCCCGGGCCTTCTGCTCGTTATGGACCCTCGGGGGGCGCCTATCTCCTTACCTGGCGAAACGACCCTTGAGCCAACCTTTGGCCTTCCCGCTATGTGGATTGATCCGTCCTATCGCGAAGAAGCCCTTTTCAAGGGCTATACCGTCGTCGATCCGCCTACCGTCATCACAACACACCTAACCGAGCTTGTGAAAGATAACATGTCCGAGCTGTTGTCCTATTCTGAGACGCAAAAGCTTTTGGATGAACTCAGCAAAGATCAACAAAAGCTTGTCTCCGATGTAATCCCAAGCCAGATTGCCCTAAGTGGGCTTCAACGCGTTTTGCAAAACTTACTGGCCGAACGTGTTTCAATCCGTGACCTTCCGACGATCCTTGAAGGTGTGGCCGAAGCCGCAGGGGTGACTCGCAATCTGTCGCTCATTTCTGAACATGTCCGGTCACGGCTTGCGCGACAAATCTCAAGCGCAAATACCAATGACATTGGTTTTATCCCCTTGATAACCCTTTCTCCAGAATGGGAACAAACCTTTGCCGAATCCATCACCATGGATGGCGAGGAAAAACGGCTGGCCATGCCGCCCACCAAATTACATCAATTCATCAATGCCATAAGACAATCCTATGATAAGCAAGCTATGGCTGGCGAAGCCCCAGTCCTTTTGACAAGTCCGGGGGTAAGGCCCTATGTTCGTTCTATCGTCGAAAGATTCCGGCCATCAACCGTTGTCCTTTCGCAAAATGAGATTTATGCCAAAGCAAAAATCAAGACCTTGGGACAAATATAAATGCGATTAAAATCATTTTACGGTGCGACAACAACAGACGCCATGCGCCTTGTGCGCGAGGCCTTGGGAGATGATGCCATTATTGTCGCCACACGCGATGATGAAAATGGAGGGGTACGCGTCACAGCAGCCATTGACGAACCTATGTCCCCGCCGCAAAACCAAGCGTTACGCCAAGTTGCCGAAACAACAGACTCTCAATCAATCGAAGTGATCGCTAAAGCTCTTATCGAACACAGGATCCCCAGCACACTGAGTGAAAAGATCATGGCAACCGCCACCCAATACGCGCAAGATGACCTGCTCTTGTCCATTGGCGCAGCGCTTGATACGCATTTTAAATTTGATCCCATCCCTGAAGATTGTGAACGCCGCCGCATTATTCTTATCGGCCCGCCGGGGGCTGGCAAAACGATGTGCGCCGCGAAACTCGCGACCAAAGCAACAATGCAAAAAAAATCCATTGCGATTATCAGCACGGACACGGAACGTGCGGGCGGGATGGCTCAACTTGATGCCTTTGCGCGCCTGCTTAAAACAGAGATGATCGAGATTGAAGATTCACACGCTCTGCATGATGCCATCTCGATGCAAAAAGCTGAAAGCTTTGTTATTATTGATACCGCAGGATGCAATCCTTTCAATAAGGGCGAGATCAACAACTTGGCATCCATGATAAAAGCTTCTGGGGCAGAACCTGTCCTCGTTCTCCCCGCTGATCTCGATTCAACAACATCGCTTGAAATGGCCAAAGAGTTTCAGCTTCTGGGCGCACGTGCGCTTCTTCCAACACGGATCGACATCGCACGTCGGCTCGGCGCTATGCTGAGCACAGCCTATGAAGCCAACTTACGACTATGTAATTTCAGCGCCTCGTCAAAAGTCACCGAAGCCCCGCAGCCGTTAAACCCCGTGTCACTTGCTCGGCTCCTTTTACCTAACAAACAAGAACAAGAACAACAACAAAAAGCTACCGGCACGCACTCATTACGTTCAGTTCAGGAGCACATCGTATGACAGACCCCATTCCCTTCACACCGCTCCAACCCGCGCAGACTCCCTTTACAATGCTGCGGTGTCCGAACATGTACGCGATTGCAAGTGGCAAAGGCGGAGTCGGCAAGACATGGTTTTCGATTACGCTGTGCCACACGCTTGCTAAAGCAGGGAAACGTGTCCTTTTGTTTGACGGCGATCTTGGTCTTGCCAACGTTGATATTCAACTTGGCTTGACGCCAGAGCGCGACATTGCCCACGTTACCGAAGGACAGATAAGCCTCGCGGAGGCCGTGACGCGTTATGAAGAAGGAAACTTTGATATTCTAGCCGGACGGTCCGGTTCCGGCAATCTTGCAACGCTGCCACAACAAAAGCTTACGGACTTGCGGTCGGCTCTTATTGAACTCGCCAAAAATTATGACTATGTCTTTGTGGATCTGGGCGCAGGCATTGACCGCGCCGTACGACAAATGGCAGGACCCGCAGCCGCAACCTATGTCGTCCTGACAGATGAGCCAACATCTTTGACGGATGCCTATGCCTACATCAAGCTGTCACGTGCGGCAAATCCAAGCGCAACTCTGCGCGTCGTTGTCAACATGGCCAGCACGGCTCTGGAAGGCGAAAAAACATTTGCCACAATCAACAAAGCCTCTGAAATCTTCCTTCAATATCAACCTGAACTGGCTGGCATTGTTCGACGTGATACAAAGGTGCGTGACGCGATCCGCGCACAGACCCCTCTTCTCGTCCGCTCTCCTCTGTGCGAAGCAGCAAGTGATGTTGAAATCATCGCCAAAAAGCTGCTCACCTCAACTTAGGGGCCGAAAATGGGCGAGGCTGTCCCTCTCAATATCGCCCTGCAGAGCACGAATGCGCTTACTACAGCTGTTGCGCCGCCGACCACAACGATTGCGACGATGATCCTAAGCACACCGGATACGCTTCCTGTGACAACACGCCCCATCAGCCTCACGGGTACGATATTTGATCTCATGGAAAATGGCACGTTCTCCATGAAGACGTCTTTTGGCACGATCCGACTCGTTCTTGTTGACGCCCAACTCGATCTGAAAAAAACTTTAGAAAGTCTGTTAAATACAGAAACGGGAATATCGACCAAGGTTGAACTTATCATTCAGCCGGGTGCCCACCCCAAAGAAGCAACGCTTATCGTATCTAGCGCTGAAAAAATGGAACGCCCCACTCAAAGCGAAGTCGTTAGCGCCAAAACCGCCTCCCGCCTGACTCCTTCTATGACCCAGCCACAAGGAAAAGGTAGCGATGAAGTTCAGCTCAAAATAACCGTCCTTCCTGACAAAATCAAAATCTCTGGCATGGTCGAGGAAAAAGCCTGCGAACCAAACTTGAGACAACAAACAGCCGCTGAAAACAAAGGCGAACAAGTTCCCAAATTCATAGCCCGCATTATGGGCGCTCCAGCAAAGGAAGACGCGCCTTCGCTTCTGAAACCGGACCAAGTTTCACGAACAGCCCCGAAAACGCCAACAACGCCCGGGACATCAACGCTCGATCCCGGAAAAACCTATCAGCTTAAAGTCACGCAAATGCTCCCACCAACGGCTGAATGGCCAAGCGAAACCCTATCGCCACACATGATCCAAGCCACTGTTATTGGCAAAAGCTTGACCGGACAGCTGATTATGCAATCAGAGGAACAAACCGTTATTTCTCACGTCAAGTCAGATCTTCCGCTTGGCACAAAACTCATCGCGCAGGTTCAGCCCGTAAGCGAAGATCCGCTCACGCTTCTGCCTCTCGACAAGGGGAAAGACTTTCTGCCCCTTCGCAATATTGTAGAACTTCTACAAACCATCAGCCCCAAAGGTGCGGAAGCTTTCCTTCAAATGAGGGTGCCCAATCCAGTCCATCATTTCGCAGGCACGACATTGTTCCTTCTCTCAGCGCTTCACGGGGGAAAAGTTGATGAGTGGTTAGGTCCTGCGGCACTTCATGTCCTTGAAAAAGAAAACAAACAAAATCTCAAAGAAAAACTTGTTGGCTCGATAAAGGACTCGCTTGATTCAATACAGCAGGATCGAACCATAGGCGAATGGAAGGCGTATCCGATCCCTTTGCACTTTGAAGGCGCTTTTGAATTGCTGAATCTTTATGTCCACAAAGATGGACATCGCCAACACAACGACACGCCATCGGGAGCCACGACCATTAAAACGCGCTTTGTCATTACTATGAATATGTCAAAGCTTGGCTCCATTCAACTTGATGGGCTATCCCAAAAACGACAATTGGATCTCGTGATCCGCAGCGAATATCCCCTACCAGAGGCATTGGCAACATCAATTCGCGAAACGGCTATCGCTTCTCTTGAAGCTGTGGGCCTCATCGGATCGCTCAATGTCCAATCTGGACGCCAGAACTGGATCAGCTTTGAAGATGTGAGAGCCAAGCCCGCATCAGTTGTGACCTGAACGAGTCACTTCCTTTGGCGGTTCGTATGACTGTTTCAACCAATTGATTGGTGAAACGCCATGTGTATCAAGATAAGTATTGGCTGAACGAAAATGCCCGCACCCCAGAAAACCCCGATGAGCAGACAACGGGGAAGGATGCGGGGCCTGCAAGACCAAATGGCGCTTACGATCAATAAAAGCGCCCTTCTTTTGAGCGTATGCCCCCCACAACATAAAGACGATATGCTCATGCTTGTCATTGACGGCCCGAATAACGGCATCCGTAAACGCTTCCCACCCTTTATTTTGATGAGATCCAGCCTGCGCCTGCCTAACCGTTAGTGTAGCATTGAGCAACAGAACGCCCTGCTCCGCCCAGCTCGTCAGGTTGCCACTTGATGGCATGGGAACACCATATTCAGCTGAGATTTCTTTATAAATATTCAAAAGGCTGGGCGGAATCGCAACCCCATCTTGAACAGAAAAACAAAGACCATGAGCCTGTTGCGGCCCGTGATAGGGATCTTGCCCAATAATAACGACGCGAACCTTATCAAAAGGGGTTGTATTCAAAGCGTTAAAGATCTGCGCACTTGGCGGAAACACTTTATGACCCGAATCTTTTTCATCCTTCAGAAACGTTTTAAGGTTCTGCATATAGGGCTTATCAAACTGATCGCCGATAACCTCAAGCCAGCTGGGATGCAATTTAATAACTCGCGTTTCTTGATTAACTGTCATTTCAGAGACTCTATGGCCATGTTGATAAGGGAACAGCACTTGTCAAGATCAGCAACGGGGACAAACTCATCCGGCTGATGTGCCTTTGTTATCGAGCCCGGACCACAGATGACAACGGATGGAGCAAGGCTCTGGTAAATGCCGGCCTCAGTGCCATAAGACACACTCACAGGAACCCCGGATCCCGTCAGCGGACAAAGAAATCTCTCACCCGCGCCGCCTTCAGTCGCCATGAAAACCGGGACCTCGCTCACATATTCAGTTGTGACTTTCGCTTGCGGAAAATGGGCCATAGAAGGACGAAGTTCATCTTCGATCATAAGCTTATATTCTTGAAAAAGGGCTACAAGATCATCCCCAGGGTGTAGGCGATATTGCCAAGCCACAATACATTGATCGGCGACAACATTGGGCGCATTTCCGCCATTGATTAAGCCAATATTGATACTGG
>JAQUYN010000146.1 GCA_028691835.1 Alphaproteobacteria bacterium | reverse complement strand
ATTTTCTGATTTTCAGCTAAGTTGCATTGCTCCAGCTTATCCCATAAAAGATTGAGAACGGTCAAATTATTGATAAACCCCAAAGGAATCCCATGAACCCCAGCGACGCCGGAACAATCAAAAACAAGCGCGTTTTGGTCATTTCATCCTTATTCCCGCCGGACAGCAGAACCGGCGCGGAAATGAGCGCATATAACTTTGCCCACTGGTTGAAAAAACAGGGGAATGAAGTAGCGGTCCTGACAACGGCGAAAGCTCCTGACGAGGTCTTGTCGGGGGAAGAAGTTGACGGCCTGCCAATGTGGAAAGTATGGATGCCGCGCCCATATCCTATGCTTTATTTTTTCAAGGCTCCATTTTGGAAAAAACCGCTCTGGCATATTCTGGACCACATCGACCCGAGAAATCGCAAAATCGTCGGGCGCGTCCTTGATGCGTTCAAACCAGATTTTGTAAGCACACATCTCGTGCAGGGGCTGGGCTATAACTCGCTAATAGAAATCGGCAAGCGCAATATTCCCGCCATACTTTTTCTACCCGACCTTGGCCTGGCCTGTTTTCGCATGTCAATGTTCAAAAACGGCCACGATTGCCCGGGCCAATGCGCAGCATGCAAAATTTCTGCGGCATACAAAAAACACTGCATAAAACAAATGCCGCGCCTTGGGTTCATGTCGCCATCGTGCTCGAACCTGGAGAAGCTATCGCGCTTTTTCCCAATAAAAGATCATCTCAACACCTCGATAATGAATCCGAACAAATATCCTGCGGCCACAGAGCCGCGCACAACCTCAAAACATGTAAGAATTCTTTTTGTAGGGAGACTCCACATAACCAAGGGAGTGGATATTCTCTTAAAAGCGGCAAAAGAATTGGCCGCCACCCGCGATTTCACGCTGACAATAGTCGGATCCGGCCCACAGGAAACTGAACTGCGCAACGAGTACGGCAATCTTCCATGGTGCAAATTCACCGGATTCATCTCACAGCAAGAGATAAGCAACCTGATGGTAAACAGCGATCTATTATGCATTCCCTCCATCTGGTCAGAGAATTTTCCCGGAGTAGTCGTGCATGCGCTTGGCCTTGGCCTTCCCGTAATGGGAAGCGACAAAGGCGGCATCCCGGAACTTGTCGAAAACGGCAAGAACGGCGCATTGGTCCCAGCCGGAGATTGCAACGCCTGGAAATCTGCGCTGGCGGACGCGATAGACGACCCGGCCAAGCTCGAAAATTGGAGCAAAAACGCCCTGAACAACGCGAGCAAATTCGACCAAGACAATCTTGGCCGCCAGCTATTAAATTTTATATCCGAAATAGAAAAATCGGCTAACCTAACGGCATGATCGAAAAACCCGCTCCATTTTTGTCACCGACCGGTAACGCCTGCAACGACGTATTGCGCCTTACGTTTACGTGCGCATCAATCGGCTTTGTATTGCTCTTGATGACAAGTTGGTGGGTATATCCGGTATCGGCCTGGCTTGCGCTGCTGCTGTACGGTTTTTTCTTTATGAGATTATTAAAGATAGCACCGGCATCTGCGCTCACGCTCCTCGCGGCGTTTGGCATAATGGGCGCAACGCAAATGATCTCCGGAGTTATGATCGAACTGGGAGGCTTTTTAAGTGAAACCGGACAGATGGGCGAACCAACCGGTGGTTTTATGCGCCTCACGATCACATACATAATTTTCTTCGGAACAGCAGCCTTTGTCAGCGAATACTTCGTATCGTCCTGGAAGAAACAAGGACAGATAGAAATCTTCATAGCCAACAAATTACAACCAAACGCGTTGGTCGCCACCATAATCAACGCGATTACAATAATGGCGTTTGCCTATCTTATAATAATTGGAATAAAGAACGGCTTTCCTCTTCTGACCGAAACCGATCGCTTTGCCTTCCGAAGCGATCTGGGCGACCCGGTTTTTCTGTCCGTCATAGGCAATCGCATCGCCATAATATTATATCTTGGCTTCATGAATGTTCTGACGAAGAACAAAGGAATGTACCGCCTCATGACATTGTGCCTATTTGTCATATCGGCTTTGTTCGGAGAGAAGTTTTCGTCCCTGACCATCATGCTTATGTTGTTTTTCACCCCCGCCCTTATGCGCACAGCATGGAAACTTAAAGCCCTACCTATAAAGCGGATATTTTTAATCGGCGCCGTAATGGCCGCGCTTACGATGCCGCTTGTTTTTATCGTATATGGCGGATTACATGATTCACAAGCAGCCATTGACCGAACGATCGATAGAATGACGCTTCAAGGGCAATTGTGGTTTTTAGCCGATCGCGAAGTAGATGATTTTTTCAGATTTGACGCGGAGCC
The DNA here is from genome assembly GCA_028691835.1 of Alphaproteobacteria bacterium. Lineage (GTDB taxonomy): Bacteria > Pseudomonadota > Alphaproteobacteria > UBA9219 > UBA9219 > UBA8914. The sequence goes on along the minus strand of JAQUYN010000146.1, from coordinate 305 downwards.
GCTTGCTAACGATCTAAAAATGATAGCCGCCCCCAAACAAGATCTTGATGCCAGAAAAGAGCTTTCTTATCCCTTTCAGGGAATGGCCTGGATGTTGTTGCATTTTGCAGACCCTCTGCAAGCCTACATTCGCATTAACAGCGGCGTAGTTTTTTGCCTTGGACTGCACGCGTATCTACTTGAAACGCTGGGCTGGGTTGGAATGCTTATAGCGAATATAGCGTTTGGACTTATCTTGGGCCTTATCTCGTCTGGGATTATCTACAGCATAATTCATTGCAAGATCATCCATCTATTGGTGTTCT
>JAQUYN010000007.1 GCA_028691835.1 Alphaproteobacteria bacterium | reverse complement strand
CTTGATCACTTGTCTGTACCTGATCGCGCCATCATCGCCCGCATGATTTATAAAACGGGAGCCTTATGTTGTTATTTTCCAATTGATAGTACGACATTAACTCACCTAGCCTTAATCGGACAGGACGAGCAACACATTGCCCTCGTTGAGGCCTATGCAAAAGCCCAAGGGTTGTGGCGCGAGAACTGGCCCCACGATGTGCAACATGAACCAACGTTCACTGTCGCTGCCGAATTGGCTCTCGACTCAATCCGCTCCTGTCTAGGCGGCCCAAACTCGGTTAACCGTCCCGTCTCTCTCGCTGAAGCATCGGGGGCCTTTGAAAAAAAGTTTCCGTCCGCGACGAGTTTTCTCGACCCACTGGCTCCGATTAAACACGGGGATATTGCATTGGCCGTTGTGTCCCCTCGTGAAGTCGCAACCCACCCACATGAACTTGTTCTGGCGGGCCTTGTTGCCCGCAGGGCGGCTCATTTGGGACTCAAAGTCAAGCCTTGGGTGCGAGCTCTCTTTGATGATATGAGCCCCGTTTCAGCACTCTTCTTGGAAAAATCTGGGTTGAAACGTGACCTCGAAGCGATAGGATTTATTATCACGTTGAATGGAGAAACGACGGCTCAAAAATTACCACATATCAACGAAGATCTTGAAAAAAAGATTTTACAAAACAAACTGACAGTATGTTCGATCACATCGGCGCCTCAACTCGGGATTCCCGAAATTGACACCGTTGAATACGCAAAATTTATTGCCACGCCACCTCTTGTTATTGCCTATGCTCTTGCGGGATCAATTTTATTAGACATCAACACAAAACCTCTCGGCAACAATAAAGACGGAAAATCTATCCTTCTTAAAGAATTGTGGCCGACAATGGCAGAAATCAATGCCGTCTATGAAGCCTCACCCTTTGCTGCCCTTTATGCAACGCTTAAAGAAACGCTTTATTCTGGCTCAACAGCATGGGAACAAACGCCAGAACCATCAGAGCCAACATTTGCGTGGAATGATCAATCTTGCGTTGTAAGGAAGCCGCCCATTCTTGATGGCTACAACGCCAAGAAAACCCAACGCGCTCAAAACATCAAAAATGCAAGAGTCTTGGCCTTATTCGGTGACAACATAGAAGCTTCTGCCATCGCTCCCTATGGCCCCATCGCCCCCAACAGCCCAGCAGGCTATTACCTCATGGCACGAAATGTACCGCCAGAAACATTTTTGACCTATGAAACAAAAACAGGCAACTATGAGGTTATGGTGCGCGGGGCCTTCTCGCACCCATCGCTCAAAAACGCCTTACTGCCGAACGATTCGTCCAGCACAGGAGAAACTATTCACGCCACGACAAAATCACAGATGACAATCTTTGATGCCACAGAGCGCTATCAACGCGAAGGGACGCCCTACACCATCATAGCCGGGAAAGATTTTGGTCGTGGATTGGGACAAGATTGGGCCGCAAAAGTCATACGCTTCCTAAACATACGTGTCGTGATCGCTGAGAGCTTTGATCCGATGTTCCGAATAAACCTTATCCGTCTTGGGGTCCTCCCCCTTCGAATCAAGCAGGGCGTTTCCATCAGCGATCTAAAGCTGACAGGCGAAGAAACCTTGAGCTTTGCCGGCATTCAAGAAATGGGAAGGCCTCCATGCGAAGCCATGATGACCATCGAACACAAGGACACTGTCGAGCGCTACATGGTCCATTGCGACATCAGAACAACTGAAGGGCTTGAAATGCTAAATAATGGGTCGATTTGGGCGGCCACTCTTCGTTCGCTTCTTTAGTCAAAAAGGATCATCGTTCACCACGGACATTCATAACCTGCTTTACAAACCCGTTTCTGCAAGGTTGGACCATATTAAAACCCGAGTTATGGGTTTAACACACTGATAAAAATAAGAACGGTGTCATTGCGAGGAGGCCTATTGGCCGACGAGGCCATCCATATCCCGCATTTTCAACGTAGGTCCATGTTGAAACAGTAGGAGATGGATCGCCACGGCCCCTGAAGAAGGGGCCTCGCGATGACGAGTCCTTTATGTTTATCACCGGTATCAACCCATAACTCGGGTTATTAAAGGGTCTAGCGGTTTGAAACAACACGTGACAAAATACTCAGCAACACGCAAGATTCTTTAATGATAGACGTTTGTCGACAACCCATATTTTGGAACAGCGAATGACCAGCCTTTCTTTCCATGTCAGCGACGATACGCTTAATGACCTCATTCACCGCTATACACGTGATTTTACCGCTCAAGATCTTGCTGGAAAGTTTGATCCCATCACCGGGCGTGATAAAGAACTGGAACATTTGACGCTTGTTCTGCTTCAACGCTTACGCAAGAACGTGATGTTATTGGGGCCTGCTGGCGTAGGTAAAACGGCCCTGTTTATAGGCCTAGCCCAACTTATCAACGCCAACAAAGTCCCCAAGCTTTTACAAGGCGCCCGCGTTATCGAACTTGAAATGTCAATGATCGGCGCGGGATCATCATCACGAGCTGAACTTGAAGGTCGGCTGATCCCGATCATCAAAGGCGTCGCAGAACGCAATGCCTGCGGCCTTTTCCCGCCCATTATCTTTTGCATCGATGAAATCCATCAGCTTATGATCTCCTTTAAAACATCAAGCTATAGCGGCATCGCCGATTTGCTCAAGCCCTTCCTGACCAACGGAGATCTCCTTGTTATCGGAGCCACCACGCGTGAAGAATATGATGATTATGTCAAGTTAGAACCCGCTATTGATCGCCGTTTCCAGAAAATCGACCTTGATGTTCCTTCTGTGGAAATGACCATTACAATTCTGCAAAACATGAAAAAGAACTTTGAAGACCATTATGGATTTGGGATATCGGATCGCGCCATTAAACGCATTGTTGTTTTAACGGATCGCTATATTCGCAATCGCAATAACCCGGATAAATCGATTATCTGTCTCGACCAAGCCTGCGCTCATGCAACAATGAAAGGGGTCACAACGGAACTTGACGATGAGTCCATTTCAATTGCCATCGCGGGTGAAGCTGGCATTAGCCACATGGCTATTTAGGCTTTTCGGTCATGCTGCGCTCACCACTCCGCATTGGCATTATGGGTCTCGGTTGGGTTGCCACGCAGCGCCACATTCCGTCGATTCTACGTCAACCTGCACTGGCGCTGACGGGCGTCATTGACCGGCATGAAGGCCGCGCCGCCGCTGTCGCCAAAAAATGGTCCCTCCCCTTTTATGCACAAACAGACTCGTTTGAATCAGTAACATGGACGGACTCAATCGACGCCTTACTCCTTTGCACCCCAGTTCAGAAACGCGGCGCCCTTATCGCATCCGCCTTATCCAAAGGCAAGCATGTCCTCACAGAAAAGCCTTTTGCCCTCACACCAAAAGAAGGCAGAGAATTAGGACTGGCCGCCACACAGGCCAACACGACTCTCGCTGTTGTACACAACTTGCGCTTTTGTCGTAGCGTTCAAAAACTTCACGCCGATTTACAACAAGGCCGCCTCGGCGCGTTACATCATGTCGAGCTTAGATATAAGGGTAACAGCGCAAAGCGTGCGTCAAAATGGATTGAAACGCTGCCATTAGGCGCTTTTTTTGATGATAGTCCGCACCATTTCTATTTAATAAACGATCTAGCCAATGGCGCACTGACCCTTAAAAACAGCTATAAGACAAAGGGAGAGCAAAAGGAAACGCCCCGGCTGGTCCACCTCGCTTATCAAGACGAAGCCTCTGTTTCTTTCAGAATCGAATGTATCTATGATTCGCCAGTACAAGAATGGTTTCTCTACGCTGTTGGAGACAAAGCTATAGGAATTTGTGATCTCCTTCGGGACATCTATATTCGCACACCACAGAGCAGCCCCCACAATGCTATCTCTATGATTAGAACAAGCCTTTCAACAACGGCGCAACATCTTTGGGGACACGTGCCAAATGGCCTTGCTTTCCTGACAGGGCGGCTAGATTATGGCAACGACGAAGTGATTAAGCGCTTTGAACAGAGCATCCACACAAAAGAACCGGATGAAAAAATAGGATGGGAAAAGGCTGTAGCAGTGCTAAACCAACAGCAAACAGCGATAAAAACCTTGAACGAAAGAAATGAAGGATGACGGCGGCAATCGAACGTCCTGTAAAAAAACGAATAACGAAGGCTAAAAATGAAGCCCCAATTGAAGTTGTCGTTGTCACGCATTTCTTTGGTGCGCATGGTGGCGGCATTGAACTCGTTGCTGAACGGCTAATCCGCGAAATTATCAGCGATGACTCTCTACATTTTTCTTGGCTGTCGAGCGATTGTGACCCAACCCCGTTGGTCGAAGGCCTGACAACGATTCCTATGCGAACATGCAATGTGGCAGAAAAAGCATTGGGCCTCCCTTGGCCTGTTTGGGGATACAAAAGTCTGCGCGTTCTATCAAAGACTGTCAAAAACGCTGACGTCCTTTGGCTGCACGATACGCTCTATCTCGGAAATATCTTAGCCTTCTGGACGGCGCGAAGAGCCAAAAAGCCCATTATGATTGCACAGCACATCGCCCCCATTCCTTATAGCAACCCGCTTTTCCGCTGGATTATGCATCTCGCCGACAAACTGATTACATCGCACATGCTCCGACTCGCCGATGAGGTCATTTTCATCAGTGATCGCGTAGCCGAAGACTATTATCGCCGCGTTAATTTTACACGCCCCATTAAGGTGATTCCGAACGGAGTCGATATTCGCGTTTTTCATCCTCCCATTGCCGAAAATCGTCGCTTTTTGCGCCAACAATTTGCTTTAAAAGCTGAACAGCCTGTTTTGCTTTTTGTGGGCCGTTTTGTAGAAAAGAAAGGCCTTGATGTCATCCGCCGTCTAGCCACAATGTTTCCCGAATGGCGTTTCTGGCTGGCTGGAAGTGGAAAAATAGATCCCGATAAATGGTTGTTGCCAAACGTTCATGTCCTCAAAAACCGCAAAGGCCAAGCCCTTGCCGAGCTGTATCAAGCCGCCGATCTTCTTTTGATCCCCAGTTATGGAGAGGGTTTCCCCCTTGTGATTCAAGAAGCGATGGCCTGCGGCCTTCCCGTCCTTTGCAGTCCTGCCACGGCGCAAGGCAACATTATGGCCATGCCACATTTACATATTGCAGATGTTTTCCCCGACAATAGCGAACGCACAGCTGCGGTATGGTTCGAAAAGCTCAAGGTCTTCCCCTCTCCTCTTCCACTTAAGAAACCACAAGATGCTCTGGCCGAGTTCGCGCTGACTTCTTGGGACTGGCCGCCAATCGCCCGTATCTATGCCAACTCGCTTAAAAAACTTGCCAAATCAAAGTAAGCCTTTCTCAAACAGAAAGAACCGATGACCAACACCACGCCCACCTCTCCCCTCCTTTTATCAATCGTTGTTCCCTGCTATAACGAAGCGGAAGGACTTGCCGAGCTGTGCTGCAGGGTAGAGGCCGTCTCTGTTGATGTTGTTGGCCCTGCGTATGAGCTTATTCTCGTCAATGATGGTTCAACCGATGACACACTTGATGTGCTTCATTCCTTGGCACGAACTCTGCCCAATCTGGTCGTCGTCAATCTTTCACGCAACCATGGGCACCAACTTGCCTTAAGCGCGGGACTCTCTGTTTCCTCTGGCGCACGTGTTTTCATTCTTGATGCTGATCTGCAGGATCCTCCTGAATTACTGGCGCAGATGATGTTGCAGATGGATCAAAACAAAGCAGATGTTGTCTTTGGCCAACGGATTGCGCGCAAAGGGGAAAGCCTTTTTAAGCGCATAACGGCCAAGTTGTTCTATAAGTTTTTTGGTAAACTGGCCGACACAAAGGTTCCCGCCGACACAGGCGACTTCCGTCTCATGAGTCGCCGCGCCACTGATCTTTTAGCCAACATGCCCGAAGCGAGCCGCTATCTGCGCGGAATGATTAGCTGGATTGGACTGAAACAAATCGCCTTTCCTTACGTGCGTCAACCGCGCCAAACGGGGCACAGCAAGTATCCTTTAAGAAAAATGATCCACTTCGCCTTGGAAGCCATAACAAGCTTTTCTATCGTTCCCTTACGCCTTGCGTCCTATACCGGGGCCTTATTTGGCATAATTGGTCTAGGACTTATGGCCTATGTCATGAGAGCCTGGCTTGCTGGAGAAACCGTTCAAGGATGGACCAGTTTGATGGTCGTTGTCCTTGTCCTCGGCAGCGTGCAACTTCTTTGTTTAGGTGTCTTTGGTGAGTATTTGGGGCGGCTGTATATGGAATCCAAACGCCGCCCACTGTTCATTATCGAAAGCATAACCCGCAGCGACAATACCTAAACAGCATCATCCAATCCAAAATCGAGAATAGCGGCACTATGCGTGATAGAACCGACCGAAATCACATCAACACCCGTCTCGGCAATATCGCGCACCGTGGCAAGCGTGACGCCACCAGAAGCCTCTAAAATAAAACGTCCCTTGGCAAGACTCACGCAGGCTCTCAACTCGGGTATCTTCATATTGTCCAGCAAAACTATATCGGCAGAGGATGTCAAAATCTGGCGCAGTTGCTCGATAGTGTCAACTTCAACCTCAACCTTAACCGTATGGCCAACAGCTTCGCGCACGCAACGGATAGCTGCGCAAAGATCGCCCGTCACAGCGATATGATTATCTTTAATCATCACAGCATCATCAAGCCCGAACCGATGGTTACGTCCACCACCCGCCCGCACGGCATATTTTTCAAGCTTGCGTAAACGAGGCGTTGTTTTTCGGGTACAGCTAATCGCAACGGGATACGGTTTAACGGCGTCAACAAAACGTCGCGTAACCGTCGCAATGCCGCTGAGATGTGAAACGAAATTCAGCGCCGTGCGCTCTGCCGCCAATAAGGCGCGCGCGTTGCCCGAAACATGCGCGATAATATCACCTGCCACGATGTCATCGCCATCTTGGCGACAGGCATCAAAATGAACAGTTACATCCATCAAATGAAAGACAAGACGCACCAAATCTAATCCGGCCAACACACCAGCCCCACGCGCAACAAGCGCCGCGTTCCACATCTTGTCATGTGGAACAAGAATTTGTGATGTGATGTCACCAGCGCGACCAAGATCTTCGAGCAGAGCCGCTCGTACATCATCTTCAATCATCACATCAGGCAAAGCGGATAAATATTTCATTCACACACTCACGTTATTTTTCTGGGTTTACAACGACGTCACCAGCATGAAGCGTCACAAATGATGATATTGCTTGCTGGGGATCAAGCTCTGGATAATCAAGACGATCATGCGCGCCACGGCTTTCGCGACGAGCTAAGGCAGCCTTGGCAACCATCAGACCGACCTGCGCATGGCGGCTCGTTTCTTTCATCAAGCTCAGGGATTCGATAGCTTGTTCAAGTCCTGTTTGGCTTCGACGCAAACCAACATGAGCCGTCATTAAGGCACGGACACGGGCAACATCTTCGGCGCTTTCATGATAGGCACACGTATCAACGTCGCAAGGCGTAGGATCAACGTGACCTTCATGCAGAGAACGGTCACGTAGCGTATCTGCAATACGCCCCCCCATGACAACGGCTTCAAGAAGTGAGTTGCTGGCCAAACGGTTTGCTCCATGAAGTCCAGTACAAGCGGCCTCACCACAGGCAAAAAGACCAGACACATTCGTCTGCCCATGGGCATCGGTTGCAATGCCCCCCATATGATAATGAGCGACGGGACGAACCGGGATCAAATCTTCACGTGGGTTCAACCCACTCTTTAAACATGAATCCAAAATCGTCGGGAAATGCGCAGGAAGATCTGAAATCACACGCGCATCCAAATAAACTGCGTGCTCATTTTGAATTTGTGCCCAAATTGCGCGGGCCACAATGTCACGGGGATCAAGTTCAGAGACAAAAGACTCGCCCTTCTCATTTATTAAACGAGCCCCCTCGCCGCGCAAGGCTTCGCTGATCAATGGCATCGGATCAAGCCCATTATCAAGAGCCGTTGGATGAAACTGCACAAACTCTAAATCACGGAGTCTTGCCCCTGCTTGTGCTGCGATCAAAAGACCATGCCCCCATGACAGGGAAGGAACCGTTGCATGCCGCCAAAGAGCACAAGAGCTTCCCGTCGTCAAAATGACATGACGTGTGGACAAAGTATAAGCTTTATCATCGCGGCCCTGACAAAAAAGAACCGAGCAAACACCTGTATCATCCATATGAATTTCTTGAAGTTCGGCATCTTCAATGACGGTAATCGACGGCGTGGCCCTAACCCGCGCAACCATGGCCGTCATAACCGAAGCCCCCGTGGAATCACCATTTGCATGCGCAATACGACGACGACCATGGGCGCCTTCAAGACCTAAATTAAGACCGCCTTGCGACATCCGATCAAACACAACGCCCCACCGGGCAAGTTGTTCAATTACCGCCGGGCCTTCGCTTGTAATCATACGCACTGTGGCGGGATCACACAAACCAGCCCCAGCATCAAGCGTGTCTTGTGCATGAAAGGCCACGGCATCATCAGGCCCCACCGCAGAAGCAATGCCGCCCTGCGCAAGTTCACTGCTCGTCTTCCCCGAAGACATGGCTCGCGCAATGACAACAACAGGGTGAGGACTAAGCGAAAGCGCCAAAGACAATCCGGCCAATCCACCGCCGACAATAACAGGGGCGCTCATCAAAACACCGCAATCATGCGTTCAACAGCGCACCGCGCAGGCGTTGCAATGTCCTGTGGAATTTCAATTTGGTGCGCCCCTTGCTCCAACGCCTGACGTATGGATTTAAGCGTTATTTTCTTCATATATGGGCACAATTGACAGGGGCGAATAAACGTAATGGAAGGATTTTCGACGGCAACATTATCGCTCATCGAACACTCTGTCAAAAGCATCACTTGACTTGGCTTATGCGCCGACACCCATTCACTCATCTTAACCGTTGATCCAGAAAAATCAGCTTCAGCGACAACGTTCGGCGAACATTCAGGATGCGCAACCACAGATATTTGTGGGTGCTGAGAGCGATAATCACGGACTTCCTGCGGCGTGAACCGTTCATGAACTTCGCAATGACCAGACCATGTGATAATTTTAACCTTAGTTGTTTTTGCCACATTTTGTGCCAAAAATTCATCAGGTACCATGATGACTTCTGGAACGCCCAGTGACTCCACAATCTTCAACGCATTTCCAGACGTACAGCAAATGTCGCATTCGGCCTTAACCGCAGCCGAAGTGTTTACATAAGTAATTACAGGAATACCGGGATATTGAGCTTTGAGGTGCCGCACATCTTGCGCTGTGATTGATTGAGCTAACGAACACCCCGCCCCGAGATCGGGAATCAAGACTGTACGAGTTGGATTCATCAATTTTGCGGTTTCTGCCATAAAGTGGACGCCAGCCATCACAATAATCTCAGCATCGACCTGCGCCGCCTGACGCGCCAAAGCGAGCGAGTCCCCAACAATATCGGCTACACCGTGATAAATCTCCGGCGTCATGTAGTTATGCGCCAAAATAACAGCTTTTTTCTGCTTCTTCAGGGCCTGAATGGCCAAGATATCTTCAGCAAACAAAGCCCATTCTTCAGGAGGGATAACCAACCGAACCCGCTCATAAAGCAGGGCCGTCGCTTCAAGCGCGGCCGTCACCGAAGAGAATCCATATGACATGAATTATGCTCTCCTTGAGCATTAATAAGTCCAAAAAAAAGATGTCGCACATCGACAGAAGTTGCATTATAGTCATTTTGAGCATAAGCGCAAGACACAACAACGCTACCACTTTTTAGCAGCATGGGCCCACATCAAAACATCGCGATAGAGCTGAGCGCCGTTATCGTCAGCCTTTCGCAAGACGGCCAGCCACACATCATTGTAGCCAACGGATGGGCTTTGCCTTCAGGCCCCCTTGAAACACAACACAAAAAACTTGAGCAAGCCCTGCGCGCATGGGTCCGTCAACAATCCGGCCTCACGCTCGGCTATGTTGAACAACTTTATACCTTTGCCGACAAAGACCGCGAATCAAGCAATCAACGGACCATATCTATTGGATATCTTGCCCTCGCCCGCGATCTTAACGCCCCCCCCATGGGGAAAATCGAATCTATTGATTGGTATCAATTCTTTCCTTGGGAAGATCAACGGGGACCTTGGATCGGACACAAGAACGGCACACAATCCCCGATTATCTCCTTTATTCGCCAAAGCCTGAAGACTTGGAAAAACGCGGCACAGGACACGCCCACGAAAAAACTACGGGAGGCTCGCATTGCCGTTGCGTTTCCGAAAGACCTTCGTGATTGGAATGAAGAACTGGTTCTTCAGCGTTATGAACTTTTGTGGGAAGCCGGACTTCTTGAAGAATCACGACGCAGTAAGAAAACGCAGGATGCGGCCCCACTTATACCCAGCTTTAGCATGGCACACGATCACCGCCGTATCTTGGCAACTGGCATTGCGCGTCTTCGCGCTAAAATTAAATACCGTCCTGTCGTTTTTGAACTTTTACCGGATCAATTTACCCTTTTACAGCTACAAAACACCGTAGAAGCCTTGGCTGGGTTGCGCCTTCATAAACAAAATTTTCGCCGCCTGATTCAAAGCCAAGGACTTGTCGAAGAAACACCTCAGCAGAGCAAAGATACGCGTGGCCGTCCTGCCAAGTTGTTTGCCTTCCGACGTGAGATTCTGCGTCAACGCGCCGTGGCGGGAACCAAACTGCCGAGGAGCGGCTAAGCTCTACCCAATTTTTGCGCCTAGACCATTCATCATCTCGACAAACGCGGGGAAACTTGTCGCAATGACCGAGGCGTCATCAACGGCCACAGGCTCATCCGTTGCCATCCCCAGCACAAGGAAACTCATCGCCATTCGATGATCCAGTGCCGTCTTAACTGTTGCCCCCCCCTGCGGCGGCTTGCCTGTTCCGTGGATGATCAGATCATCGGCTTCAATCTCGACCTGCGCGCCGCAGGCCTTTAGTCCTTCCGCGACCAACGTCAGGCGATCACTTTCTTTAACACGCAGCTCGCCAAGCCCCAAGAAGCGCGAAGCCCCCTCAGCGCATGCCGCTGCCATCGCCAGAATAGGATATTCATCCACCATAATCGGCACGCGAGATGCAGGGATCGTAACCCCTTTCAGATGGCTCCCTTTCACGACAATATCAGCAACAGGCTCGCCACAAAGATCGCGCTGATTAATCAAAATCAAGTCGGCGCCCATTTCCTGTAAACTGGTGATAAGGCCAGCACGACGAGCATTGATACCGACATTTTTAAGCGTCACATCTGAACCTTCACGCAAAAGCGCCGCAACCATAGGGAAAGCAGCAGAGCTAATGTCAGCAGGAACCAAGATCTCCTGCCCCACAAGCTTGGGCCGCCCGGTCAACTTAATGGCGTCAGCACCATCAGCTGTTTTTTCAATCGCCAACTCTGCTCCAAAATGGCGAAGCATGCGCTCGGTGGGATCCCGCGTTGGCACAGGCTCAATTACCGTCGTCACACCATTGGCACTAAGCCCCGCCAAGAGCACAGCAGACTTCACCTGCGCCGAAGCGACAGGCAACAAATACGTAATTGCTTTCAACTCGGTGGCCCCAGCCACTGCCAAAGGAAGCCGTCCACCGCTACGGCTCATAAAATGAGCGCCCATTTGCTCAAGCGGCGCGATAACGCGCCCCATGGGGCGCTTGCACAAAGAGGCATCCCCCGTGAAAAAACTGGTAAAGGGACGTCCCCCAAAAAGCCCAATCAGCAAGCGCACGGATGTACCGCTGTTCCCGACATCAAGAAAACCAGAGGGTTCACGCAAATTTTCGAGACCAACGCCTTGAAGGATCCAAACATCCTTCTCCTTATGAATTTCAGCCCCAACAGCACGCATAGCGGCAATGGTGGAAAGGACATCTTCCCCCTCCAAAAGGCCACGGACAGTCGTCTGCCCTTGAGCTATACCGCCCAGCATGATCGAGCGATGTGAGATGCTTTTATCGCCTGGGGGGGTCACAGCGCCAGCCAGAGGCCCTGTAAGACGAGAAGACAAGGATTTGATAAGGTTTTCTGTTTGTGTCATCCTGCTACTATAGCTTAATCAACGATATTGGGGACAGGAATTTTGGTAAATTTATAGTAAATTTCGTGCCCCCACAAAAAGTGCGCGTTGACAGGTCTTCCATTCTATGTAAGAGGACTACGCCTTTCAATGTTTAACATGATTCACACGACCTTTCAGGAGGATAAAACGTGGCAAAACCAGAATGGGGAATTAAGCGTCTCTGCCCGCATTGCGGCACGCGCTATTATGACATGAAGAAGAACCCGCCCGTCTGCCCAAGTTGCGGAACAGTGTTCGATCCCGAAACATTGACCAAATCACGCCGCAGCCGCGCAGCCGAGGAAAAGACCCGCAAGGCCGTCCCAACGCCAGAGGCTTTAGATGATTTGCCCATCGTCCCAGATGATGGTGAAGATGTTTTGATAGAAGATGCGGACGAACTTGGCGAAGACGCCGTGGATGTTGAAGACGTTGTCGTTGTCGAGAATGATGACGAAAGATAATTCTTGTCCACAGACTTCATGAAAAACCCGCCATTATCCGGCGGGTTTTTTAATGGGTTATCTTCTGTCGAACAGTTTTTGCAAATCAGAAAGGCTCATTTCCACATATGTTGGACGACCATGATTGCACTGCCCCGTGTTCGGCGTTTCTTCCATCTGACGCAAAAGCGCGTTCATCTCGTGACTATTTAAAGCGCGACCAGAACGCACCGAACCATGACAGGCCATACGTGCGCATAAAGCCTCCAGCTTGACTTCGATCAAACGAGAGTTTTCAAACTCGGCTAGCTCTTCGGCAATATCCTTGATCAAACTCTTCACGTCGCTTTGACCGAGAAGGGATGGAACTTCGCGAACAAGAACGGAAGCGCCCCCAAAAGCCTCAACCACAAGCCCCAGCTTTTCAAGCTCTGCCGCTGCCGCAAGAAGCCGCGCCGCACGCGCCTCATCCATGTCAACAATCTCAGGGATCAACAGAATCTGGCGCTTAATATCACCCTTAACCCAAGCCTGCTTCATTTGCTCATAGACAATGCGTTCATGGGCGGCATGCTGATCAATGATTAACAAGCTTTCAGCGGTCTGGGCCACGATGAAGGTCCCGTGAACCTGTGCCACAGCTGCCCCTAAGCGCCCCACAGGCGGCTGGAGCACCGTACGGCCCCCCGTACTGCCGCCACTACCCACAGGATCACTAAAGGAGACGAACTGATCCCCTAGGTCTCCTTGTGGCGCAACACGGGCCATGGGAAGAAAATCAGATTGAGCGGAAAGTGACTCTGCGAAAATTGAGTGCTGATGGCAGAAAGCTCCGCATGAGGGCACATAAGGCTCAGCCTGAAACTGCCCTATCGCGGTCGGGGCTAACGTACTGGTCGTGAATTGAGCGGCAGGCTCGAGGGCATGACGAATACCCGCGACAATAAGACCGCGCACCATGGCGGCGTCGCGGAAACGCACCTCTGCCTTTGTCGGGTGCACATTAACGTCCACATCACGCACAGGAACACTAAGGAACAACACGACCGCAGGGTGCCTGCCGCTGGGAAGAAGATCGCCATACGCCCCGCGCAGAGCGCCCAGAAGCACCCTGTCACGAACGGGGCGACCATTGACAAAGAGATATTGCTGGCGGGTCGTCGGACGATGCCACGTTGGCAACCCAGCGTAGCCGCGCAAAGCAAGGCCCTCTCGAACACAGTCCAAAGGAACGGCATTTTCCATAAACTCAGCCCCTAACACGGCAGAAAGGCGCTCTTGCATCATCTGCTCAGGATCAATCAGCTGCGGCGAAAGAAGGAACTGCACCGGGCGACGTTCATCCTCTTGAAGAATAAACGCGATGCCCGGATGAGCCATGGCTAGCTTTTCAACAATTTCGCGCGCAGCTTCGGACTCGGTCCGTTGAGACTTCAAAAACTTCAGGCGCGCTGGTGTCGCAAAAAAAAGATCCCGCACCTCAACGCATGTGCCTTCCGTTAAGGAAGCCGGGCGCAAAGGCGAAACCACTCCCCCTTCAACTGTCAGCAACCAAGCCTCATCAGCTCCACGCTTGCGGCTGGTAATCGACATCCGGGCGACCGAACCAATAGACGGGAGAGCTTCTCCCCGGAATCCAAAACTGTGGATATTCCATAAGTCCTCGTCGGGAAGCTTAGATGTAGCATGGCGTTCAATGGCCAGAACCAACTCGTCAGGATCCATGCCTGAACCATTATCCACAACACGAATCAACGACTGTCCACCATCACGCAGTGTGACCTCAATACGCGTCGAGCTGGCATCAAGCGCATTTTCGATAAGCTCTTTTAACGCAGCGGCAGGACGTTCGACAACCTCACCCGCAGCAATACGGTTAACCAGTTGGGCAGGCAAAAGGCGAATGGTCATAACAACTGTCCTTCACTAAACCGCGCCCCCGTCAAATTCGCATTCGTAAAGATAGCCCCATCCGTGTCAGCTTCTTGCAAATTAGCGTTTGTGAGATCAGCGCCCGTAAAATCAACATCCTTCAGAACAGCTCCGGCCAAATTGGCATAGCGAAGAGAGGCACCGACAAGACTTGTTGCCACAACACGGCTTCCTGCCAATTCAAGCGGCTGAAGGCGAACTTCCTGCAAATTCGCATTATTCAAGTTTGCTCCCGCAAACTCGCCGCCACGCAAATCTGCATGTGAAAAATTGGCATGGCGAAGATCGGCCTTTTTGAAATTCGAAACCTGAATCTGAGCATAAGAAAAGTCCAAACCATACAGCATCGTGCCTTCCGCACACATCATGCTCAAACAAGAATGTGCAAAAGATGGAGCGCGACGCATATCGTAATTATTAATTTCAAACCGACGCCCAGTTTTGCCATCACTAGTCAACCAAGAAATATGCTGACGCAAGTACTCAGCCAAAGGCAATGGCAGATTCTTAAGCGTTGGCCCCGTCGCCGCTTCGGTCAGTGCGTCTGTTGTGTCAGCCTGATCCAATCGCGTCAGGTTGGTTGTCACATTAATCAGAATCGCACCACGCAGGTTCGCACCCTTAACATCGCACATGCTAAAATCTGCGTTTTCAAGATTCACGCCTGACATATTAACGCCTTGAAGATTGGCCCGTGCGATACGACATCCACGCATTGTTGCATCACTGAAATCGCAATTGTTCGCAATGGCGCCCGACAATTTGGCACGTGACAAGTTTGCACCGCTCAAATCCGCGACACTCGATGCCGAAAGGGACAGAGTCGATTGTCCGGGCATCACCTGCTTACCATCACGAGAGGTAATCGTCCCCTCGCGCAAATCAGCATCGGTCATATCCGCATTCACCAATATCGCGCCACGCATACAAACACCACGCATATCGGCGCGAATAAGGCTTGCATTTTGCATAGCCGCCAAACGAAGATCGGCGCTGAACAATGTCGAATAATCCAATCGAGTGTCGCGCAAATCCGTCTGACACAATGCCGCGCCCGTAAAATCCGCGTGCGATAAGTCTTGCCCGGCAAGAGTCATGCCCGACAAATCATGGTAGGCCAGAATGGCCCTTGCCCCCCCCATGCGAGCCGCACGAAACATTGTATGTTTCTGTAAAATCTCTTCAAGATCACCTTGGCTTATATGAATAAGTCTCATAGGGGAATAACCACATCGCAAAGATCCGGTGTTATCGTTACACGCACACACGCGCCGACAGGAAGCGTCGTCAAATAACGTCCATGGCCACACGGATAATTAAAGCCAATTGGAACTTCTGGCGGAAGATGTTTGAGCATAACTTCCTTTAGCGTCCGCCCATAGGGGCAGTCACCGAGAGCCATCGAATCGGCCTTTTCCTCTGGTATGCCAACCATTTCACCGACAAGAACGGCCCGGATGCCTTCAAACTTTCCCGCAAGGCGCATATGCGCCATCATACGTTCAATGCTGTAAAGCGGTTCGTTCACATCTTCGATAAAGAGAATGGCGCCATCCCCTGACCAATCATAGGCTGTTCCAATCAGCGATTGCAGCATTGATAAATTGCCGCCGACAAGACGCCCTTCCGCTTTTCCTGCGCGTTCGACCTCAACCATCGGAAAGCGCAAACGACGCTCAGTCGGATCGCCGGAGATCATGTAAAACAAATCGTCCTCAGTATAAGCTTCATAGCGTTCAGGAAGAAAATGAAACCCCATGGGCCCATGATAAGTCACCATTCCTGTATGACACGTGATTGCTTGCAACAGGACCGTAATATCTGATGACCCGATAAAAGGTTTAGGATTGGCACGGATCAATTCATAATCCAGACGATCAAGAACAAGCAGCCCGCCAGATCCGCCACGTGCGCAGACGATGGCATCAATGGTCGCATCCCCAAACATGTCATTCAACGCCTCAGCCCTGGCGGCATCACGCCCCGCCAAAGTCCCGTGTTGAAGATAGCACTGATCGTGAACGACGACTTCGTACCCACGGGCTTCAAAATGAACGACGGTACGCTCCAACATTTCTGCCTGTGGCCAACGACTAGGCGCAATGATGCCGATTGTCCCCTTTGCGGGTAATAACGGCGGAAAAAGGGCGCATGGAGATGGGTCGGTCATATGTAAGCGATTCCCTGTATGAGGCTCCTGAAACTAGGGCATCTTTTCACAATTGTCATGTTTTTCTGTCGCATGAGAGCCTTCAAGCAAATCGCGACAAGGCGCTTAAACACACCCGACAAAACATAGACATTAAAACAAAGAAAGCCCCCCTGAGAAAAAAAGCCCTCTTCAGAAAAAGAGGGCTTTTCAAGATCAGGTACATGAATCAAATATACTGACTGATTTCTTCCATGATGTTGATGTCTTCACCGTTCGCCACCGTCGATAAATAGGAAGCAGCAACAGATTTTTGGCTATAACCTGGAACAAGGTGACCATTAGCAAGCGCCGTTTCTGCGTTTTCTGCACCAACCGTCGTCGTATAAAGAGTATCATACGTTGCGCCGGAATAAACCTTGAAGTCATAGACTTGCTGCTTCTTATCGGCCCCGGCAGCATAGGATACCTTGATAAGATACTGCGAGGCTTCAGCCGTCAGCCCAGAAGATCCCGTCAAAGCCTCGTACGCCGCCTTTTGCTCTTCGGTCCCTTCGGAATCCGCCAAAAGCTGCGTGCCTGATGAATCATAAAGTTGAACACGAAGCTCCGTTGTATTCGTATGATTATTAAAGGCAATCTTCAGCGCATCTCCCTTTTGAAGGGTTACATTGTACCACTGATCCGAAGCGACGCTGTTAATCAAGCTTGAAACGGAGAGCGCTGTTTTATTCTCGTACACCCACCCAATATTGACAGCATCAGCCTTCGTCTCATTCGCAATATGCGTTGATTTGGTCGTGTATTCATAGGCATCGTACATGGCATAGGTCATCGTATTATCTTGTAGGACCGTCTGCTTGGTTGATGTTTGCGGCTTAGCCGTTGTTTGATAACTGCTTGTAAAACGAGTTCCCGAATAGAGGCCTAAAGAATAAGTCTGAGGAACAGAGCGTGCTTGAGCCGTATCGAAGGTCACTTTGACATAATAATCGCCAGCTTTTGCATCAAGACCGTCACTTGAGTTCAATTCTTTATAGGCTGCTTGCAGTTCATCCGAAGCGCTTGTTGAACTGTCGGCAATAACCTTTCCCGAACTGTTCAACAACTGCACACGCAAGCCACTCGACCCTGTGTTATTCGTAAAGTTCATCTTGATAGAATTACCTTCAAGCTCAAACTTATAGAAATGATTGGGGTTCTGACGTGACACACGCGACTTCACGTCAAGTTGAGTGCTATTCGTCGTTAGCGCGCCGAGATCTGCAGCATCAGACAACGTCGAGTTCAAAGGAAGGCTGACATCGCGTTGATACAATAACTTAACGCCCCCGGCTGTTGCATCCAGAAGTGTTGAGTTATAGTTTGAGGCGTCTGTTGTTGACATTCTCGTCTATCTCACGAAAAAGAAAACCGTGTTCAATCTATTTATACACGATTTTGGTTAAACTTTCATGCCCATTCCCATGCAAAAACGATCATTTTATTGCACCCAAAGCAGATCACTATAAAGTTGGTGCCTTTTTGCCCCAAAGTTCGCGTGAATCTGCTCGATAAACAACAAAACAGGCACGTTAACGTCTCGTTAACCATAAATCCTGAGGGCACCCTGCGCAAGAACATTTTTTACCTCAGCGAAGAAAGAGGAAGGCCCCCGAAATCCCACCATCGACGCTTGGACTCATCTTGGCCAAATAAAAGCATAAAGAGTCCCGCACTTACGGCCAAGACAAGAAACATAGCCGCCAAAACATCACTGAGAAAATGGGCCCCCAAAAGGATACGTGCGAGGGAAAGCACGCCGCCGCATGCCATACCGATCCCGAAAACGCGGCGACCATAACGACGCGGAACAACATAAGCAAAACTCGGCAAAAAAAAGCCGAAAGAAGCATCGCCAGACACAAAGGAGCAATTACGGGCACACGACTCGCTGATAACAAAGGCCTGAGAAAAAGGACGATTACCACCGAATTCAATAATATCGCGAGGACGTGCGCGCCCCCAGTGATCTTTAAAAACAACATTAGCCATCAAGCCGGGGCCAATGGCAAGAGCCAGAAACAAGTACACCCATGCTTTTGTGGATAATCCGCAAACCTGTCTTTTCCAAAGCAAACTGATGAGGCCCGCAACCAAAAACAAGACAACAAGTAGGCGCGAAAAAACAAAGACGAACTTCGTCATTGCTCTTAAAACCCCATTGTCACGTAAAAGAAAGCCATCTTGTGTTGCGACTGAGGCAGAAACAGCCACGTCCAGCCCCGGATAAACCGTCAGAAGCACCAAAACAAGACCACAAACGGCAAAAGCTAGGGGAACAAGAAAACGCGACAAAAGCTGACTCCCGATCAAGATGATCTTGATTTATGGCCAGCACAAGCTCAAAAGGCAAGCCTTCTCCATCGAACAGAACAAGCGCTATCTGTTTTTAAAGCAGATCGCGTTAAGGTTGGCACCTTCTTTTTGCGCCAAACGCTCGCGTGAATCTGCTCGACAAACAACAGGATAATAGAGCGGTTGTGTCGGCCCACCTATGCGCCAACCTACCCCAAAGCCGCTCTATCTAGGGGGTCTTGGTCTCTGCAGCGCCAAGGTTTTCAGGAGCTTTCGCCGCAGACTGACTGGTCTCCTTCACCTCAGCGGTCAATGCTTCACCAGCATTTGTCATAAAGTTCAGTTTGGTCGTAAGGCCAAGATCTGACAGCACCGACTTGAGCTGTGCGAGCGTATCTCGATCACTTGCAAGAGCCTCAAGTTGACGGCGACGATAAAGCGTAAACGCCTCACAAGCCTCCATCCTTTGTTTGATCTTTTGCGAGTCAATTGTCTTCTGTTCCAATCCTTGCGCCGCCTGCGCCGCACGAGCAGCGTTAGCTTCACGCGCCAACTTCCCTTGAGAAATACGCGCAGCAGGAATGGATTGGACTTGGGCACTAGGCAATAGGGATAATCTAATCTGAAAAGCAGGCTTGTCTTTACGCGTTGACATACTTGCCGCAATTTCTTGCTTTTGAGCCTCTTGATACTCTTCTCGGACACCTAACCATTTCCCCTTCTCTAGTGGAAAGAAACTGATGAGTTGTTCCGTTGAAGAAACTGTCACAGCAGGAGCGGTTGCAAGTCCCGGCATAATAGGAAGGTTAAGCTCACGCCCCGGATGTGCAATCTCGTTTTTTTCTTGAGAGGGAACAGCCGAAGAAACAACAGGCAACAAAGAAGGATCGGGGGGGTGGGGTCGCTGTTGATATTCTTCAAGAGAAACCCAGTTGGATGCTATTTTCTTGGCAAAAGGGTCCATATCCTGAGCACAGGTCAGCTCTGCCCTTCCAACAAAGGCAAGAAAAAACAAAAGGATGCATTGGCTTATTCCCAAATTCTGCCTTTGCGGCCCTCGTTTATGTATTTGCCAAAGATACATGGCCGATCATTGCCTCATTCCATCTTTACCATAAGCATATAACAGGAAGGCTAATAAATACTGAATGCTGCGCCGCAACACAGCACAGATCAACAAGCCCTGATTACTGCCCTCTTTCATACTCTGTTTACCTTAAACACATTAATTCCAAATTTTGATTGTTCAATCGAAGAAAATTAGATAATAATATATGACTTCGTTGTGATTTTTTTGTGAGGATATACCCTTGTCATCCAATGAATTCTCGCCTGCAAGTGAAGGTGAACAGATTGAGGCCGTTGTTAAATGGTTTAATCTTTCAAAAGGTTTTGGTTTTGTTGCGCCTGCTGATAACAGTGCTGATGCATTTATGCATGTATCTGTCCTCACACGCGCAGGACTACAACAAATCGCCGAAGGAACGAAATTGCTCGTTGAGATTGGCGATGGGCCTAAGGGGCGCCAGATTCTGCAAATCGTCTCCATCCTTGGGCAAGTTGAAATTCCACAAACGCCCCCTCCCGCGCACCATCAAACAATGACGGGCCCAACCGAAGAAATGACGGGCATCGTGAAATGGTTCAAACCTGAAAAAGGGTTTGGCTTCGTTGCCCCGGACGATGGTGGCAAGGATGTCTTTGTCCACAAGAGCATTGTGTCACGCCTTGGTCTCTCCAGCTTGGAAACGGGCCAGAAAGTCAGCATGACTATTCACACGGCATCGAAGGGTCGTGAGGCGATCTCGATTGAGTTGTTACAATAACAGATTTTTGAATAGGATTGAATGAAAGGCTTTAGCGCAGCGTTCGTTCTAATTTTTTAGTGCCCTATTTTCGTAAACATTTGCAAATGACATAAACCATGAACTGGCACCGTCCAGATTGGAAAAACACTTCTGTTGAAGACAGAACCTCTGCCAAAACATTTTTGGAAACAAATGTTCGCGAAGTGACGGGTTCGGATGTAATTGTAACGCTCATTGGCGTTGGCTTCTCCATTGACACAATCGCGCATCAAAAAATTCTCGACAACAAAGCTTACATAACCCGAGTTATGGGTTTAACACACTGATAAAAATAAGAACGGTGTCATTGCGAGGAGGCCTATTGGCCGACGAGGCCATCCATCTCCCGCATTTTCAACGTAGGCCCATGTTGAAATAGTAGGAGATGGATCGCCACGGCCCCTGAAGAAGGGGCCTCGCGATGACGAGTCCTTTATGTTTATCACCGGTATCAACCCATATGGCAGGCAGCTTCACAGTGCGTAACCCCGGTGAATGGCACACAGGTTCTTTTTCGAGGGTCTTCGTTGTGACGGAATCGCTGACTACATTCTTTTTCCAGGCGAACTCACGATTCGCAGCGTTTTGTATAAGCATCTGGGGGACATTCCCTACTTCCCTCCCGCAACAAGACCAAAGAATCAAGACCATTTCTGGAGACTCTACGTTCAAGAAAAAGAAAAGTTCCCAACGTTTGCCAAAGGCCGTGCGTTTGTGCCGGATCTTCCACTGACGTTGTAAAAACTTCTTCTTTAGTCCACCGGATCGCCCTGTCCTTGAATCTTGGAGGCCAGCGAGGCTTGCAAGAACTTGTCAATGTCGCCGTTGAGAACATCCTGCGTCTGACTTGTTTCCACGCCGGTACGCGCATCCTTGACCATCTGATAGGGCTGCAAAACGTAGGAACGGATTTGATGGCCCCAAGCAATGTCACTCTTGCCAGCTTCAATGACAGCCGCCGCGTCTTCACGCTTTTTCAGCTCCATCTCGTAAATCTTGGCCTTCAACATCTCCATCGCCTTGGCGCGATTCTTATGCTGTGAGCGTTCTTGCTGACACGCAACGATGATGCCAGTTGGCAAATGGGTAAAGCGCACCGCGCTATCCGTCTTATTGATGTGCTGACCACCAGCACCCGAGGCACGAAACGTATCGACCTTCAGATCTTTATCCAAAACTTCAATATCAATCGTGTCATCGACAACGGGGGTCACGGCCACACTGGCAAAACTGGTATGACGGCGAGCATTGGAATCATATGGGCTGATGCGCACGAGGCGATGCACGCCGCATTCGGTTTTAAGCCAGCCATAAGCGTTATGTCCGCTGATCTCAATGGTCGCAGATTTGATGCCAGCCTCTTCACCGCGAGACTCGTCTAACAAGTGAACCTTATACCCATGGGACTCGGCCCAACGCATATACATGCGCAAAATCATCTCAGACCAATCCTGAGCCTCCGTACCGCCGGCACCCGCGTTGACCTCTAGATAGCAGTCATTGCCATCAGCTTCGCCAGACAAAAGACTTTCCAATTCCTTTTGCGCCGCGACACCCTGCATGGCCAAAATGCCGCGCTCGGCGTCCGCAATCATGCCTTGATCGGCTTCAGCCTCGGCCATTTCCAAAAGTTCAATATTGTCGCGAAGGCCTTGGTCCAGCTCTTGATACGTTTTAACAGACTGATCAAGCTGGGTGCGTTCTTTCATCAAGGCTTGCGCACGTTTAGGATCGTCCCACAACTGCGGGTTCTCGGACAGATTATTCAATTCATCAAGTCGAATGAGGGCCTGATCATAGTCAAAGATGCCTCCTCAGCAAGGCCAACGACTTCTCTGTCGCCGCAACTGCTGACTGTATTTCCGCACGCATATCATATTCCTTATATCAAAACTGAAGGGGCTTTTTACCCCCTTTTCTGTTACAAAAGCAAGTCTTGGAAAAATCAGATCACGCGATCAACACACTTGATCGCATCAATATATTAGAAGCATAGGCGGCTTGAGCCTTCTGAACCTGACCGCCTACTGTGGGGCAGTAGCCCTGCTCAAGAAGCGTAGCGGTATAATCTCTGGGCGGCAAGACTGTGTCGAATCGGGCCGCCAACATCCTTGCTGTTTCGACCGTGGCCGAAAGGATTCGGGCATCATCTGTCAAATAATTCTGTAGCGCTGGACTCTTACCATATCTCTCACGAACATAACGAAGGCGTAAGCGATCCATCGGGAAACCCGTTTCTTGATCGGCATCATAGAAAAAAACGACAGCTTTATTTTTCCCGCCTACACTGATCCGATAGACACGTGAATCAACAGCGGCAGTGATAAATGGTGCCAAAATCCAGTTGTCAGCCTGACACAAATAATCGTTCATACAAAAAATGCTCTGACGATGACGAAGACACGTCTCGGCTTCACTTCTGCTCAAAGACACACTTACCATGTGAGCATAAATGCCCCTAAGCGTATCAACATTTTGTGTGAAGTTCTGAGAGGCATATAAAACATGCTCAACACGCTCACGCAAATCTTGCGTCGGCGGCACGCCCAAAAAATCGGTCAGTCTGGGGTTACTCGCATCTTCCATTTCATCCCTTTGAACCCAAATTCAATGACAGGGCATTATACCCTATAATTTCGAAAGTAATACGAGAAAGGCAGATGGAATTTATCGTTTCTTATCAAAGCAATAAAAAACTCCGTCATCCCGGATTCCATCAACATAACGATTTTCAAGTTGTTCCCCAGACCCGTTGGTCTAAGGTTGGCCCCTTTTGGTGCCAAGCCTTCGCGTGAATAGGCTCGATAAACAGCGGGATAGAGTGGTTATATCCGCCCACCTATGCGTCAGCCTACTCGGGAAAGGCTCTGGCGTTCTCCGGCAGACAGCTAATACAGCCCACCGGTACCTTGTGTTGCGGGCGCAAAGGGTGACGAAGAGGGAACCTCTCCCCCATCAATCACAACCGGAGTCAGTTCACCGCGCCCCTCGACGCTGTCCACACCGTTTGCATATTCTCCAGTAATAGTCCCATCTAAAACAGGGCGCATTTCCCATTCTTTCGGCTCGGTATCGGGAATAAAGGCTTCCCATATTCCCTTGGGATCCGACGCAGGAGCCAGAGCGCCTGTTGTGCCGTTGACACGGACCATACGCAAGCCCTCAGGGATACGAAAGGGAATCGCAGGCTTGCCCTTCATGGCGGCGGACATAAACATCTGAAAGACAGGGATAGCAACGCTCGCCCCCGTTTCATGCGAACCCAATGTATGGGGTTCATCAAAACCAACATACACGGCCGCGACAAGATCAGGCGTAAACCCGACGAACCAAGCGTCACGGCTGTCATTGGTTGTTCCTGTTTTTCCAGCCACGGGGAACCCCAAAGCCCTAAGACGGGCACCTGTCCCGCGTTGGACGACCCCCTCCAACATAGAGGTCATTTGATACGTAACACGCGAGTCTTCAATTTGCTCACGCGTGTCGGGGATCTCTGGTGTTTCGCGGCCTGGCACCCAGTTCTGAGAAAGACACTCTTCACAAAAACGCGTATCCACCCGCCACAACGTCTTTCCATCACGATCCTGCACACGATCAATAATAGACGGCGTAATCTTTTTTCCTCCATTGACGATCATGCCATAAGCCGCAGCCATGCGCATCACGGTTGTTTCCTTGGCTCCCAATGCGAACGACAATAAATTCGGCATATCTTCAACAACACCGAACTTCTTGGCTTCATCAACAACGGCATCCATCCCAATTGCATTGGCAAGACGTACGGTCATCACGTTACGTGACTTTTCGATGCCAATACGCAAGGGTGTGGGCCCATAAAATACCTGCGAATAATTTTCGGGACGCCATAAAGGCATCCCCGGCCCTTGCACATACTCAAACGGAGCATCCATCACAAGGCTGGACGGGGTAAACCCCTTATCCAAAGCTGCCATATACACGAACGGCTTGAACGAAGATCCCGGTTGGCGATAAGCCTGCGTGGCACGATTATACTGACTGATACGCGAGCTGAACCCACCCGTCATTGCAAAAACGCGCCCCGTGTGTGGGTCCATGGCAACGATTGCACCTTGCACAAGAGGGACCTGACGTAAGGTGTACCGTCCTACAGGATACTCCTTTCCATCTGCCGCTGTTTTAACCGCTTCGACCAAGATCACATCGCCGACGGCAAAAACATCAGCAGGTTTCTTAATTGGGGGACCAAAAGAATCCATCGAAATTTCGCGGCGAGCCCAACTCATCTCCTTCCACGGCAGATGACCACGGGTACCATCGATCACAGCAAGCTCAGCCTCCGTTTTGGAGACATCGATCACGACAGCCATTTGCCATGACTCAGCCCCGACAGGGACAGGAACATTCTTCAACTGCGCGAGCCAATTCTGAAGCGAGTTCAAGTGCGCGACGGGGCCACGATATCCCCTATTCCGCCGATCATACTCTATAAGCCCATCTCGCAAGGCCTGTGTGGCCACGCTTTGCATCTTGGGATCAAGACTTGTTTTAACAGCAAGGCCCCCTTCTAAGACAAGATTAACCCCGAAGCGCGAAACAAGCTGCCTGCGCGCCTCTTCGGTAAAATACTCGCCGCCTGTGACAATCTCTGTCTCGTCACGAGAGCGCGTTTGAAGCGGCGCAAGCACAGCGGCATCAGCTTGTTCTTGTGTAATAAGGCCGTCTTCAAGCATGCGCGAGATCACCCAGTTACGTCGCGTCAAGGCCGCATCATGAGATCGAACCGGATGATAATTGTTAGGCGCTTTGGGCAGCGCGGCCAAATAAGCCGCCTCAGCCACGGTCAACTCGTCCAAGGACTTATTGAAATAGTTCAGCGCAGCCGAAGCCACGCCATAGGATCGATTGCCAAGAAAAATCTCATTCATATAAATCTCAAGAATGCGATCCTTGCTGAGCGAAGTTTCAAGACGCCCAGCCAAAATGATTTCCTTCACCTTACGCGAAATTGAAACTTCATTCGTCAAAAGCATGTTCTTGGCGACCTGCTGCGTGATGGTGGAAGCCCCCATCGGGCGGCGATCACGCCCTACATTCTGCAAATTCATCAGCGCAGCACGGGCGATGCCCAGCACATCAACGCCAGCATGACGATAAAAGTTTTGATCTTCGGCAGATAAAAAAGCGCCGCTAACCAGCTTGGGAATCGACTTGATCGGCACAAAGATTCGCTGTTCGGCAGCAATCGTCGCCATCATGCGCCCATCGTCAGCATAGATGCGCGTAAGGATCGGCGGCTGATAGTCCTTAAGATAAGCATAATCGGGAAGATCATAGCTGTAATGCTGAAAAATAAGATACAGGACGATAACGCCAGATACCGCGACCATAAACAGCAAAGAAAACAACGCAGAGAGAAACCGCATAAGGAACAATCTCACAAGAAACAGAGGGCAAGAGAGAAATCTCCGGCCCTTTGTACTCCAATTGTCCAGTTAGGGTAAACAGACTTATCGTCGAAAACCCTGAAAAAGGGAAGCCAAAGTATCATTGCGCAGCTTATCACGTTTACGGCTTGGTGCAGGGTACTCCATATCTATGTTGATAAATCCAATAATAAGGTTTTGCAAAGCCATGGCAGCGGTTAAAGGCCCCCAAGCTGGCGCAAGCAGCCCCTTCTTTTCGATTTGGTCAAAAAGCGCAACGAGTCGCGCCAAAAGACGGTCCCGCATAGCATGGTTGCGACGATTCAGCTTACCCAGCTCTTCAACATATTCGCATCTTTGTGTCAAAATGGTGAAAATACGGCGGCGGCTCGGATTGTTGGTGATCGCATTTACAGAAGCAATCGTATGCTCGTAAAGAAGAGCCAAAGGATCATCGGATTCACAGGCCACCAACCTGTCCATAAGATCCTCATGCGGCATAAAAACATCATCCGCAAGCGACCAAAGTAAGTCGGCCTTATCCCTGAAATGCCAATAAATCGCGCCACGAGTCACGCCTGCAGCAACGGCTATTTCCTGTAACGAAGTTTGCAAAACACCTCGAAGATAAAACTGTTTTTCTGCGGTTTTCAGAATCAAAGACCGCGTCTTCGCGGCTTCCTCTTTTGTACGTCGCGCCATAATGTCTCCTTTATTCAATAAAAACTATTTACATACGTTCATGAATGTATATAATCCGGGCCAACAGAAGTAAAGCACAAATTCGAAAAGTGTGGATAACGTTAAATTTTGGTTAAAATAACCTTGTTTCTAAGAGCAAAATAAGAGAGTATGGAAGGGCCCCACGCGATGCAAAAGACGACCTTTCCTCAACAAATCAAGAAGATCGAAGACAACATGCGTTATCAAACACGTCTGAACCGTCCCGTGACAGCCACGGCCCTCCTTTTGGTCCTCGTCCTGATGGGCGGATGCGCCGTTGGGCCAGATTTCAAAACGCCAGCGGCCCCGAACGTAACATCTTATGGGCCTGATGGCCTTCCGCTCAAAACACAATCCAGCCCGGCTGAGCTTGGCGGTGAACAGCGTTTTGTCGCAGGTGGCGATGTTCCTGCGGCGTGGTGGACCTTATTTGGTTCTGCCCCCCTGAATAACATGATTGATGTCGCGGTAAGATCAAACGCCACTTTAGAATCAGCACGCGCAGCCTTACGTATGACGGAAGAAACCGCAGCAGCTGGCGCGGGAAGCTTTTTCCCCACCATTGATGGCGGCGCGACAAGCCAGCGCAGCGAATCCAGCGGATCGAGCAAACCTTATACCTTGTATAACACATCCGTGAGTGTCAGTTATATTCCCGATGTTTTTGGGGGAACGCGACGCAACGTTGAATCCCTTCAAGCCAAGGCTGAGGCGCAAAAGTTCGAGCTTGAGGCGGCTTATCTAACCTTGACCTCCAACGTGGTTACGACAGCCATTCAAGAAGCTTCTCTGCGCGAGCAAATCAAAGCAAGCAAAGATATTATCACCGCGCAAAAGAAGCAGCTGGAGCTGATGAAAACGCAGCTTGATGTCGGGGCAATTGCACGCCCAGCCTATCTTTCCCAAATCTCGACGGTGGCAACAAGTGAGGCGGCCCTCCCCGCTTTGGAACAACAACTAGCGGCCAGCCGCCATCTAATGTCCGTGCTGATGGGGCAGTTCCCAAGCCAAGAAATCGCAGCCCGTTTTGACTTCAGTGGCCTGAAACTACCCCAAGATTTACCGATCTCTCTGCCCTCTAAGCTTGTGGAACAACGCCCCGACATTCGGGCGGCGCGCGCCAATTTACAGGCTGCCAACGCCGACATCGGTGTGGCGATGGCCGCCATGCTTCCACAATTCACACTGACAGGAAGCTATGGCGTCGGAGCTGCGCGGATGTCGGATATGTTCTCACCGACAACGGCCTTGTGGGGTCTTGCAGCGGGGATCGCACAACCAATCTTCCATGGTGGAGAACTTCTCCACAACAAACGCGCCAGTGAAGCCGCCTTTGATCAATCGGCAGCACAATATCGTGCTGTCGTTCTGGCTGCTTTCCAAAATGTGGCGGACAGCTTAAAGGCTCTGGAGTCCGATGCCCAAACACTGAAAGCCCAACTTGAAGCCGAACAGTCCGCCGCACAAACGTTGGACATGGTTCAGCAACAATTTAAAGCGGGAGCCGTCAGCTATATCGATTTGCTCAATGCCCAAACGACCTACCAACAGGCCAAGATCGCTGCGATCAAAGCCAAAGCGGCACGTTTAAGCGATACAGCCGCTCTCTTTCAATCTCTCGGCGGTGGCTGGTGGCAACGGTCGCAACCTATAACAAAGTAACATTTGACATTATAGACTGGAGTACTTTCTCATGATCAAACGTATGATCATCATGCTTTTCCTTTGCGCGCTTGTCCTTGGCGGCCTGTTTGGATTCAAGATGTACGGCAAAAAGATGATGATGGCCCACATGGCGGGTATGGCCAATCCAGTCCACACGGTTTCGACTATCAATGCAAAACCAACCGACTGGCAAAATGAAATCAAAGCTGTCGGCACGCTTCGTGCCGCGAAGGGGTCTGATATCTCCGCTGAAGTTGTGGGAACCGTTGAACACATCTTCATGGAATCCGGCCAAGATGTTGACGAAGGAACGGTCCTTCTTCAAATGCGAAGCGCCGATGATTACGCCAACTTACAAGCTTTAATCGCCAAAACGCGCCTTGCGCAACTCACCGTTGATCGCGATGCCAAACAACTGAAAGTCCAAGCCATCAGTCAGGCAACCTATGACACCGACATTGCAACGCTTGAAACGCTCAAGGCGGAAGTTGAAGCCCAAAAAGTCCTTCTTGAAAAGAAAACCGTCATGGCGCCCTTCTCGGGTCGCTTAGGTCTTCGCAAAGTAGATGTCGGCCAATACCTTGCCGCAGGCACCCCTATTGTGACACTGCAACAAATGGACCCGATCTATCTCGACTTCTTTGTTCCACAACAAGATCTCTCCAATATCAACGTGGGGCAGAAAATCATGGCGCGCACAGACGCCATTGCGGGACAAACCTTTGAAGGTGAGATTACGGCGATTGAATCCAAAGTTGATGAAGCCACACGCAATATTCAAGTTCGTGCGACATTCAAAAACCAAGACAAAACGTTACGTCCCGGCATGTTCGCTACAGCGACCCTCGCGCAAGGAACGCCGCAACGATACCTGACACTGCCGCAATCCGCGATTACCTTCAATCCCTATGGCAGCACTGTTTATGTCGTTAAAAAAGATGGAACCGACGACAAAGGCCGCCCCGTCTTAAAGGCAATGATGGCTTTCGTTAAAACGGGACTGACTCGTGGCGACCAAATTGCAATTCTTGACGGAATTAAAGACGGTGACGAAATCGTGACGGCTGGCCAAATGAAACTTCAAAACGGTTCACTTGTCACAATCAACAACAACGTCCAACCTAAAAACGATGCCGCTCCGGCTCCCGTGGACAAGTAAGCTTTAGTAAGAGAGCGAAGCCTCATGAATATCACCGACATTTTCATCCGTCGCCCTATCCTGTCGATGGTGGTCAGCCTTCTGATCATCGTTCTGGGTTTACGCGCCGTGTTCTCCTTGCCCATCTTGCAATATCCCCGCACAGAAAACGCTGTCGTGACCGTCTCAACAACTTATTACGGTGCGGATGCGGATATTGTCGCGGGCTTTATCACGACACCGCTTGAAAATGCCATCGCACAGGCCAACGGCATTGATTACATGACGTCGGAAAGCCAAAACAGCACAAGCACGATCACGGCCAATCTGCGCATGAACTATAACTCGAACGATGCGTTGTCCGAGATCAATTCCAAAGTCAGCTCGGTTATCAATCAATTGCCCCCGGAATCCCAGCAGCCTGTTGTCTCAATGAGCGTTGGACAAACTTTGGCGGCCATGTATATCGGATTCAGCAGCAAATCACTGGATCAAAACGCCATCACCGACTATCTTCTGCGCGTTGTGCAACCCAAGCTTCAATCCGTCGAAGGCGTTCAGACCGCAGAAATTCTGGGAGCGCAAACCTTCGCTTTACGTGCGTGGCTCGACCCGCAGAAACTCGCGGCCTATAACCTGACGGCTGCCGACATTTCCACCGCGCTTTCTGCCAACAACTACATCTCTGGTCTGGGCAACACCAAAGGGCAAATGGTTCAGGTCAACCTGAACGCCTCAACCGATTTACGCAGCCTTGACGAATTCCGCCGCATGGTTGTCAAACAAGAAAACGGCGCTATCATTCGTCTTGAAGACGTTGCCAACGTCACGATGGGATCTGACAGTTACGAAGCTCGCGTCGGCTTTGACGGCAAAGAAGCCGTTTACATCGGCGTTCAAGTTACGCCAACGGCCAATCTGCTTGAAGTTGTAAACCGCATTCGTGCCGTCTTTCCACAGATTCAAGAAAACCTTCCCACAGGGCTGGAAGGCACCATTGTCTATGATTCAACTAAATTTGTGACAAGCTCCATTAAAGAAGTCGTCACAACCTTAGTCGAAGCCGTTTTAATCGTCACCGTCGTCATCTTCCTCTTCCTTGGGTCGCCGCGCTCGGTGGCCATTCCAACCATCGCCATTCCGCTCTCGATGATTGGCACATTTATGATGATGTTGGCCTTTGGTTTTTCGATCAACCTCCTTACCTTGCTCGCCCTTGTGCTTGCCATCGGGCTTGTCGTTGATGACGCGATTATTGTCGTCGAAAACGTGGACCGCCATATGGAGGAAGGCCTCTCCCCGCTTGAGGCTGCCCTGAAATCCGCCCATGAACTTGCAACGCCAATCCTCACGATGACCATCGTTTTGGTCGCCGTTTACGTTCCCATCGGCTTTCAATCCGGTTTAACCGGGGCTTTGTTCACCGAGTTCGCCTTTACACTCGTCGGGGCTGTTACGATTTCGACTATCGTTGCGCTGACACTCTCCCCGATGATGTGCTCGAAAATCCTCAAGCCCCATCGCCACGAAAGCACCGTTTGGCATGAAGAGCTTGTCGATTGGCTTGAGGCTCAATTCGAGCGCCTGCGTTGTTGGTATGAACGCATCCTTGACGCCAGCTTTAACTATCTGCCCGTAACCGTTGTCTTTTCCCTTATCATTTTGGGCAGCATCTTTTTCCTCTATTCATCCTCGAAATCCGAACTCGCGCCGCAAGAAGATCAAGGCGTCGTAATCTCCTTTGGCACGGCCTCTCCCACGGCCACATTGGATCAACGACTTCTCTACACACGCGAAGCCTACAAAATGTTTTCGGCTTATCCAGAAACAGACCACGTCTTTCAACTTGATATACCGGGTCAGTCCATTGCTGGCGTTGTCCTCAAACCATGGGATGAACGCAAGCAAACGGCATCTGACCTGCAACCCTTGGTCCAAAAAGACGTTTCCTCCCTTCCGGGCGTGAACGCTGCCGCTATTCAACCGTCACCGCTTCCCGGAAGTCGCGGGCTTCCGATCCAGTTTGTTGTTAAAACAACTGAAAACTATGAACGCCTGCTCGCTGTCTCAAATGACTTTCTTGACGCAGCCCGCAAGACCGGCATGTTTATGTTTATCAACAACGACCTCAAGGTCGATCTTCCCCAAGCCACCGTTCAGATTGATCGTGACAAGGCCGCAACTTTGGGCTTGACCATGAACGAGGTTGGCAGCGCGCTTAGCTCCATGCTCGGTGGTGGCTATGTCAACTATTTCAGCTTTGAAGGCCGTTCCTACAAAGTCATTCCACAGGTTGAGCAAAAAAGCCGCCTCAACAGCGCCCAACTTGCCAACTATTACATCCGCTCAGGTGATGGAAGCACAGTGCCGCTTTCAACCATTGCAACCATTACAACCAAAGCTGCACCCGAAAAACTGAACCATTTCCAGCAAATGCGCTCAGCCACCATCTCAGGCGTGATGTTCCCCGGAATCGCGCTCGGTAACGCTATCGAGGCCCTTGACGGTATCGCCGCCAAGGAACTCCCCCAAGGTTACAGCGTCGATTATTCTGGCCAGTCCCGCCAATTCGTTCAGGAAAAGAGCGGTTTTGTCGGCACCTTCATGTTCGCCCTTATCATCATCTTTCTCGTCCTATCGGCTCAGTTCGAAAGTTTCCGCGATCCGATCACCATCTTGATCTCGGTTCCGATGGCAATTGCGGGGGCCTTGCTGTTTATCTCGATTGGGATTCACGGCGCGAGCATCAACATCTATACCCAAGTTGGCCTTGTCACACTGATGGGCCTGATCAGTAAACACGGCATCCTCATCGCTGAGTTCGCTAACAAACTCATGCTTCAAGGCTATTCCAAACGGCGGGCCATCGTCCATGCATCGGGCGTTCGGCTTCGTCCGATTTTGATGACAACGGCAGCCATGGTTCTTGGCGTTATGCCGTTGATCTTTGCGAGCGGCGCGGGGGCCTTGTCTCGCTTCAACATGGGCCTTGTGATTGCGGGCGGCTTGTCCATTGGCACGATCTTCACCCTGTTCGTCCATCCTGCCGTTGTGCTTATGATCGGCGAAGATCACAGCAAAAAGGGGCATGCGGCAATGGCAACAGGCGCGGAAGTGCCCGGGCAAACACCTACACCTGAAGAAGCCAAGCCTGCAGACATGCGCCAAATCGCGGACACCACGTCCCCAACGGCCCCAACGGAAAGCCCCGTTACGCCAACGACCTGATGTTTTTTGGGGGGAACAGCACGTCATGGCTTGAACGAGTGAAGCGGAGGAAGTCGGCGATTTCCTCCTCCCCCTCAACTTCGCCTTCTACCCTATATGCATTGTCAATACCCTAACCCATTGATTCTTCGTCGGCGGTCATTTTAAGCTGAAAAATATTTTTGAGCATGACTAATGCCCCAGCTCAATGGCGGGGCAACGATCCATCACAACATTCAGACCTGCATCCAACGCCCGATCGGCGGCCTCATGGTTAATGACACCAAGCTGCATCCATATGACCGAGGCTCCTTTGGCGATGGCCTCATCCGTGATGGGCCCTGCGGCCTCGCTGTTGCGGAAAATATCGACCATATCGACAGGTTCGGGAATCTCTGCCAAAGACGCGAAGACGGGTTCGCCCAACAAATTCTGTCCCGCCAAACCCGGATTGACAGGGAGTACGCGATAGTCCTTGCCTTGCAAAAAGGCCATGACCCGATGACTTGGGCGGTCTGGATTTTCGCTGGCCCCCACCAAGGCGATGGTCTTAACCCTGCCAAGAATTTCTAAAATGTCGGCATGGGACGGTTCAACGTAGGGCATGTTTTTCTCCTGTTCTTGACAAGTTGGGCTGTTCTTTTGTTCTATTCCATATTCCCTTCAATCTGCTTTCGCGGCGAGACACAATGTACGTTAACTTCGAAACAATTGGGTATGTTGACATCCTTGCAAGCAAAACCGTCGGAACGCTTTATATCGGGGTGACGTCAGATTTAATCAAACGCGTGAGTGAACATAAAAACGAAATCCACAAGAGTTTCACTCAGGCGCATAAAGTGCACAGGCTTGTGTATTTTGAAGAATTCGGTTCGATCGAAGCTGCGATTGAATGTGAAAAGAAGTTGAAGAAATGGAAACGGGAGTGGAAAATCCGGTTGATTGAACAAGCAAACCCAAACTGGGACGGTTTGTTTGAGAAGCCGATATCAACCCGCCGACATTTAATGAACGCCATATGAATTAGGAAAAGATCATGCCTATCGAAAAAACATACGAAGCCGCCACCACCGAAGCCAAGCTTTATCCCGCATGGGAACAGTCGGGGGCCTTCGCCTGTAACCCGCAATCCAAGGCGTCGCCTTATTGCATCATGATCCCGCCGCCAAACGTGACGGGCAGCCTTCACATGGGCCATGGCCTGACCTTCACCATCCAAGACGCCCTTATCCGCTATCAACGCATGAAGGGCAAAGATACGTTGTGGCAACCCGGCACGGACCATGCGGGCATCGCAACGCAGATGGTCGTCGAACGTCAACTGGCGGCGCAAGGCATTGATCGCCGCACGATGGGCCGCGACGCCTTCCTGAAAAAAGTTTGGGAATGGAAGGCCGAATCCGGCGGCACAATCACCAAGCAATTACGCCGCCTTGGCGCGTCGCTCGATTGGCCGCGTGAACGCTTTACGATGGATGAGGGGCTGAACAAAGCCGTCACAAAAGTCTTCGTGCAGCTCTATAACGAAAAGCTAATTTACAAAGACAAGCGTCTTGTGAACTGGGACCCCAAGATGCTGACGGCGATTTCGGATCTTGAAGTTGAGGCAAAAGAAATTAAAGGCAATCTGTGGCACTTCAAATATCCTATCGAAGGCTCCGATGAGTTTATCATCGTCGCGACGACGCGCCCTGAAACCATGCTGGGCGATACCGCCGTTGCTGTACATCCTGAAAATGAAAAGCTGAAGCATTTGATCGGCAAGATGGTCAAGCTGCCGCTTGTTGGCCGCCTGATACCCATCATTGGCGACGACTATGCCGATCCCGAAAAAGGCACAGGCGCGGTGAAAATCACGCCCGCACACGACTTCAACGATTTCGAAGTTGGCAAGCGCCACAAGCTTGAAATGATCAATATTTTTGACAAGCACGCTCATCTGAATGACGATGTGCCGGAAAAATATTACGGCATGGAGCGTTTCGCGGCGCGTAAGCAAATCGTCGCGGATATGGAAGAACTCGGCCTTCTCGATCAGATCGTGCCGCACGTTCACACGGTCCCCCATGGCGACCGTTCCGGCGTGCCTATTGAACCGTGGCTGTCCGAACAATGGTATTGCGACGCGCAAACGCTTGCGAAACCCGCTCTCGAAGCTGTTGAATCCGGTAAAACGAAGTTCGTGCCTGAGCAATGGACGAACACCTACTACGCTTGGATGCGCAACATCGAGCCGTGGTGCATTTCGCGGCAGCTTTGGTGGGGCCATCAAATCCCCGCATGGTATGGCGAAGATGGCCACTATTTCGTAGCCAACGACGAAGCCGAAGCGCGAGCACAGGCCGACGCCCACTATGGCCATCCAGTTGAACTGAAGCGCGACGAAGATGTGCTCGACACATGGTTTTCCTCTGCGTTGTGGCCCTTCTCCACGTTGGGTTGGCCAGAGCAAACGCCGGAACTCAACCGCTATTACCCCACGGATTGCCTTGTCACGGGTTTTGACATCATCTTCTTCTGGGTCGCCCGCATGATGATGATGGGCATGCATTTTATGAAAGATGTGCCGTTCCGCACCGTCTATATCCACGCGCTGGTCCGCGACGAAAAAGGCCAGAAAATGTCGAAGTCGAAGGGCAACATCATCGACCCGCTGGTCACGATTGACCAATATGGCTGTGATGCTTTGCGCTTTACGCTTGCCAACCTGTCAACGCCGGGGCGCGACATCAAGCTTGCAACCTCGCGCATTGAAACAAGCCGCAACTTTGCGACGAAGCTTTGGAATGCAGCACGTTTCTGTCAGATGAATGAATGCTCATGGGTGCCTTCGTTCGATCCGGCCAGCGTGCAACATACGGTCAACAAATGGATCGTGGGTGAAACCCTCGCCGCCGCCGATACGGTTGCCGCACATCTTGACGCCTATCGCTTCGATCTGGCAACGCATGCGGTTTACGAGTTTATCTGGAACACGTTCTGCGATTGGTATCTTGAGTTCACAAAACCGGTCTTGGCTGGTGACGACGCACAAGCCGCCGCCGAAACGCGGGCGACGACAGCATGGGTGCTCGCACAAATGCTGAAAATCCTGCATCCGTTTATGCCTTACATCACCGAGGAGCTCTGGGCGCAAATCGTAGGCGACGGGACGCAACTGATGACGTCCTCATGGCCGACCTCATCAATTGCGGTTGATAAAAACGCGCAAGCGGAAATGAACTGGGTGACACGTCTTATCACCTCTGTCCGAAACGTTCGCCAAGAGCTTAACGTTCCGGCAAGTGCGCAGATTGGTTTGCTGTTGAAGGATGCAAAGGACACGACACAAGCACGCCTTGCCACGCACGAGGCCATCATCAAAAAGCTTGCCCGCCTATCCAGCGTGACGCTCACGACAGAAACGCCGAAAAATGCAGCACAAGCCGTTGTTGACGAAGCAACGCTGATCCTGCCGCTTGAAGGTGTTATTGATTTAAACGCCGAACGCGCCCGTCTTGAAAAAGAAATGGCCAAGTGGGCGGACGAAATCAAAAAGGTGGAAGTGAAGCTGGCCAACGAAAACTTTGTGTCCCGCGCCCCGCAAGAAATCCTAGACGAACATTACGAGCGCCGCACCAACGCGCAAACGATGATTGAAAAACTCACCGCCGCACGTAAGAGCCTGGAAGGATAATTTTGAGGATAAGAACCATTCTCTCCATTTGTCATTCCGGGGCGCGCCTAGGCGCGAACCCGGAATCCCATTTGATTTACGGCATAAGACAAAACCAAATGGGATTCCGGATCACTTTTCTTTCGCCCAAAAGGACGAAAAGAAAAATGTCCGGAATGACAAATGGCAAGTTTGGGCGCTTGACAAACTTTGTTCTGTTTCTGCTGCTCGCCCTCGTTTCTCTGATGACACCTTCCCTCGCCGCTACGTCTGCGCCACAAATCGATTCACGTTTCTGCGAAGCTCTTGTCAAACACGTGCCGGATGCTGACGTGGCCTATCAACCCGGCATTGATGTGCATGGCCGTGCCGTTGTCCCTGCCGATTTGGGTAGTGGCAACACGTTAACTCTACCCGGCGAAATCGCGATCCCGTTGACGGTCGATCTGATGAGCTTCCTGAAAATGGATACATCCGCCCTACCCGCCTCAGCGATGAAGAGCAATGATGTGCAGCTCGGCACGCTGACCCTGACGGGCGAGCAGGTCCTTTTCAACGGCCAGCCCCTGACCAACGCCCAGCAAGATAATCTGGCCGTTTTGTGTCTGAAGCCGCGTTAATTTTCTTACGCTTCCCCCTTGCTCTTTGGGCCAGAAACCTTCTATCATCGTGCATGACGCGCTGTTTCTTTTTGCCTGCTATAAAACATTAAATAGCCGTCATTCCGGACAAGCTCTTTTGTCGCGTGGGATATAAGAGCGCAGATCCGGAATGACGGTGTTGGTGGTTTTCGGTGGGTCCAAAAACCAAGCGCCGCAACAACCCGCAACCAAGCAAAGCAAACCATGAACACCAAAGCACAGAAAACAGCCATATCCCCCACCCGAGCCGAAAACTATAACGAGTGGTATCAAAAGATCGTGCGCGCCTCTGACTTTGCCGAACTTTCCGGCGTACGTGGCTGTCAAATCCTCAAAGCATGGGGTTACGGCGTTTGGGAACAAATGCATCATGATTTGGATCGCCGCTTTAAGGATACAGGACACGAAAACTATTATTTCCCGATTTTCATTCCGCTGAGCTATTTCCAGCGTGAGGCCGAACATGTCGAAGGCTTTGCCAAGGAAATGGCCGTTGTCACACATCACCGCTTGACAAAAAATGCGGAAGGCAAGCTTGTCCCCGATGGCGAACTTGAAGAGCCGCTGGTCATCCGCCCAACATCGGAAACAATCATCGGTGAATCCATGAGCAAATGGATTCAGTCCTATCGCGATTTGCCTTTGCTTCTCAATCAATGGGCAAACGTGTCACGCTGGGAAATGCGTCCGCGCATTCTGCTTCGCACGGCGGAATTCCTTTGGCAGGAAGGCCACACGGCGCACGAAACGTTTGATGATGCTATGAATGAAACCAAGCAAATGCTTGATATTTATGCTGCGTTCAGCGAAGAATATCTGGCCGTTCCCGTTATCAAGGGCGAAAAAATTGCCGCCGAACGTTTCCCCGGCGCTGTCAACACGCTGTGCATTGAAGCGATGATGCAAGATGGTCGCGCCTTGCAAGCTGGGACCTCGCATTATCTGGGCCACAGCTTTGCTAAATCTTGCAATATTCAATATCAAAGCCGCGATGGCAGCTTGGAATATGTGCACACAACATCGTGGGGCGTTTCAACGCGCCTTCTGGGGGCGCTTGTGATGACACATGGCGACGATAACGGCATGAAGGTCCCACCACGCATTGCACCCTATCAAATTGTTATCATGCCCGTTCTGCGCGAAGACTCCCCAAAGGACGAGATTATGAGCTATTGCGAACAGATTAAAGCTGACTTGCTATGCGAAACGCTCGATGGCAATCCGTTGCGCATCAAGATTGACACACGCGACATTTCTGGAAGCGATAAACGCTGGGATTGGATCAAACGCGGCGCGCCGCTTCTTCTTGAAATCGGAGCCAAAGACCTTGCTGGCAACAAAGTCTGTGTCACGCGGCGCGATAAATTGGAAGCCGGCAAAAGCTTTGAAGATCGCTCAACCTTTGTCGGAAATGCAGGTGCCGTCCTAGCCGACATTCAACAATCACTGTATGATGCCGCTTTGCGTTTCCGTGAAGAGCGCACACGGCGCGACATCAAAGACTGGGCTGCATTTGAAGCCTATTTCAGCAAAGACGATGCCGACAGCGGCTTTACAAGCGGCCAAGGCTTTGTTCGCGCCAAATGGTGCGGCGATGAATCCTCGCTTGTCAAACTTGACATTCTTGGCGTAACCGTGCGTTGCATTCCGTTCGATCAAGACGGACAGACAGGCACCTGCGTTTTGACGGGGCAACCCGCCACACAGGAAGTCATTTTTGCAAGAGCGTATTAAGAGAGAGGTCAGGGTTCAGGATTCAGGGGTCAGGAAGACTCCTTTTTCTTCTTCCCTGAACCCTGAACCCTAGCCCCTGAACCCTGTCATGTCCCTCTTCTCCCCCTTTGAAACCATGGTTGCCCTTCGCTATCTGCGTGCGCGCAGACAGGAAGGCTTTATCTCGGTTATCAGTTGGTTTTCGCTTTTGGGCATCGGTCTTGGTGTGGCCACGCTGATTATCGTCATGTCTGTCATGAATGGATTTCGCGCCGAATTGTTTGATCGCGTGCTTGGCCTGAACGGCCACCTGAATGTGTATAGCCAAGATGGCTTTCCTTTGACCGATTACGAACCGCTTGTGGCCAAGATTAGGGCCGTTCCCGGCGTGCTTGAAGTCTCGCCCTCTGTTGAAGGTCAAACGCTTATCACAAGCAACGGAAGCGCGTCTGGCGCAATGGTGCGCGGTGTGCAGCCGGATCTTTTCCAAAAACGCGCCATTATCGCAAATCATATTGTCGAAGGCGCTCTCAGCGATTTCCATGACGACAAAATCGCGATTGGCAAGCGCATGGCGATGCGCCTTGGTCTGCATGCTGGTGACAGCCTTACCCTTATTTCTCCCACGACCAAAGCCACAGTCTTTGGATCGGCGCCACGCATGAAAACCTATCCGATTGCTGCCATTTTTGACGTGGGCATGTATGAATACGATAATGGTTTTGTGTTTATGCCCCTTGAGAGCGCCAAAACATTTTTCCGCACGTTCGGCGGCGTCTCTGCTCTTGAAATTTATATCACGCAGCCTCATCGTTTCGACGATACCAAGATGGCTGTCATGGAAGCGTTGGGTCAAACCAACACACGGCTTCTGGATTGGCAGCAAAGCAACTCCAGCTTTTTCACGGCACTGCAAGTTGAAAAAAACGTAATGTTTTTGATCCTGACACTTATCATTCTCGTCGCTGCGTTTAACATCATTTCAGGTCTTATCATGCTCGTCAAAGATAAGGGCCACGACATCGCCATCTTGCGCACGATGGGCGCGACACGTGGGATGGTTATGCGCATCTTCTTTCTTGCGGGGGCCAGCGTCGGCGTTTTGGGCACAACATTTGGATTGATCCTTGGCGTGACCTTTGCCAAAAATATCGAACATATCCGTCAAGGCATTCAAAGCCTGACAGGCACGGACTTGTTTTCGGCGGAAATCTATTTTCTGTCGCATCTTCCCGCTATTCTTGATTGGAATGAAGTCATTCAAGTCGTCGTGATGGCTCTTGCGCTTTCCTTTTTGGCGACCCTGTATCCCTCTTGGCGCGCGGCCAAGCTCGACCCCGTGGAGGCCTTGCGTTATGAGTAATCCCGTTCTTCAACTCAGCGCCATTTGCCGCACGTTTATTCAAGCCGAAAACAAGCTTGATGTGCTAAAAGGGTGCGAACTAACCGTACATGCTCGCGAAAAAGTGGCACTGATAGGCCCATCCGGCGCAGGAAAATCAACCTTGCTGCACATTGCGGGTCTTCTTGAAAAACCCGACAGCGGCGAAATTCAAATCGCAGGCCAACCAGCAAGTGATTTGAACGATACGGGACGCACGGCGCTACGCCTTAGTTCTATTGGTTTTGTGTACCAATTTCACCATCTGCTGCCTGAATTTTCAGCGCGAGAAAATATCATCTTGCCGCAAATGATCGCAGGCGTAACAAAAGAAAAAGCGGGTCAACGCGCTGATGAACTTTTGGATCTGATCAACCTTCTTCCCCGCGCCAGTCATCGGCCCTCACAATTGTCGGGCGGCGAACAACAACGCATCGCGATAGCACGCGCCCTTGCCAATCGCCCTGCTTTGCTAATCGCAGATGAACCCACGGGCAACCTTGATCCGCACACAGCGGGCCATGTCT
Organism: Alphaproteobacteria bacterium; assembly: GCA_028691835.1. Lineage (GTDB taxonomy): Bacteria > Pseudomonadota > Alphaproteobacteria > UBA9219 > UBA9219 > UBA8914. Next base: position 13,128 of record JAQUYN010000007.1, on the reverse strand, counting down.
TTGAAGTTTTACATCATGTCGCCAACAACCAAGAGCTAGGCTTACTGATGGCCACCCACAACCACGACCTTGCCCAACGCATGGACCGCATCTGTGAGTTGAAAGAAGGCGTTCTTATTGAAGTCTAAAATAGCCTTGTTCTCAATATTATGATTAATGCCCTCACATCTTCAATTGAGTAAATATTTATTATTGATGACTTGACAGGAAAGATACAAATAACGCATATCTGTTTGATCAGTCGTCAATTTTTTCTATTCATTGACGCCCAACATACTTTCAGGAGTTCACGAATGCCCGACAAACATACGTCAGAAAAGAGCGTCTGCGATACGACAAGCAATGAACGCCTTCTGGCCTTAGCAACACAAATTATTTCTTCTTATGTCGGCAATAATGTCATAAGTCCCGGCGACTTGCCTTCTTTGATGGACACAATCTATCAAAGCCTGTCTCATCTTGGCGCTGGGGGTTTGGCGACCCCTGAAGAGCGACCAGATCCTGCCGTTCCTGTCCGTAAATCTGTAACACCTGAGTTTATCGTTTGTCTGGAAGACGGCAAAAAACTAAAGATGCTGAAGCGCCATTTAAAGACAGCCTACAACATGACTCCCGATCAATATCGGGAACGTTGGGGCCTACCCGCCGACTATCCCATGGTTGCACCGAACTATGCCAAGCAACGCAGCAAACTGGCCAAACAAATTGGCCTTGGCACATCACGACGCACGACAGGCCGTAAGGCCGCTTAATTATTGACGACACGATAAAAAGATAGGACGGTTTTCCTGTAAAACACGTCCTATCTTTTGTTTTGAATCCAATTTGCACCACATAAAAAATTATGATAGCGTCCCACTAACAAGAAAGAATGCCTAGTGACCTGCCGGCACCTTCCCTTCAACAAAGTCACATCAGAATGACTTGCCACGGACAGAGGTTATTATGATCACGCCATCCGTTCTTGCCCTGCTTGAGCAGGATTTAATCGCAGGCTCGTTGCAAGTCAGACTTGCAAAAACGCCCGAAGAAGTTAGAGCCGCACAAGCCCTCCGTTACCAAATCTTCTATGAAGAAATGGGAGCAACCGCCTCCCCCGAAGTTGCGGCCAGCAAACGTGATTTTGACTCAATGGATGACTGCTGCGAACATCTTTTGGTTCTGGACAACGCCCGCGAGGGCATGAACAAAGTCATCGGCACCTATCGACTGATCCGCCGCGAAGCTGCCGCTAAAAATGGCGGCTATTATTCTGCCAGCGAGTTTGACATTACGCCGCTCATCAACTATCCCGGCGAGATCCTTGAGCTTGGTCGTTCGTGCATCCATAAGAATTACCGCACGGGCACCGTCATGAGCATTTTATGGAAAGGCCTTGCCGCCTATATGTTCCGCCACGACATCAAGCTGATGTTTGGCTGCGCCAGTATGCACGGAACGGATCCTCAAGAACATGCGGTTCCTCTTTCCTATCTGTATCACTATCACCTTGCGCCGGAAGAACTCCGCGCACGCGCTCTGCCCGACGTTTACGTGGATATGAATATCTTGCCCAAGAATGCCTTCGATCCTGATCACGCCTTTGACGATCTCAGCTTTAACAACATCAAACTTGATCCCAAGGCCGGACAAAACAGCCTCCCCCCGCTGATTAAAGGTTATCTACGCGTGGGCTGTGTCATTGGCGATGGCGCCTATATTGATCATCAGTTCAACACAACGGATGTTTGCATTATCTTCCGTACAGAACTCATCACGGACCGTTATCTTCGCCACTATGAGCGAATGGAAGAGAAGCTGACCAACGCGCAAAAGGATCGCGGCGCAGAGCAAGTGATTGAGAGCGGCCCTTTCAATGAGTCCGTTCTTAGGTCCGCTGATATGACACATAATACCAATCCGTCTATAAACTGACGTATTGAAAGCGCTGCACACTGTTAAAGTCGATAATAATAGGCAAAACCATTACAATCATTTGATCCGCTGGGCCCAAACAAAGACCCCGCAGATGTCCCGGTGACATTGACCCATGACCCCGTATTGACAAACACTAAGGATGGCCCTGAGCCTTGCGTTAGATCCAACGAAGGGACCCCGCCGGAGGGCAGAGAACCTGAAGTTGTCCATGCGCTTCCTGTCGCCGGATTGATTGTTGATGAGCCCTGCATCCGCGTAATCATCCCCAAACAAGCTTCGCGGCGAGCAACACTCGACAACCCATTCGGCAAGCTAAACTCAATCGAAAAGCCGTTCATGGGGCCTGAACCGGGGAACGTCAAATGCACAGTGCCACCCCAAGCATTGAGGGTATCCGTCTTATCCTCATTCACAATCGACAAGGGATAAAAACCGCGATCAATCTGAGTTTGAAGATCCGGCACGGCCCCGCCGGAAAATCCCGTATAGACGCCACGCACATTTGCCGCAATTTCAGAGACAAGCTGAACCGAATCTTGAATGGATTGACGGGAACGCACGGAACTGGCCGTCGCCCAGATCGAAGCGCCCACAAGTCCCATCACGCCAAGAACGATGGCAAGTTCAATAAGAGTAATGCCTTTGTGAGAGCCCTTTTTTGTCACAGTCTGACAGAGCACATTATGCTTGATCATTTTCATTTGCCCTTCTTGGTTTTCTCACGCGTTAACGTCCATTCGATGAACATCGGATTCTCAATCGTCCGGCCCGATACTCTGAGCTGAAGGGTACGACGAGGAACCCCCTTGCCACAATAAACGCTTGTTTCCAAGGCAAGGTCTCCACCACAGGGTCCATAAACACGCAAGCGCCACCCCGCGCCAGAAAGAGTGCGCAACAAAGCCGAAGCTCCACCATGGGCCAACATTACACTCACATCAGGATGAATGTGCCAGCGGACCGTAAAATCTTTTCCGATTGGGGCAGCAAGAACTTCGCGCCCACGCAATTCGTCCCCCTCTTCAGCGAGACCTAAAATACGCTGGAGTCCGACCTTGTGCTTGGGCATATAACCATCGTGAAAAACCTCAATAAACTGCACGCCTTCTTGTTCATAGCGCTGCGTGACAACGTCTCGCGGACGGTGGCCTATGCCACCATCAGGCAATAGCTCGCAAGCATTTGTATCACTAAGGGTCATCGTATTATGCGCCGCCGTCGAGGCCATAGCGAGATGCCAGGCAGGGTCGCCCTCAAGACCTGCCCCACAATTCGTCAAGATACGCTCTTTACCGACACTAAACTCAAAACTCATCAATCCAGCGTGGGCGGCTTGATCATAACCGCGTGGGGGCGGGCCAGAAACATCAACCAAAAGAAGACTTCGCCCTGCCGTCATGCGTTCATAACCCATATGGGGCAATCGCTTCAAAATGCGTCCCTTGACCTGTGACAATGTCAATGTTGCATCAAGGTGCAAGACCGAAGCCTCCTGTGCGCCATTAAACAAAGCCAACCCACCATCACCATGACGAAAGAGTTTAAGGACAGGAATCATCCGCGCAATAGATAAAGAAAGCTCATGAGGCACTTCGAGCTTCGCAGCCGTCAACGCTGTGCGAAGATCAATTAGCACGCGCAACAAATCGGCATGAAGTTGAGGATTACGCGAAATATGGCCACCATCCGTAAGGATCTCGGCATCAAGCTGTCGTTTCAAAAGATCAAGCGCGAGGCTCAACGACTTCTCTCCGTCCGTCACGCAAAGCCCGCCATAAATAAGGCCCTTGATCGCCCAAAGCCCATCCACCCCAATTAAATTGGCCTGCGACGTATATTGCAGGTGGCGCAGCTGGCGAACAAGATTCAGGATCAGGCTTTTCGTAAAATCATGGCTGGCGGCAGAACCATAGAAATCATAAAAGGCGATCCAATTCGCCAAGCGTGCCCCCAAAATGCCGGGTGCCCAACTATCTTCGTCCCACGGCTCTTGATCCTCAATCCATTCATGGATCAACGAGACACATTTGCGACGCGCCATCTCGCTTCCAACGGCGCGCAGATCGCGCAACCCATCATGAGTCAGCAGCCTTCGTTTATGCTCGGAACGTAACGTCTCATCCAAATCAAACAAACCCAACGGGCTGGCAATCAAGGTTTGCCCTTGTTTGGCATCGCCGGGCCATATGTCGGGGACGGACAGACGCAACCGTTCCGGCAAGGGGCCTTGATCCAGCATCATTCGATAGATGGGACTTCCGTACGTGACAGACTGAACGCGCCGTTTAATTTGATGAAGGAGTTTGGCGGGGCTTTCCATGTGGCCGCCACCCTATCCGCGCAAGGCTGCCAAATTGGATGCATACTGAGCAGAGCCTCCGGCAAAGCCAGCCGTGCCTGCGACGAGGACATCCGCACCAGCAGCAATAATCCGTGGGGCCGTTTTAACGTTCACGCCGCCATCAACTTCTAGATCAATATCCTTACCCAACGCATTGATCACACTGCGCAAAGACTTGATCTTCTCAAGTTGAGTCTCAATAAAGGATTGGCCACCAAAACCGGGATTGACAGACATCACAAGCACGAGATCCACATCGGAGATAACATTTTCGATGGCAGAAATCGGCGTCGCGGGGTTCAAAGCCACACCCGCTTTCTTACCCTGAGCCTTGATAAGCTGAAGCGTGCGATGAAGATGGGGGCCAGCCTCGGGGTGAACGGTGATGATGTCGGCCCCAGCTTTGGCAAAGCCTTCGATAAACAGATCCACGGGCGAAATCATCAAATGGACATCGAAAACTTTGGTGCTGTGCGGACGCAGCGCCTTCACGACGGCGGGACCAATCGTGATGTTGGGCACAAAATGGCCGTCCATCACATCGATATGAATATAGTCGGCACCAGCGGCATCAATCTCCCGAACCTCTTGCCCCAAACAGGCAAAGTCGGCGGAAAGAATGGACGGAGCAAGACGAATGGGCTTTTGCATGATTGAAATCTAACAATTTCAGATGGATAAGGCAATCAAACTCTTAAATACCGCAGATTCCTAAAGATCATGCTAACAACTTGTTAAGGCTGGCTCGACAGGGCCCCTTTCGCACCAAGCAAGCCGGGAACCTCTGCCCGCGAAGGGAGCCCTTTAAGATTACCTTCCATACAAACGCCGACAGGACCAGCCAGCATTTCCTGCGCCATGCCAGCAAAGTCGGCAGGTTTAATGGACTGGATAATGTCATGGCATTCTTGTTCAGAAGGAATGCGACCATAACGCACCCACGCGCTCAAAAGGCCTTGTGTGTCGCGCCAAGAGGGCAACGAGCGGCTTTTCCAATTGGTATTATCTACCCTTTGGCGATCCGCCAATTTATCGGCGGCTCCATCACAAGCCGTCTTTGTTAGAACGTGCCCCATGATGAGCAACGTATCTTTGACATACTCAGGATAGACCGTACAGCTAAGTGCCATATGTGACGCGCATTTTTCATTAAACATCCATGTACCAAGATCATAAGGACCGGAAGCTTTACGCAAGGGAGGAAAAAGCTCATTGTACAAAATGTTCGTTAAAACATTAGCACGTAATCCAATGCTTGAAGTACGAGGAACCTATCACCGCACATTATTTTCAAAAAGACCAAAGATATTGGTTAATGCCTGCATCAAGGTGTGGCATTTCGTGTTGCACACATGATGTTCAATCTCATCGCTCCCTTGGGGGCATCGACAGGATCTGTGCCTTCAAAAAGATCATGGATCTTGAAATACGGAGCAAACAACGAAGTCAGAAAAGCCTGGCTGAGAAAATAAACTGGCGGTGGGGATCCATCTTTCCTTTGAGCCATGCGCCCTTCTTTCCCCGGCTGCCAACTTTCTTTATCAGGAGAAAAATCGCTTGGCGATGCCGCACTCAAAATAAGATACCCACCCGTTTTTAGTAAATCAGCCGCCGCACACACGAACCCTTTAAGCTGGGGATCGCTCATCATATGCAACGTCCTGTTGGAAAGGATCGCATCAAACTTTGGGGCGGCTGCATCGGTTCTGAAAGCATGAATGGTTCCTTGCACAAAATCGACGGTGCCGCCTATCGGCCTCTTTCTTCTGAGCTGTTCATAGGCTTTCTTTCCCTTCAACAAGCCATCATAAGCCGGGTCCATCGCAACGAATTGATGGCCCCGTTTTGCGCAAGCAAGTGAATCCCGCGCATAACCACAACCAACGTCAATGCCTCGACAGGGCGCGGACACTCTGTTCAAAAACAGGTCAGCAACGATGCTTGGCTCGTTCCCCCATAGGGGCCCGCTTTCGGCGTACCATTGGGACCAAGTGCGCCCACGGTAAAAAGCATTCTTTGAATCGGGTTCGCTCATACGTCCTGACCAAGCATAATTTCGTATGGCTTATGTTATCATTTTCAGAATAGTAAACGCGCAGGATTAAATAGTTTCATTCAATATCATCTTGCCCAACATCAACGGGCCTTTGTCTTTGTTGCCGTCGATATGATGCGGGTTTTTACTGGTTACGTAAGAGATCGATGAAGACCCCTTCGTCTAAAATTAACCCGCCTTCACCAATCGTGCCACAAAGAACCCATCGAGGCCGCCGATATCGGCCCAATGGCAAGGCAAGCACCGAATGTCTCCAATGGGGGTCAAAAGCTCGCTTGCGCCGCCGACCTCTTCTGCCAAAATAGGTTTGCGTTTGAAATTCGGCGTGCGTTCCAAGAAAAGATCTATCTGCTTTTCCGCCTCTTCGGGCTGCAACGAACAAACCGCATAAACCAACGTGCCGCCAGATTCCAGCAAGTCGCTGGCCGCATGATCCAAAAGCCGCGCCTGAAGCATCGCCATACGTCCCACATCATCGGGCGACTTCAAACGCTGCACATCGGGATGGCGGCGGATCGTACCTGTCGCGCTGCATGGCGCATCCAGCAAAATTGCATTCGCTTTTTCGCCAAGTGTACAGCTTTGCGCATCGGCACAGAACACGGCGGCTTCCAATTTCGTGCGCTCCAAATTTTCTTTCAAGCGGACAAGACGTTTTTCCGAGCGATCCACAGCCGATACGCGAGCGCCAGCCGCAGCAAGTTGCAATGTTTTGCCACCGGGCGCGGCGCACAAATCCATCACGCGCTTCCCGCTCACATCACCCAACATACGCGCAGGCAAAGCGGCGGCGGCATCTTGCACCCACCACGCGCCCTCGGCATACCCTTCCAATTCCTGCACAGGGATGCTTCCATCCAATCGCAGACTGCCCGTGGGCAACAAGCGAGCGCCCAGTTTTTGGGCCCAGCCCTCGGCATCGGATTTAACCGACAGATCAATCAACGCTTCGCCCAAATTGGCAAGCGCAATTTCACGCGCTTTAGCGGTGCCATAGGCCTGACGCCAGCTGAGCCACAACCAATCAGGGGTGTTCAGACGTGCGGCATCTTGGGCCTTCACAATCGCTTCACCTTCCCGTGTCAAACGACGCAAGACGGCATTAATCAATCCCTTATAGGGGCGCGTTGGATTTCCCGCCGCAGCCAATTCAACCGACGTATCAACGGCGGCGTGATGAGGCGTGCCCAAAAATAAAAGCTGAGCAACCCCAAGACGTAAAATGTCCATCACAGGGGCTTTCACCTCCTGCGGTTTTTCAAGGCACCCTTTGATCGCAGCATCAACCTGCCCCAACCGCCGAAGCGTACAGGCCACAAGCGCATGCACAAAAGCGCGATCACGTTTTTCAAGCGTCGCAAGCTCGGGATGCTTGGCCATGATTTCATCAAGCGCTTGGCCTTTACGGACAACAGCCTGCAAAATATCATAAGCTACAGCGCGGGAGGAAAATTCTTCTTTTTTCATATGGTCGTCATAGCACACTTATGCGCTTTGCCGAGCCTGATTTTATAAAGAAGGCACGAAAAAGGATTATAACAAAACAAGACGCCCTTAACTGGGTTAAGGGCGTGCATGTTAGGACATCTCGGTTGTCTTAAGGATTTTGCGGTGATGGGGCAGATCCAAGGATGGGCGACACGGGGCCGTCGTTCTCGTTCATCGCAGGCATGGGGGGCATGTCTTCTTCATTTAAGCCCCGATAACCTTCTCTATGCCCACCGGGTGGGGGCGGCATTGGGCCGCCGCCGAAAAGGCCTTTTTCCATAGCCTTGGCAATTTTCTGACGCCCCTCAAACGAGACTTCGGTAGCCACACGTTCCAAAGCATGGTTCATCCCTTGATGCATACCTTCACCAAAGGCATGGATCTCATCCATCACCTGATGTAAAGCGGCCATATCTGGCTTTTCCGCTTTCAAAAGAGCGGCCAATTTTTGCATAGAGGCATGCATTGTGTTGTGACGTTTTTTAAAACCTTTACGCTCTTCTTGAAAGATGACGCGCAGTTTTTCCGCATCTTCAGTCTGCAGCTCTTTTGACACGCGATCCAACACAAAGCCGGGTTCACGCGGTGGGCGCATGGGCTGCCCGATCCGGACTTGCTCCGGAAATGGCTCTCTATCCCTATCAGGTCCCAGCAAAGGGCCGACGATAACCCCCACAAGAAATAGATTGAGAGCAACTGAAACTATGGTCGTCCACGCGGCACATCCTGTGCAGCTCATTTTTTTCCGCTCCTCGGTCATTTGTTTTTATTCTCCTTCCTCGATCCAACCCTCCCATGGTGTTGCCATGGCTATGACAGAAATTTGTTGCTCACTCTGTATCTGAGCAACAACCTCTTGGCGGGAATCTCCATTTAAAGACTGCCCAACCCAAAGACCTAATACCAACAAAGCCGCACCTAAAGCCAATTCCGCACCCCAACGAAAAGAAGGCTTGGACGGTTGCCACAAAGACCGTGGCGCAGGCGTGGGATCCTGCTGGGGCGTGACACGCGCCTGGGCGACAATACGATTGCGCAAGGTCATCATGCGCAGATCATCCATCTCATGCGCGGGATCATTTCGTTTCAAAATCTTCAGCCAGCGAAAGATACTCATATATCTTCTCCCCACACAAAACCAAGTTGCGTCATTCCCTCGCGCAAACCTCGACGCGCACGCACTAATAATGATTCAACAGCTCCTTCCGTCAACGCCATTGTGTTAGCAACCTCACGACCTGACATCTCTTCGAAATAAGATAAAATCACGGCCACTTTCTGACGTTCTGGCAACGCGTCCAAAAGGCCTTGGACCACTCGCTTACGATCCTTAGCCTTAAGCATCTCAAACGCGCCATCAGCCATATCCTCAATTTCACCGGCCTCTTCAAGGGGCACCGAACGGCGGCGACGGTAACGATCCAGACTGAGGTTCGTGACCACGCGGCTCAGCCACGTTTTGACACTGCCCGCCCCATTCGGGTCCCAATTGGAAGCATAGGTCCAAAGGCGTAAAAAGCCCTCCTGCGCCACTTCATCCGCTTCGGCTGCGTTTCCCAAGATCCTCTGAGAAACGGCCACCATCGTTTTAAGGTGACGGCCAATAAGCTCTTCAAAAGCGCGCACGTCACCGCTGCCGACAGCCGCCATCAACACGTGGTCATTGGCTGGCTGTTGTACAATTTCAGAGTCGCTGCTGATGGACGGCAAAACGGAACCGCCATAAGAACTCACCAATACAACCTCATTCTTTTTTATTTCCCTAACCCACACAGCTTACACGAAAACGGGACGTTAATCCTACGTTCATTCTTATCTGGATTCTTTGCGCAGGAAAGACGAGCCCCCATCCGTGCAAAGGGAGACAAGCATGGGGATGCTTGTCAAATACGGGGAGAGGCTTTTGAATAAGGAGCCTCGAATATGAGTAGTATCAGTGAGTTATCGTCTTACAACAGCTCGCTAAGTTATGCCAGCCAGTTGCTTGCCAAGGCAAATACAACAAGTTCAAGTTCGTCAACGCAAGAGTCCGAAACGGACCCTTATAACCTTCTCAAGACCGAAAGCTCGGATTCGACGTCTGCGTCGTCCACGTCACAAACCAAACGCCACCACCAGACATCCGGGATCGATGACAGCACCATGTCGGCCCTGATCCAAGGCATGGATTCGACACGTACGGCCACAGCCTCAACGGACGCATCAGCCATGGATGAAATGATCTCGGCAATGGACACCGACGGAGACGGCACCATCACGCAAGAAGAGTTTGTTTCAGCGCGCCCAGACGATGTCAGCGAGGAGATGGCGACCAATCTGTGGGACAGTTTTGACACCGAAGGCGCAGGATCGCTGACGACAGAAGAAGTCCAAACAGCGATGGCCTCAAGCGGGCCACACGGGCCACCACCGCCTCCACCAGAAGACGACGATGAAGATGACGAGTCCTTGCTGAGCAGTACAGAGAGTACGGACAGCAGCGACTCGCTCGCGAGCATCCTAAGCCAGCTTCTCGACGAAGCATCCGGCACAACCTCAACATCAAGCACGGAAACTTTCGCTGATATGATTTCAGCGATGGACACGGATGGTGATGACACTGTCACGCAAGAAGAGTTCGTTGCCGCACGCCCCGATGATGTCAGCGAGGAAATGGCGACCAATCTGTGGAACAGCTTTGACACCGAAGGAGTCGGCTCACTTTCAACAAGCGATCTGCAGACGGCAATGGCCGAAAATGCGCCACCAATGAGCGGCCCGCAAACAGCAAGCTCCTCATCAACAAGCGCCTATCAAACATTGCTGGATCAACTGACGAACAGCTCAACTTCATCAAGCTCAACCGAAGCAGCGTCTTCAACCACGGCTGATACGTCAAGCAACAGCGCCGCGCTTCAGGCGTTCTTGGAAGCCGTGCAGGCCTATGATGCGACAGCGGGATACAATGCAACAAGAGACGTGCTCTCGTCGCTGATGGCTTTGGCATGATAAACGCATAAAAAGTTGGACCAGAAGAAAAACGCCAGCCACGCATCACGGCTGGCGTTTTTTAATCAACCTCGACATGCTGCGCGGGATCGAAAAGAGGCGTGGTGGCCATAAACAAAACCATGTCACCTTCCCATGCGTATTTTTCGTTGATGTCGAGAAAAAGAATGTCACCTTTGGCAAACATCGTTTCACCGGATGGCATGATTAGCTTTCCACCACCTTCCATGATGAAAACCAGTTCTTTGCAAACTTTGTTCATCACATAGCCGCGCTCAGGATAGCGGCCCTTGATCTCCGCTGTCGCGCCACTTAAATCTGCGTTGTGTGTGTCATATTCATGGATCGTAACAGCCCTCAACGGCCTGATCGTCCGTTTTTCATTCTCACGTACGATTTGCATAAGCCTCCTTTGGCCTGCGTGCAGGAAACCTATGTCTCTGTGCCCCCTTGGTCAGGCTGTGGAAAAGGCGATTCGACCCCAGCCCAATGACGATGGTGCGGCGCTGGCTGTGGCTGAGGCGGCGGCAATTCTTCCTTTTCCTGTGGGGATGGCTGTGGCTGAGGCTGCTCTAACTCTTCTTTTTCCTGTGGAGCTGGCTCAGCCCTTGCTGCATCAAGCTCAGCCTCTAATTCCAGACGTTGCTCCTCCTCTTCTCTCCCCTTCTGACGCTTCAAGGCATCCACGACATAATGTAGAACTTCGACCATGGGCACCTCCAACATTGTTGTTGATTTCACGCCTTATTCTACGCCAATCCCGCCCTTTCTGCAACAACGCCGCCAACAACCTGAAACTGCGTCTTTCCTTATTGCCCCAACAGAAAACCCGCTGTTTCCAGCGGGCTTTTCAAACGTCTCAGCAAAAGAATAGGTTAGGCAGCCTTAGCGGCAAGGGCCTTTTCCATGACTTTGCGAATTTTCAAGATTTCATCCGACAAACGGCTCTTACGTGTTGTCAAAACCCAAGAATCAATCCCGCCATTATGTTCAATGGTGCGGATGCCGTTGGCTGTCAAACGCAAGGTAACGGCCTTGCCCAAAATTTCCGAAGGGAACGAGCAAACCTGAAGGTTAGGCTGCCAACGACGACGGCATCTGTTGTTCGCGTGGCTAACATTATTTCCGAAGTGCGGCTTCTTGCCGGTAACTGTGCATACACGTGCCATTTTTTCCTCGGCGGGTGATTTGGTCCCGCTATCCTTGTCCAAGTTGATTCGAAAAACGAAAACGCAAATTCGCAAAACAGGCGATAAAAAACGTACAAAAATCGTTCCGAGCTGCGGTTTATAAGGGTCGCGGGGGCATGAGTCAAGGTTTAGAACGCACTTTTGCTTTTCTTTCCCGTCATAAAATAGTTAACAGACGCATTTCCCTTACAAATGTGGAACGAGCGCGACAAAGGCCGATAAACAAGCCCCGTAATGTCGAGAGCTTCAATCCCAACGCCACCCCACAAATTAACCATTTCGGACGGGCAGACAAACTTGTCCCAATCATGTGTGCCAGCAGGAACCCAACCCAACACATACTCAGCCATCACGATGCCTAAAAGATAACTGCGTTTTGTACGATTCACAGTCGCAATCAGCAAGAGCCCACCCGGCTTCAACAATTGAGAAAGCGCAACAATAAAAGACTTTAAATTGGCAACATGCTCAACAATTTCAAATGCCGTAATCACATCAAACTGTTCGTCTGCTTTTGCCAATGATTCGGCAGAACCTTCACGGTAATCAATCGTCAAACTGCTCTGCGCGGCATGGGCGCGGGCCACGGCAATCGCTTCCACTGAGGCATCAAGCCCCACAACGTCCGCGCCGCGTTCGGCCATAGCCTCGGACAACAAACCCCCACCGCAGCCAACATCCAACACCCGAAGGCCCTTTAGGGGAAGTCCGGACTTTATTGTTTTTCGTGGCAAATGCAGGGACGTTTGCTCACAAATATGAGCGACACGCACAGGGCCCAATTCGTGAAGAGAGCGAAAAGAACCGTGCGGATTCCACCACTGATCGGCCTGAGCCGAAAACCGGGCAATTTCTTCTTCACTTACGCTGGCAGCTTTTGATGATGACATAGGAAACTAAAGATAAAAAAGGATATTGGCGAAACGTCATGTTGTGTCATACCATATCGGTTCTTGTTCACAAGTCCACATGTAAACGGTTTACACACAATGGCTCTGATCGTAGCAAAATTTGGCGGCACTTCGGTGGGCGATATTGACTGCATTAAAAATGCCGCCAGCAAGGTCGCACAAGAAATCCGACGCGGCAATAAACTTGTCGTCGTTGTCTCGGCCATGGCAGGCATGACGGATCAAATGATCGGCTAT
>JAQUYN010000070.1 GCA_028691835.1 Alphaproteobacteria bacterium | reverse complement strand
ACAAGGAAGCAGCTAGCTGTCACGGGCATCTTCTTAATAAGCCCACCCATGTGTTCCATGTTGTGTTCACGGCTTTGCTCGAGCACCGCACCAGCGCCCAAGAAAAGCAAGCTTTTAAAGAGAGCGTGGTTCAAACAATGATAAAGGGCAGCAATCAGAGCGATGGCGGCGACTTCTTGATGATTTGTGGCGGCAAAGATCATGGAAAGACCAAGGCCAATATAGATGATTCCAATGTTCTCAACGCTGTGATAGGCCAACAAACGTTTTAGATCATGCTGCATCAAAGCATAGAGCACACCCATAAGCGCCGAGATAGCGCCGACGAGAAGAACAAGTGCGCCCCACTGCCAATGAAGGCCCCCCAGAAGATCATAAACGAAGCGAATAAACCCATAAACGGCAACCTTCAGCATAACCCCAGACATCAGCGCCGATATATGCGAAGGCGCAACAGGATGCGCCCGTGGCAACCAAACGTGAAGCGGGACAATACCCGCTTTTAAACCGAAGCCAATAAAGGCGAGCATGAAAGCGACTGTGGCCCATGTCGAACTGAGATTAGCTTGAGCCATGGAGGCAAAGCTGAACCCATCGCTGAAGGCAGAAAGGACACCATAAGAGAGAAGAATGAAAGAGCCACCAACGACAGCCATCAACAGATAAATAAAGGCGGCACTACGATTTTCGGCTCTGTCATGCTGATAAGCTACAAGGAAATAACTCGCGACCGACATCAGTTCCCATGCGATCATAAACGAAAAGGCATCTGCGGCTAACATGACAAGATACATACCAGCGACAAAAAGACCCGTAAAAAAGGTAAGCGTCCCGACGGGGTGTTCACCATCTTCGATATGTCGGCGGATATAAGCAGGCCCATATAAGGAAATCACAAAAGTGATAAAGCCAACAATAAACAAGAAAAAGGCTGAAAGGGGATCAATGCGCAGGCAAACATGAAGCCAAGGCAATCCAATAGGCAGAACGGTTTGTTCGATTTGATTTTGAAGCAGGGTCATCGCCCCGGCCCCAACAGCAGCAAGACCGGAAAGCCCGAGCAAAACGAATGACAAAATGACCATGAAGTGCGGTCGCCGCGCCAACACAAGAGCTGTTAGAGAGGATAGGAGCGTTAAGATTACCGCCAGCTGAGCAATTGTCAAAGACATGCTAGAATCCATCAAAATATGATAACAGGTTGTTTTGTTGCACTTTCGACTCGAGGCCCACATCAATACGCTTTGCAGCGAAGAGAGACTCAAATTCGATGGGCCCTCATGGCAGCTACATAGTCCTAAGAAAATCGCAAGTCAATATAGCGATTCACGATTATTAATTTGTGTGGCTAAATCCAATAACCAGCTGTAACAAAATATAAAATAACAATCTGTGCGAACATACACCGGACAAAACGGTACGCAAAAAAGCAAAATTGAAACTGGCGAATATTGCCCGAGCGGTTTTAGAGCAGATCGCGATAAGGTTGACGCCTTTTCCGCCAAGCGTTCGCGTGAATCGGCTCGATAAATGATAGGATAAAGCGGCTGCATACAGTCAACGATGAGTCAACCGAATCGGGAAACGTTCTATACTGCTCGCACTTGAAGAGTTGGGTTTTATCGTCTCGTTATGCCAAGAGAACCTCTACATATTTTTTCACCAGCACGCCTCTCCTTTTGCGTCATTCGGCGCAAGCCGGGATCCAGCCTGCCTTGCTGAAGTCTCTTGCGTCTGCAGGCTATATGAGTCTTATACCAATCCGTCTATGAACTGACGTATTGGTATAAAGCCAAAAAAAGCCCCTTTTCAGGGGCTTTTTGTTTTGTCAGCGCCGTTTTTTTATCAACGATCAACTGGCTTGAAGGTACGGGGTTCAGAAGCGGCAGCATCGGCACTTGCGTTGGCACGCGAACGGCGGCTGACGGTCTGATAAGCGATGCGGGCATGATGCGTGCAGTAAGGCAAGCCCTCCTGCGTTTCACATCCGCAAAAACGGAAATCAGGCGAACGAGGATCTCCGATGGGCCAACGGCAATGACGTTCACCAGCCTTCGTTACAGGGATACCCTCGCTACGCTTGGCCGTCTCGATGGGACGCAATATCGTGGGCTCACGCAGAACCGTTGCACGTGATGGCATATCCGAAGATTGGACGGAAGGCATAGTGCGCAACATGGGTCTTCGCTTACCGCTGACCTTATTGATGGAGGCCATGACGACACCCTTCGTTTTGGATGGAGGCTCCACCGCTCCGCGCGCAGCAGCAGCGCCAGCGGACAATTTCAAACGATGCGCTTTGCCAATTACAGCGTTACGGGTCACACCGCCGCCTAAATTCTTGGCGATATCGTTGGCGCTATAGCCATTGCCCCACATCTTCTTGAGTGTTTCGATTTGTTGCTCAGTCCAGCCCATGTCTCAAAAACTCCCTTTAGAGGTTACCCTGTCTGACAATCACAAGGCCGAAATCATGTTACGATTTCGAAAAAGTGCCGATAAAAATTAACCAAACGGCCACCGGACGGGGCACAAGATGTTGTGGCTAACGAGAGCAAGAGATACCAGATACGCGAAAATGATTCTAGTCCCTTCAGCATTTTGTGGATAACCGTTAACGAACGTCTAGATGTTGAGGTCTTAACCATCTGAAAAAAGCGAGCAATTTCGGGCTATGCACATGTGGAAAAAGGTTAAAAAAGTCTTACTGAAAGCAAATTTTGATTCGCTTATCCACAACTTATTTAGTAAAAAGCGATTATAAATACAGAGTTCACTTTTCGTTCTAGCTTTGTTAGAATGGGTACAGTTTTTGTTATGTAACTCGACGCAACGCCTTATACCGAAGCCCCTA
This sequence comes from Alphaproteobacteria bacterium, assembly GCA_028691835.1. Classification (GTDB taxonomy): domain Bacteria; phylum Pseudomonadota; class Alphaproteobacteria; order UBA9219; family UBA9219; genus UBA8914. The sequence goes on along the minus strand of JAQUYN010000070.1, from coordinate 9,288 downwards.
TAGGACTTGACGAAGCACACGATCATGGCACTTTTTGAATCTTCACGATCGGATTTTTCTTCCGGTGCCAAGTTGTTTTGCGCGCCCCTCCCCTCCATTGCGGTTTGTAAAGCAGAGTCACCTTCGGAAACTATCGATCAAAATATCCGCAGGACACTTCAAAACCCACGACTCTTCGATCTTTATCATGCACCTGATCGCGATTTCGAAGTCATTGACGATATCCTGAAAAACGCCAGCGGTGAATCCCTTTTTCCCGATGGAGAAAAAAACGCACGCTTTCTGAAATTCAAAACCATGATTGCGGTACGTTGTGCGACGGCCTTTGTCGTCGGTGACAACAAACTCAAATTTTCGAAAGTCGGCAAATGCACGCATTTGCTCGAAGCCGCCGTCATCGCCTTGAACATGCGTTCAATCCTGCCACAAGTGCAGAACTATGCCATGACGAGAGCGGAAGCGATCAAGAATAACTGTCTGCCTGCCTATGAGTTTATGCATGACGAAACCGTCACAGACGAACAGAAACGGGAAATAATCGCCTTTGTCGCCTATACCCACGATCATCAGGAAGATTTCCTGAAAAAATACCCTTTTATGACGGCAGAATATCTCGTTAAAAACTGCTGGCTGCCCTTCTGTACGCCAGAAAATCGGAACCATGCCGAATACGTCACTTATCTTCTACACCAATTGACCGATCCGCCCGAAAGTCGGCAATGGTCGCCCCACAAGCGTTTGCAACTTCAGCTGAAACGGGCCCTTGCAGACCCATCGGGCGTTGTGGGGATGATCCGTGACGCAGAAAAAACCGCTATGCTTGCACGGGACGACTATGCCTATGAGCAAAATCCTTCACCTCAGCTTCTCAAAAAAATTCGTAAAGACGGCTCCATTTTATGGTTCAGTACCCCACAGCCAAGATTCTTCACTATTATGAAAAGATTTTGCATGAGCTTGAGAACAAGGCTGGCGAAGTCATGGACATGAAAGCCCGACGCAACAAACGTAAAGCCACACTAAAACAGCAAAAAAAATCGTTTCGGCCACAAGGACAAGCCTTCAGATCATTTATCCATGCTCATGGGGGGAGCCTTGCTGCACCCGTTTTATAGTCCCTTGTGAAAGGGCGTTTTCATTTCATTGTCAGATTGCTAAACTCTCCCCACCCGCCGCGAGTCGCGGCGTTTTCGTTTCTTTGAAGTGAGTGCCCAAGCAAACCATGTCCGATCTTTTAGCCTCGACCAAGCTTTCGTCCAAAGACACCTATGACGCCAACGACATCGAAGTCCTTGAAGGGCTTGAACCGGTCCGCCGCCGTCCGGGCATGTATATCGGTGGCACCGACGAAGCCGCGCTTCACCACCTTGTGGCCGAGGTTCTGGACAACGGCATGGACGAAGCCGTGGCCGGATTTGCCAATCGTATCGAGATCGAGCTTGGCCTCGACAACCTCATCACCATCTGCGACAATGGGCGCGGTATTCCCATCGATAATCACCCCAAGTTTCCGGGCAAATCGGCACTTGAAGTCATTTTGACCACGCTGCATTCGGGCGGCAAATTTTCGGACAAAGTTTATCAAACCTCTGGCGGTTTGCATGGCGTCGGCATTTCGGTTGTCAACGCGCTGTCCGAAGAACTCATTGTCGAAGTATCCCGCGACAAGCAGCTTTACACCCAAACCTATTCTCGCGGTGTGCCGCAAGGCAAGCTCAAGAAAATGGGCGCGATCAATCGGCGCGGCACCAAGGTCATCTTCCGCCCTGATACGGAAATCTTCGGCACGAAGCTGCGCTTTAAGCCCTCCACACTGTTCCGCATGGCGCGATCCAAGGCCTATCTCTATCGCGGCGTTGAAATCCGGTGGAAATGTGATCCTGCGTTGATTAAAACGGACGATCACACACCAGCGGAAGCAACGCTTCACTTCCCCGGCGGGTTGGCCGATTACCTGACGTCTGCGCTTGATGATCGCGACACGATCACGCCCCAGATTTTCAGCGGCATTGCCGACCTTCCCGACAACAAAGGCAAAGTCGAATGGGCCATCGCATGGCCAAGCGACGGGCAAGGCTTTTGCCATTCCTATTGCAACACCATTCCCACACCACAAGGCGGCACGCATGAAAGCGGCCTGCGCTCGGCCCTCTTACGTGGTCTGCGCGCCTATGGCGAGCTGTGCGGCAATCGTCGGGCAGCGATTATCTCCGGCGATGAAGCCTTCAGCGATGCGACAGCTCTGATCTCGCTGTTCATCCGCGATCCCCAATTCCAAGGCCAAACCAAAGACAAGCTCGCCACCGTCGAGGCCATCCGCCTTGTCGATCAAGTCGTCAAAGACCACTTTGACCATTGGCTGTCAGGCGATCCGATCAACAGCAAAGCGTTGCTCGACCACCTTATCCTCAAAGCCGAAGAACGCGCCCGCATTTCGCAAGCCAAAGACTTGGCGCGCAAGACGGCGACACGCAAGCTGCGCCTGCCCGGCAAGCTGTCGGACTGCTCACAGACCAGCGCCGACGATACCGAGTTGTTCCTCGTCGAAGGTGACTCGGCTGGTGGCTCAGCCAAGCAAGCCCGCAATCGCAACACGCAAGCGATCCTGCCCCTGCGCGGCAAGATCCTCAACGTGGCCAGCGCCAGCGCCGACAAGCTACGCGGCAATCAGGAAATCTCTGACCTCACGCTGGCCTTGGGCTGCGGGATGGGCAGCGCCTTTGACCTCAGCAAACTCCGGTACGAGCGCGTCATCATCATGACCGATGCCGATGTGGATGGGGCCCACATTGCTTCGCTTTTGATGACGTTCTTCTATCGCGAGATGCCGGGCCTGATAAACGGCGGCAAACTCTTCCTCGCGCAACCACCGCTTTATCGCCTGACACAGGGCAACAACACCGCCTATGCCCGCGACGAGGCCCACAAAGAAGAGCTTCTCGACACGACCTTCAAAGGCCGAGGCAAAGTCGAGATCAGCCGCTTCAAAGGTCTGGGCGAAATGATGCCGGCACAGCTTCGCGAAACGACGATGGACCCGCGTTCACGTTCTTTGCTGCGCGTCGTGATTACCGAGGTTGACTCGCCTGATCGCGCCGACGACATCAAAGAAACCGAAACGCTCGTCGAAAAACTGATGGGCCGCAAAGCCGAGCTTCGTTTCCAATTCATCCAAGAAAACGCCAAATTCGTGCAGGATGTGGACGTTTAAGAAACCGAACTGGGGGCCCTATACGCCTTGCACTTCAAAAGTTGGTCTTTTGGGTTCACGTTTACCATTAGCTTCCTCTCCCCTTGGAGGGAGAGGATAGAAAATCTTGGGTTTGCCGCTTCGCAAACCTTTAGATTTTCTTGGTGAGGGGGTTTTTGTATCATCCGCACTCCGCACACCTAGACTCTAAAGCGTCACCAGTCCATCCCAACCTCTCCCTTTGCGTCATTACGAGCCGACATTTATGTCGGCGCGGCAATAGGCCTGCTCGCAATGACACCGTTCTTATTTTTATCAGTGTGTTAAACCCATAACTCGGGTTGAGAAAGCAATTATTCGCCCATAAAAAAAGCGCCCTAAGCTTCCCCCAAGCTCCAGACGCACCACCCCGTAGGAGTGTCAATACCATAACCCCTTGATCTTGTCAACGGAAATATCACCTAATGTGGAAGATTTTTCTTGTTATGGTTAATACTGAAAGTCCCTGCCGCTCATCTAAACGCTGTTTCCCTAAAGCTTCGCAGCTTGCGGCTGTGCAACGTATCAAGCCCATGTTCGCGCAGATGGTCGATGGCACGAAGACCAATCAGCAGATGTTGGTTGACCTGTTTTTGATAGAAACTGGTCGCCATGCCGGGAAGCTTGATCTCACCGTGCATGGGGCGATCCGAAACGCACAGCAACGTCCCATACGGCACGCGGAACCTGTAACCATTCGCGGCGATGACCGCCGATTCCATATCAAGCGCGATGGCGCGGCTTTGACTGAATCGCTCGACCAGCTTTTTGTGATCCGAGATTTCCCAGTTTCGGTTGTCCGTCGATACAACCGTTCCCGTACGCATCACAGATTTCAACCCATAACCTGCATGGCCGGTTTCCTGTCCGACGGCCATTTCGATGGCACGTTGAATTTCGGCCAGCGCGGGGATTGGCACCCACAAAGGCACCTCTTCATCAAGAGCATGATCATCGCGCACATAGGCATGCGCCAGAACATAGTCACCTAACTTTTGTGTATTCCGCAATCCCGCACAATGGCCGAGCATGATCCATGCGTCGGGGCGCAACACGGCGACGTGATCGGAAATATTACGCGCATTACTGGGGCCCACGCCGATATTGATCATCGTGATGCCGCGACCATCGGCGCGTTTAAGATGATAGGCGGGCATTTGCGCGAACGAGGCCTGCCCCGTTGCGCCAATTTTAACCTCTGGCACGACCATCTGCGAATACGCACGGTCACCTCTGCGGCGCTCGTCATCGATAAGGTCCTGCCCTTGGCGCACGAACTCATCAACATAAAATTGATAGTTTGTGAAGATAACAAAGCTTTGAAAATCAATGGGGTCTGTTCCGGTATAATGACGCAGCCGTTGCAGAGAATAATCGACACGCGGTGCGGTGAAAAGCGAAAGCGGATGTTCTTCTTCTTGCACAGGAACAAACGTATCATTTGCAATGGAGTCATTCACATCGGCAAGATCGGGAACCGAGAAAATCTCGTGCAGCAACACAATACGCTCTGGCGTCAGTCCGCCTTCGACATACATCCCATTTTGAAAAGCAAAATGAATGGGGATAGGACGATAACTCACGCCGATTTCCAAAGGCTTCTGATGATTTTTTAAAAGTTGTTCAAACTGCTGAAGAAAGTAACGAACAAAAATATCCGGTTGCGTCAGCGTCGTACTATAGCGCGCAGGTTTAGCCACAAAACCATAGGATAAACGCGTATCGACCTGACTGTTGTGGTCAAGATCAAGGGCGACGTAGGGATAGCAAGCAAAAACTTTATGCGAAGGCGTTTCGCCCCGCACAAAATGCTCGAACGCATCCTGAAGATAAGCAATGTTAGCGTGATAAATCTCGGTCGCATAAGCGAGGGCCTCAACAGCATCCGTGAAGGTGCGGGACAATCCAGAAACATATGGCGGATTTGCGTTCATCATGGCCTCGGTAAAGAGCGAAGAAAAAGAAAAGGGTAGAAGCAACAGAATAAAGTCAAACCACTGACACAGACCCAAGATGATAAAGCCTAAGAAACCACCTCTCCGTTGTCATTCCGGACAAGCGATGCGCGGTTTCGCGTAGCGCGATGATCTGGAATGACAGATGAGAAGCAGTCACGAACTTTCGTCAAATTATAGAGGCTCTTGCCCTCGAACAACAAGCGCGAAGTTTATATCGATGATATACCTATCGCAGTTCAAAAGTTGGTTTGACGATCAGAAAAAGTTGTTATCGCGAGGCGCAGAGTGAGTGATTGAGAGCGGCCCTTTCAATGAGTCCGTTCATAGACGGATTGGTATAACAGTTCAATTTAGTTTTGACTCCCCAACTCTTGAACTGCGATGGATATAGGTTTTGAAGCTTTAAGTTCAACGCCATGCGCTGCCGCTTTTCTATGATCGCACGTCAAGCCCTTGTCTGCCTTACTGCGCCGGATAGGAATGCTCCACTTCGGTCGGCAGGTCTCTCGCAAGCCCTTTGATAAAATCACCAAGTGCATCCAGTTTGTTCGCAGACGAAGGCTCTGGGGCCGCAAGAGGCTCATCCGAAAAAACCTCGACAGATGGTTGCGCGGGCACGATCACATCTGGCAGCAAGGAGCGCACAGGCTTGCCAGCTTCAGCCTCGACCATAAAGTCATGCCACAAGCCTGCGGGCAAACTTCCGCCGGTCACTTTCTTCATCGGTTTGTTATCGTCATTGCCGACCCACACCCCCGTAACATAGTCCCCCGTAAACCCAAGGAACCACGCATCGCGGTAATCAGAGCTTGTCCCTGTTTTCCCAGCGACCGGACGATCCAAAGCTGCGCGCTTGCCAGTGCCATATGTCACAACGCCTGTCATCATATCAACGAGTGTGGCCACGGCCTGTGGGTTCACAGTCACAGGAAAAGTGACATCGTCACGATGGTACAGAATCTTGCCGTCACGGCTGCGGATTTCTTTGATGCCATAGGGAGTCACGGCCCGTCCGCCTGTTGCCAGCGCTGCATAAACGCCTGTCAACTCAAGTGGCGTAACTAAGTTTGTGCCAAGAGCCAAAGAGAGATCAGCTCCAAGATCAGAGGTAACGCCCAACATCCGCGCCGTATTAATCACCTTGGAAACACCGACGTTTTGCATCATACGCACAGCCACTGTGTTCAACGATTTTGCAAGCGCATCACGGGCAGAAACAGTGCCATGATATTTCCCGTCATAGTTTTCAGGGGTCCACTTGCCAATTCTGATCGGCGCATCTTCAAACGTATCATCGGGGCGCATGCCCTGCAAAAGCGCAGCCAAATAAATCACAGGCTTAAATGATGATCCCGGCTGACGCATAGCCTGCGTTGCACGATTAAACTGACTTTCCCCATAGTCACGACCGCCCACCATGGCGCGAACAGCGCCGTCCGTCGTCATCGCGACAAGAGCGCCCTCTTCGACTTTCTTACTCGCCCCCTCAGAGGCCAAGACACCGTCGAGCTTGCGCTCGGCAATGCGCTGAAGCTTGAGATCAATGGTCGTCAACACCACAACATCTTGCGGCGCATTTTCAAGCAACGCCATCACTTGATCAACGATCCAGTCAGCATAATAATGCCCGTCGCCACCAGCACCGGGCTTACGGCGCGGCATGGGCACATCATCAATGGCGCTGTTTTTCTCGGCCTCTGTAATATAATCAGCATCGACCATCGCGCCCAAAACTGTTTTGGCGCGTTCCAACGCCTGCACAGGATCATTGGTGGGGGCATAACGCGAAGGGGCGCGCAAAAGTCCAGCGATAAGCGCGCACTCGCGCAAATTCAACGCGCTGACAGGCTTGCCAAAATAAATATCTGCGGCAGCATCAACGCCATACGCGCCAGAGCCAAGATAGACACGGTTCAGATATGCCGTCAAAATCTGGTCCTTGGTGTAAGTATGCTCAAGCCAAAAGGCAAGCAACATTTCCTGCACCTTACGTCGTGTTGTGCGCTGTGGTGTCAGAAACAAATTCTTGGCAAGTTGCTGCGTAATAGTCGATCCGCCTTGGACGACATGGCCAGCGATCACATTGCTGACAAGGGCGCGCAAAAGCCCAAAAACATCAATACCAAAATGCGAATAAAAACGACGATCTTCAATGGCCATAATTGCATTGACCAGATTGACGGGAACATCTTTGATCGTCACACGTTGGCCATATAAATCGCCGTACCGTTTGAACACGGTCCCATCATCGGCCAACAACGTAATTGCGGGACGCCGCTCAGGCTGGGCAACCTGCCTTATGTCTGGCATGTCATAAGCATACCACGCGATCAGGCCTCCCCCGGCGACAAACCCCCAAATCATCAAAAGAACAACGGCGCGCCAAGCCTTTGCAAACAGAAAGGCAAAACCTGCACGAGAAAACAAAAACGAAATTTTCTGTCCAATGCTGCGCGATGAACGCCTGCGAGATGATCTAGCCATACGAATCCCAAAAAGTGTGTCTTCACTTGTTTGGCAGGAGATACGCGCACAATAAAGCAAAAAAAGGGCGCGACTCGGTTTATCTCGCCCCGAATCGCGCCCGAATCGATTCCCTCTGCCTGTTTTACGAGGCCTTAACCTCAATTTTCTTGGCCTGAGACTTCGCCTCGGCCATTTTGGGAAGTGTTACGGTCAGAACACCCTTATCGAACTTCGCCTCAATCTTCTCTTCATCGACATTGGTCGGCATACTCAACTGACGAAGAAAGCTGCCCGTCGAACGCTCGACAATATGCCACGTATCTTGTTTTTCATCGCGCTCGACCTTCTTCTCTCCGCGAATGGTCAACATCCCATCGGCAAATGTGACATCAACTTCTTTCTCGGATAGGCCCGGCAATTCCGCCGCAACGTGAAAAGCTTTATCATCTTCCTTTACATCAAGCTTAAGTGTGGCAGAGGCGACCCCTTCAGGAAACACGCCGACAAGACCATCGAACATCGAACCGAGCTGCCTTTGCAAACCTGCAAACGGATCACTCGCCAGAGAACCACCGCGAGGTGAAAACGGAACCATCATACGCCAAGTCATGTTACCCTCCCTTATTCGTTGTCATGGCTGGGGTCATCGTTAACCCGCCTATAAATCATGTGGGTAGATTTTCACACATTTCAAGACCTCTTCCCCATGAAAAAAGCCGCCACCTTTTGCAAGATGACGGCTCTTTGTCAGTACAGAACTCAAGACTTAAATTAATGTGCCTTTTTCTTCATGGGACCAATAGGCCACAAAGTTTTGCCAGAAGTTTCATTGATCACCTGAGCCATGCCAGCGTAAATGGCGCTGATGCCACACAAAAGACCTTCCCACCCAGCAAGATGAGCGATGGTTTCATTCCCCGTAGCATCGCCAATGGCAAGTAAAAAGAACAGCAAAGCCAACGAACCGAACACAACTTGCAAAGCACGATTCAAAGAGAACGTTGCCTTAAACATCATCAATGTAAAGATACCCCACATCGTCAGATAAAGCGCCATGGCCGTATCTTTAACAGGAGCGGCCACACCAAGATCCATCTTTGGCAAAAGAATCAAGCCAACGAGCGTCAACCAGAACATGCCATAGCTTGTGAAGGCCGTCGTAGCAAAGGTGTTACCCTTACGCCATTCCATAATGCCAGCAATGACCTGAGCCAAGCCGCCATAGAAAATCCCCATCGCCAAGATCATAGAGTCGAGCGGATAAAACCCAGCATTATGAAAATTAAGCAAAACAGTTGTCATACCAAAAGCAAGCAACCCCAGCGGCGCGGGATTGCCAGTCGTATCAAGTATCTTTGTGTCAGTCATCGGAAAACTCCTTTATCGAATCAAGGGAAAGAAAAACGGAAGAAAACAAAGAAGAACAAAAAACAATTTTCGAAGCAACAGTGTTTATTGTTGCTTCCCCTTTATTTTTATGGGGCCTTATACCAGCGGGTCTATGAGCGGACTCATACCAACGATCAGATGAAGTGACTCTTTGGGTCACGAGCGGTCGCGAGGAGGAGGACGCTCGCTGGAGCGGAAAAGAAATTACAAACAAGGGTGAAGCCCAGCAAGCGTCCTGCGAGGCGC
>JAQUYN010000006.1 GCA_028691835.1 Alphaproteobacteria bacterium | reverse complement strand
TCGGCTAGCCTCGCTCCGCGCAAAACAGTCCCCCGGACTGTTTTGTGAACCCCAAGGGGTTCAAGTGACCCTATCATACCATGAATGGACCCGCCCTAAAGGGCGGGTTCATTCATGGTGCGGATGAAGGGACTTGAACCCCCACGATTTTCATCACTGGAACCTAAATCCAGCGCGTCTACCAATTTCGCCACATCCGCGCATAAGGCAAAACCCTACGTGCTGAGGCTTTCTAGATGGATTTGAAGCAAAGAGCAAAGGTTTTAATGCCGTTCGCGAATTCTGTCGCGAAAACGGCTTTGAAAAGCCTCAACCGACAAGGTACGGGTCTCAATCGTGGGACGGCAAGCGCCACGGGCGACTTGAAGCTGAAAGCGAACATGAGGAATGCCAAGCCTGTCCGGGGCAACCTCAAGGACATAGGCAGTCTCGACAAAAGCGCCGCCCCCCTCTCGGCGGTATGAGGCGCCTACTTCGATGGTTGGTACATGACTAGTTAAGGCTCCCAATATCATAGACGAAATCCTCTCAACTCCTAACTTCGTATATTATGGTCACAATCACTTTAACTTGACAAGCGATCTCGGGCCCTTTCGCATCTTTTTCAAGCAACCTTACAATAAATCGGCTCTTAACTATAATCACTGACAAGAACAGAAGGGATATTTTCTATAAGATCTTCTGCAATAAGGCCGCGCCCAAAACGGCACGCAGCTTGCCCATGACGGTAAGCCCCAGCGCAGGCGGCCTCAAAAGGAGGCATGCCACCCGCCATAAGCCCAACGATCAAACCTGCCAACACATCGCCAGCCCCCGCCGTGGCCAACCACGGTGGGGCGTTTGTGTTGACAACGGCTCGCCCATTGGGTTCGGAAATCACCGTATCACCCCCTTTATGAAGGATAATACACCCGATTCTTGACGCGATTCGCGTTGTTTGTGTGATTTTATCCTCGGATTCGCAGCAAAATTGGCCAAAAAGACGCTTAAATTCGCCCTGATGAGGTGTTAAAACGCAGTTTTTGTGCACAGAATCGAACAGAATCGATGATTCTTTTTCAAAAAGCATCAATGCATCCGCATCCAAAACGCATGGCTTACGTGTCTTCAGCGCCGCCAAAACGAGCGCCCTCTTTTCATCATCAAACCCTAAACCGGGCCCCAACAATACGACATCAATCTTAGAATTATCCAGAAACTCTTGGGCCGCTGAAAGATCATCACAATGACGAACCATCACACTTTCCAACGCTTTTGCATAGACTTCCCACGCGGCAGATGGTGCTGCAAGTGTCACAAGCCCGGCCCCAATGCGTTGCGCAGCACGAGCCGCCAGACGCGAGGCTCCTGTCATTTCCGCCCCACCAAAAATCAGCACATGGCCACGATGATACTTATGATTCGCAACTTCACATTTTGGTTGAAGTGAGCCCCATAAAGCTGAGTCGTTTTCGGCGACTATCGAGTTTATTTCATCCAGAACATCAGCATGCATGCCCGTATCCGCCACGATCACGTCTCCACAGTGCGCAAGAGCTGGCAAAAGTGTGTGCCCTCGCTTCTTACGAAAGAAGGTCACCGTGACCTGCGCTTGAACCGCGCAGCCCAAAACAGCGCCCGTGTCTGCGTTGATACCACTTGGCATATCAGCAGCAACAACGGGAAGATTGCGCGTTGTAACAGCATCGACCATCTGCGCGGCAAGGCCCTCAAGCGGACGCGTCAGCCCCGTGCCGAACATCGCATCAATCACAAGATCGGCTTCATCAAGGAGCGCCGGAGAAAGCAGCAGCGTTTCACCTTCCCAAAACGAAGCCGCCTTTTGCGCATCAACAGTTGTCGGCGCGCCCAAAGTGCCAATACGCACAGGCCATCCAGCCTGCCACAACGCCTGCGCGGCGACATAACCATCACCACCATTATTGCCGCACCCACACATAACGAGAACGCGGCCTTGGGCAAAGCGATCCATCACAGCCTGCGCAACGGCCCTGCCCGCCACCTGCATCAAGTCGAAGAAACTGTGCGATCCTCGCGCAACACTAAGCGCCTCAGCACGACGCATCTCCTCACACGTCAAAAGCGCATGAGCATTCCAGATAGAGGAATCAATTTTTGGTGAAAGCGACATAGGCTTCATTCAACCCCAGAAGCAACGACTGCGCAATAAGGATCAGCACACGAAAGCCTGCCGCATACAAGGTCGCCGCCACGACGCCTTGCCCTGCCCAAACAAGCCCTGCCTGCCACCCCCACTCGGCAATACCAAGATTACCGGGGGTCAACGGAATCAGCGCAAGCAAACTGATAACCGGGGCAAGCGCCGCAACTTTTATGCAAGAAAGAAAAAGCCCCAACGCTTGCACCCCGACAACAAGGCGCAAGATCGTCAAGCCGCTCCACACAAAGGACCAGAAGAACAACGACCAAATCGCTTGGCGCCATTGCGGCGGCATCCAGCGCTGCACGATGAAGGTTACAAGCGCAATCCCGGCAACGCCACAAACCGTGCCCCCCAAGAACGCGAGCACGCCGCCGCCAAACCACAGCACGAGAACAGAACCGCCGCCAAAACTGGTCAGCAAAGCGAAAGCCATCGCCTGATCGAAAAGGCCACTACCCAAGCCACGAAGAAGCGAAAAGTTTTTGTGACGGATCGCAGCCCAAACCCCTTCCCCGCCTTCGGTCTGCAAAATTACACCTTCTGCAAGAGAAGGCTGACTCTGCCGATGCGCCCGATCCAGATGACGAGAGGCCAGCCCCCGCCCAAAAATAATCGCAAGACTTGGCGGTACGAATTGGCCGATCCAACTTTGCCACAAAAAGTGGCGGTAGAAAAAAGCAGGCTCTGGAATCGGTTCGTCCTTCTTGCGCAGAGCCTCGGCCAAGATCTCCCATTTGCGCGCCCCGACAAGCATCAAGGCATGCGTTAAAATAACGACAAGCACACAGGAAAGAAGCGAAGAGGATGAAAGCAGCGCCACCCAATCGGCACGACCGATGGCCGCTTGAGAAAAAACATAAACGCAAAGGCCACCACCAAGAGCGAGTCCCAACAGCGCAAAAACCACGCGTCGTAAAGTCGCCATTCTCGCTGTTTGTCCTAGCGCTCTGCTTTGCTTCATCCTTTGCGCCCGATCACGAGAAAACATGAGTGAGGTCCGTTTATCGTCAACTTGGAAGCCCTCCCCCCCAAAGTCACACCCCACGCGACAAACAAAGCCAGCCACGCGGGGGCCTTCATGGGTTTACGCACACCAAGTTGACGCTGAATATAAATGGGACGTTGTCGTCCCTTTGTCAGATGATAAAGAAGTCCGCCTGTGATGCGGCTTAAAAATTACCAACGCCGCGTTTCAGCTTGCGACAAATAAGGGATGCAGTCCGTCAGCGTAATGCCAGCCTGCGCGAGCTGCGCCATCCATTCTTCACGAGTCCAATAACGCAAGTGGACAAGGCGTTTGTCAATCTCATGACAATACGCATCATGCAATACGCCACGGCACCACGAACCTTTCAGACACGCATGGAAATCAGGCGCAGGAACCGTTGCAACAAACCAACCGTTTTTTTTGAGAAGACGTCCAGATTCACGCAGCACGGCTTCAATGGGTGCTACATGCTCAAGCACAGAATTGCTGATGATGGCATCCTGACTTTCGGATGGCAACGGCACGCTGTCCGCACTGCCGCATAGCACCTGCGCATAAACGCCGCTTTGTTCGGCCATCGTTGTTTCAGCGGGATCAATGTCCATACCTGTGACCACAGCCTTAGCGGAAAGATGCGGGCGCAACAGGCGCATAATCTCGCCATCGCCACAACCCAGATCAAAAAGGCTATGGGCTTCTTTCAAGAACGGCAAACCCTTCTCAATCAAAACCGTCAGTTCAATCGCCCGCCAATAATTCGTGGCGGGTTGAAACAAAGCGCCTTGCATAATCTGCGCGAGAAAGGAAAGCGGAAAAGGAGTCATGGGGCACAGGATAACGAACTATGGATTATCGATCCACACGAATATGACGAGGAATCAACTATCGGCGGCTTTCCGTGACAGAGTTTGAACTGCGAACCCGAAATACAGACGGCTCCTCCGTCTGGGTTCCGCATTAATTTTCTTTCGCCCAAAAGGTCGAAAAGAAAACCGTGCGGAAAGACGTTTCTCTTTGAAAAAATGTTTTTCTATGGTGGCCCATAGCTGATCCAGAACAAAATGATGAAGCACAGATAATCAAAAGAGCCGTCATCCCGCAGCTCCGCAGGAGCTTGAAAATGGGGCGATCGACGGGACTCGAACCCGCGACAGCTCGGACCACAACGCCGCAAGGACAAGTCGCTCTACCAACGAAGAGGCAACGCGCTTTGAATACTTGAAAATGGGGCGATCGACGGGACTCGAACCCGCGACAACTCGGACCACAACCGAGGGCTCTACCAACTGAGCTACGACCGCCACACAAGGGAAACAAAGCGCCAACAAAAAAGCCTGCTTTTGCCAAGCAAGCTTCGACAGCCCTTCATAGCAGTATATAGCCCCAAATCTGTCAAAGTTGTCAAGTCCAGAAAATGCGCGTTATATAACCCGAGTTATGGGTTTAACACACTGATAAAATTAAGAACGGTGTCATTGATTTGGCCTTATACCAACCTGCGTATGAAAGCATCCCTATTGGTCACGAGCGGTTGCGAGGAGGGATCCTCTCGCCGGACAGGACTTTCCTTTAAAAACAAAGCGCCCGTCCGGCAAGAAGATCGTGAGGCGCAGAGCGAATGATTGAGAGCGGCCCTTTCAATGAGTCCGTTCATAGGCCCGCTGGTCTTATGCCATTGAAAGACAGCATAAAAAGCTGATTCGTGCTTTCCCGCTCTTTTCAAGCGTTCATGACAGAGATTAACCACGCCAAACACCAAATCCGTGATTGATCAGATAAAAAAGGAGTACAGCGGCAAAGACTGCCCCCCTCCTTTATTATAATTTCCGATTCTTAGAGATTATAACACGTTGCCTTACACCAACCAGGGTGCCCACGACCAGAAATAACCTTAAACTCAAGAGTCCAAGTCGATCCCGGCGTTCCCGTAAGAAGACAACTTTCATCAAGACTGCCGCCATTATCCCAGAAATTTACACCGGAAAGAACACACAAATCAGCCGTAAATGTGGATGTTGTCGTGGTCCCCGCAGAGGCCGAATACGTTCCACTGTGTATTGTTCCCGCCGCAACAGGCGTTACGCTCTTTGACATTGTCTTCCACGAGCAATCACCATAAGAACAGGATGTCTTTGTCGGGTCCCCAACGGTCAACATGCAGGCAAGAATACTCGAATGATCGCTGCTCATCTGCGTAGCCCCAAGCTGGGTACACCCACAAGAAGATGTCTCAGGGTTATCATCACAAGGGGAAGCCATTGCGGGGAAACTGCTACACATCAATAAACTAACCACGAAACAGATGGAAATAAAGCGCATGACCAATTCCTTTACAATTTAGACAATCAACCAGCATATCCTCGTTTACTTAAAACGACAGCGTTATGCTGCTCCAAGTCTTGGTGGAACAAAAGGTGTCAAAAAGAACAACCTAAGGCTTTTATTGTGTATGAGCATTATGCCCACACCTCTTCCCCTGCCTCATGCTTGAACACAGGTCAAGAAGGACGAAAAGATATTGAGAAGACTATCCAACATAAAACACAACCCCACAAGAGGTTTTTCTGGGCGACAAGGATCGACGAGTTACACACGTCCCGACGATGCCAAAGGCTTATACCAGCGGATCTATGAACGGACTCACTGAAAGGGCCGCTCTCAATCACTCGCTCTGCGCCTCACGATCCTCTTGCCGGACGGGCGCTTTGTTTTTAAAGGAGAGGTCTGTCCGGCGAGAGGATCCCTCCTCGCAACCGCTCGTGACCCGAACAGGTTGGTTCATCGGGCGGTTGGTCTTATTCGTCCTCATCAAAATCAACGTCGAGAACTTTTTTAGCAACGTCAAAGGAAAACCCGGCACGGGCGAGCGTTGTCACATCTTTAACGGTTTGTTTGGTCTGCGCCTGAGAATCAGCAACATCAGCTTCGCTTAAGGGGCGCTTGCGATAAGGACCAAGGGCGCGGCGTTTGGCAAAAGACTGCGCGGCGCGAAGCTCGGCCTTTTGCGGATCTTCGCCTTCATCTTCGGGGAGCAAGGCCTTGGTGATAACGTCCGGCTTCAAACCTTTTTGACTGAGCTTCAGCGTAATCATACGGGCGCTGCGGCCTGCACGACGCAGGCTGTGCACCTTCATCTCGGCAAAAGCGGCATCGTTGATGACGCCCGTGCGAATGTGCGTTTCAACAATCTTGTCGATGGCTTGACGCAGCGCCGCTTGGGCTTCGTGATCGGCGGCGAAGACTTCGTCTTGCATGATAGCGCGGCGGATCTTGTTGTCCAGCACACGCCGAAGGCTTGCCTCTGATGCGGCATAGCGGCTCAGATAATAAAGGGCGCTGTTGGCCAGATAGTCCAGCGTGGGCCTTCTGTACTTACGACGAGGTTTGGGCAAAGCAAGACTTTCTTGAAAAGCAGGTCCCTAACCATAGAAGCCCAATGCAGTGAAATCAATTGTTCCTTGGGATACCCATATCGTTTGAACGACTGGAGTGAGTGATACCTTTAGTCCAGCGAACGCGATGGGAATGACGAGTCTCAACACTTCTCCCGACGTGATCAGTAAGGTTAAAACTAAATCCAATACGACGAGCATATTCTTCGCCAAACGAACGCGACTGCCCACGAGAGCAAGCCACATAGGTACGAGAACCATTAGCCTCAACGACATAACAAGCCTCTTGGTTTGAACGCCGAAAAGCCCGATTCGCCTGATGCCTATTCCGATGCCCGACGGGGGCAAAGGTTCGCCGATTCTCAAAATTAACAGGAGCTGGCGGCTGAACATCATTGGCGCCATAATAATCAGCAGCAGAAGCTGGTACGACAGGAAGAACCGCAGCAACAACACCGGATATAACCAGAGCAGAGTTCATAACAAATTGATTAACTTTGGATCTAAAACTTGTCATTGTGAATGATCTCCTGAGGGTCAATTTCATAGACTATGTCGAGTGTCATCTTATCAAAAAACGTGCTTTTTGTCCATAAACGCAAGTAAATACGTGCTGTTAGCCGATCTCGGCCAAGCCCAGCAGAAAAGTGCGAAGATGCGGAATCCCCTGCCCTTTTTCAGAGCTGGTTAACAGAACATGAGGACGCGCCGCCGGATGTTTTTTAAGGAAGGCTTCTGTTTCCGCCACGCGCTCTGTCGGGTCGCCGCCGCGCACCTGATCCGCCTTCGTCAAGACAACTTGATAATTCACAGCCATGCGATCAAGGAAATCCATCATCTCCATATCGATCTTCATCACGCCGTGACGCGCATCAATCAGCAACAACACACAGCGCAGCTTGGCGCGCTTTTTAAGGTAATAGCGAATGAAGGCATTCCACTTTTTAACCTCCTCCGGTGGGGCCTTGGCGTGGCCATAGCCGGGAAGATCGGCGAAAAGAAGCGCGTCCGCCATGTTAAAGAAAACGATCTGCTGCGTTCGGCCCGGCGTATTCGAAGCGCGGGCAAGAGCCTTGCGTCCCGTGATCGCATTCAGCAATGATGACTTACCAACGTTAGAGCGTCCCCAAAAAGCGACCTCGGCATAATCAACGCCGATCAAATCGAAATTCTCCGGCTGCGATGCGGACAGGATAAAATCACAAGGCTTGGCAAAAAACCGCCGTCCTTCTTCAAGACGCGCAGGTGTCAATTCGGATGAGGCGTCTTGCTCCAACATCTTTACGACTTATGCCCCATGACTTTGCGCGTGATATAGGCTTGCTGCGCGATGCCCATAATATTGCTGACCGTCCAATAGAAAATCAGTCCAACCGCGACATTCCCCATCATGAAGGTGAACAGCACCGGCATCAAAAGAAACATCTTGGCCTGTGAACTGTCGGCAGGCTGCGGTGACATCTTTTGCTGAGCGAACATACTCAAGCCCATCAGCAATGGCCAGACGCCAACATGAGGCAAGAACGACCAGTCAATCAACCCAAACAATGTGAACACCGAAGTCGGGTCAGGTGCAGACATATCGTGAATCCACCCAAACAATGGCGCATGACGCATTTCAATACCGACATACAAAACTTTATACAGCGCAAAGAAAATGGGGATTTGAAGGAAGACCGGAAAGCACCCAGACATCGGGTTGACCTTCTCACGTTTGTAAAGCTCCATCGTCTCAAGGCTCAACTTTTGCTTGTCGTCCTTGTACCGCTCTTGCAATTTCTTCAACTCAGGTTGAAGCGTCTTGATCTTTGCCATCGAACGATTGGACTTCAACGACAAAGGCAGCGTCAAGATTTTGAGTATCACGGTAAACAAAAGGATCGCGAGCCCCATATTGCCAAACCACGTGTTCATTCCGTCGAGCAAATACAAAAAGGGCTTTGTCAAATAATAGTACCAACCGAAATCAATCGCTCGATCAAACAAAGGCAGGCCCAGTTTCTCTTGATAATCGTCGAGCAAAGACACGCGCTTGGCCCCAGCGAACAGGCGCGTTGTATATTCACTGCTGGCACCCGATGCCAAAGAGATAGGCATGCCACGGTAATCGATTTGATACACGCCTGCTTCGGGTTTTGTCGGATCTTGGCTTGCCGCATAGGAAAAGGTCGCCGTGATTTTTTCATCTTGCGAGGGAATCAACGAAACAAGCCAGTACTTATCGGTCACGCCAAGCCAACCACCTTGGCTTTCAATCGTTGTTTTAGGTTCTTCTGCGATCTTCTGATATTTAAGTTCTTTAAGCGTCCCACCAAGAACCCCGATGGGTCCCTCATGCAAAACATAGGTGCCCGCGATGTCAGGATGGCCTTGCCGCGCAACAAGACCGAACGGATAAAGCGTCACGGTCTGCTCGCCCGCATTCTTCACGCGATCAACGACAGTGAAAAGGAAATTTTCATCAACACTGATGGTGCGCTCAAAAAGCAAACCTTGTCCATTGTCCCACGTCAAACGCACAGGCTGATTGACCGTCAAAATCTTGTCCTGCGTCTTCCAGATTGTCTCGTCATTCGGAACAGCCTGCCCTGCATTCGCAAGCCAACCAAAGGCCGCGTAATAAGCGCGATGCGGATCCGCTGACCCCGCTGGTGAAAGAAGCGTGATTTCCGGCGAACCTTGCTCAACCGTTTCACGATACTTTACAAGATCAAGATCATCCAGACGTGCGCCCTTCAAGTTGATCGAACCACGCAGCTCGGACGTTTCAATCTTCACACGCGGCGTTTCGGCAACGACATCTTTGTGATCGCGCAACGTCAACGCAGCAAGAGCCTTTGCATCGTCAAGCTTGGGCGCCAAGGCTTGCTTTTGAATGGCCATTTGCGTTTGAGCGCGCTCCATCTGCGGCTTTTCGTAGAAATAATGAAAGCCTACTAAAATGGCAATCGATAGAACGATGGCTGTGAAGAAGTTTGTGTTATCCATGGTCTCTCATACTCATCAAAAGGACGCGGAAATAGGCTTTCCGACAGGTTCGCGTTGGTATCCCATTTTTTGCCCGCAGGATCAACGAGTTTTCGGTTTCTCTTGGGGCTTGTTGTGCAAGGACGGCACAGGATCATACCCCGAACCGCCCCATGGATGACAACGCAAAATACGTTTCAACGCAAGCCACCCGCCCTTGCGCGCGCCATAAAGCCGAATGGCCTCATCGGCATAGGCCGAGCATGTCGGATCATATCGACAGGTACGCCCCACAAAAGCAGACAAAGTATGCCGATAGAGCCAAATAAGCCCGCGCAATAGGCGCGCGATCATACAGTATCCTCTCGCCAAACCTTCATGCGCTTCAGGGCTTTTTGCAACTCAGCACGTAAGGCAGCGTAATCTTGCGTCAGCACATCTTTACGGGCAATCAGAACAAAATTGTGGCCCGGGACAGCATGTGCCCCCAGAACTTCACGAGCGAGAGCGCGAAGGCGCCGCCGCGCACGATTGCGCTGGACAGCATTGCCGATCATCTTCTTGCTGGCGGTCAGACCAAGACCGCATGCTGGCGCAGCCTTATCATGGGTGAGATCGATAGGACGTGGCGCAATCTGCAAAATAA
The DNA here is from genome assembly GCA_028691835.1 of Alphaproteobacteria bacterium. Lineage (GTDB taxonomy): Bacteria > Pseudomonadota > Alphaproteobacteria > UBA9219 > UBA9219 > UBA8914. Next base: position 44,098 of record JAQUYN010000006.1, on the reverse strand, counting down.
AAGCGGGCGCCACCCACTTTTTCTTGTGGGACGCCACGCTTAAAAAATCACTTCGTTTCTTGAGAACGCTTAAAGTCTTGGATTGGGGCATGATGTTCCCCTCATCCAAATCAGGCCGTCAATTTCTTGCGACCTTGAGCGCGACGACGCGCAACAATTTTGCGGCCATTTCGTGTCGCCATACGGGCGCGATAGCCATGACGGCGTGCGCGGACCAGCTTGCTGGGTTGATAGGTACGTTTCACTTCACTTACTCCACTAGAACTTCTGAAAGACGGGAGTATATAGGGGTTGGCGGGGAAAGAGTCAAATACCAACTCATAAAGTTTCCGAAACCTCCAGCCCCTTTCAGGGCATCCCTGCTTTTGGAAAAAACGACATTTGAGGCGACATCAAACCCTACTTTATTAACCATGTTTGATTTTCCCCCCATAAGTGCCCCAAGAAGCTCCTCTAAGGACACCCCAGCTAGGGCCCTAGCGGACCCTATAAAACAACGCGCCCTAGGGGCCTCCAGACGCGCTTATGAGGGTCGCCTGCAGATGAGTCTGAGTGATGTTTCCCGTATATACGCCAAACACCCCCCTTTGCCTCTTTTTGAGGCAAAGATTCAAGGTAAAGGAAAGCGAACCGCCCCGTCCCTACCCAAACAACGAGCTGCGGAGTAAAAACGAGAGCTCTTTGGCCATCAACGCAGCGATTTTCTGACGTTTGTGAGGTTTGATCAAAATAGCCTCATCCTCGCGATTCGATAAGAACCCGGTCTCAATCAATAAGGAAGGAACCTCAGGCGAGCGGAGCACGGCAAAATTCGCGGCACGCATCGGCTGTTCCAACAAAGTCCAGCGCCGCCCCATCCCCTTGATAAAGCCAACTTTAACCCGTTGAGCCGTATTACGCGTGCGGCGAGCCGCAAGATCAAACAAAATAGCCGCCACGTCCTTATCTTCGACCGGGATATTCACCCCGCCAATCACGTCAGCGTGATTTTCCTTATCTGCCAAAAGGCTCGCAAATTGATCCGAAGCCTTTTGAGAAAGCGTATAAGCCGAAAGGCCTCGCGCCTTGTGGTTCGGGGCACTGTCAGCGTGAATCGAAACAAACAAATCCGCCCGCGCCTCCTTGCCACAGTTCACACGGTCGGCCAACGAAAGAAAGCTGTCGTTCTGACGTGTCATACCGACCCGAAGCCCTTGCTCTGCCGCCATCAATTTGGCCATGCGCGCCGCAATATCGAGTGTAATATCTTTTTCTTGAACGCCAGACAAACTAATGGCCCCGGGATCATGGCCGCCATGCCCCGGATCAATCATCAACAAACGTGGGGGCTTCGGCTTGCTAAGGGGCGATGGCGCAGGCGCGACAAGCTTAGGCGCCAATAAAGAAGCCGTTACCGTCCCCGTCCCTGCCGCCCAAAGCGAACGCGGCAAAAGAAGGGACAGCGAAACACAAGGCAGAACCGAGAAACCGAGACGCAAAAAATCTCGACGCTTCGGATCATCAACCGCAGCATCTAATTTGGTTGTCGTGTGGCGTGGCTCAAAATCGTCCATACATCCCCGATGAAAACGGCTCAGCAGAATCTTCGCGTGATTCTACAGAAAAGACGCGACTTAATCGACAACTAAATGAGAACAAAATAACGAGGAAGAAAGGGGGGATTTATTGAAAGGCCTCATCGGCACACACAACATCAAGAAAACGCATCGTATTTTCATAAACGGCATCGGCATGGCTGCGCACGACCAAAGGGAAAAGATCGGCAAACCCAATCGCAAAAACCTGATCAGGGAAATAAATACGGGAAAGGATCATTGGCGAAACACGGAAAGAAAACTTCTTTTTCGGCTTTTGTTCCCGACAAAAAGAAGCAGAAGAAAACAAGGGGGCTTCTGTACGGTACGCGGCGATAGAAACAATGCAGTTTGACATAAAGATCACCTTGGAAAAAGAATATGGTCTTTTCATGAAATATCTGCATTCTACACCTAGACGGTGAAACTAAAAAGACTTGGATGAAAATGTCTTCTCAATTAACCACGAAAACAAACCTCCCCCGGCGTGTTTTGCTTTCATTAACCATAAAACTGCTTTTTACGCTGTTTTTTATCCAGCTTATAACGACACTCCCAAGTCACGCGATGGAGGCTAACGGATGCCCTGATTATCAAGAACCAAGTCTTTCCATCAAACAACTGATCATCACCCCACGTTTCAATGACACTGTTGATCTGGCAAGCCTTCGCCAGTTAGTCAGCCAAGGCGGACCAAACCTTACAAGCACCCGCCACGAAACGCCGGTTGGTCTGACCGCCGCAAGTTTAAAACTTGATACAAGCTATGAAGTTCACACCTCATCCTCCCCCGATGATGTGATGGTGTGCGCTCAAATAACCGCCATGGAAGTCAACTTTGGCTTTGACGACACAACCGTCTATATCGCTCACGAAATCCCGCACGGTTCATGCAGTTATCAAACCGTTCTCACCCATGAACTTCAGCACGTCAAAACGGACCGTATGTTGATCGACGCCACAATCCCCATGCTGCCAAGATACATACGCAAGGCTCTGGACCAAATTGGCGTCATTCGCGCAACATCTGCCGAAACGGCGGAACGACAGCTCAAAACGATGGTGAGCGCATATATGAAGACGCTTGGAAGTAACCTGTCGGAAGTTCGTAAGAGCCAGCAAGCCACCATTGACACTGAAGGCGAATATGACCGCATTTCCGACAGCTGCGATGGCGCTCTCGGCGAGCTTATCGCTGCGAGTCGCGGCAATCAGTAAACCTGCTTCAGGATTGCAGGATCAAGCCTTCCTTCAATGCTGCCTTCTGAATGTTTTCTTGAAGCTTCTCAAAGGCGCGAACTTCAACTTGACGCACGCGCTCACGGCTGATGCCATATTTTTGCGAAAGATCATCCAGTGTTACGACGGGATCACTCAATCGCCGCGCCATGATAATCTCACGCTCCCGCGCATTCAAAGCCGACATCGCCTTTGACAAAAGCCGTTGACGATGGCCACGTTCCTGCTCAACGCCCATAATATGTTCTTGGCTTTCTTTATCGTCAGTCAACCAATCCTGCCACTCACCCTCACCTTCGCCATCGCGATTGACGGGGGCATTAAGTGACTGGTCGCCGCCACTGAGGCGACGGTTCATATCAACAACTTCAAACTCTGGAACCGCCAAATGCTCGGCAATCTGCGTTACTTGCTCTGGCGACAAATCTCCGTAATCAATCGCATGCATGTCACGCTTTAAACGACGCAAGTTAAAGAATAATTTTTTCTGCGCAGCTGTTGTCCCAATTTTGACGAGCGACCATGATCGCAAAATATATTCTTGGATCGAAGCCCGTATCCACCACATCGCATACGTCGCAAGACGAAACCCGCGATCAGGATCAAACCGCTTAACCGCTTGCATCATGCCAACATTGCCCTCGGACACCAACTCGGACAAGGGTAAGCCATAGCCGCGATAACCCATTGCAATTTTAGCGACGAGGCGCAGATGGCTTGTCACAAGTTTATGCGCCGCCTGAAGATCGCCATGCTCACGCCAAGCTTTGGCAAGCGTGTACTCTTCATTCGGATTGAGCATAGGAAAGCGACGAATCTCACGTAGATAAAACGAAAGATTCCCCTCTTCTGAAAGAACAGGTAAGGTGCCTGCCGAAATATTCACGCCATGGGTCCCTTATAAAAAACACTCCCTTGCAGGGGATACCTCGCAAAGGTCAACCTTAAAAGTAGCAAAATTATGGCCCACGCGACAAGGGCCTTTAGGATAACTTTTTCTTTAACAATTTCAGGAGGTCAGCCATATCCTTCGGCAATGGCGCCTTGAACCGCGCCATCTTGCCCGTCCGTGGATGGATAAACTTGATCTCCCCCGCATGAAGGGCCTGACGCGGAAAATTATGAAGCGAAACGATAACCCCATCCGTGGCAGCAGTGGGGGCTAACCTCTTGCGTGAACCATAAAGGGGGTCCCCGACCACAGGATAACCAACATGCGCCATATGGACTCTGATTTGATGCGTACGCCCAGTCGCCAACTTGCATTCAACAAGACACGCTAAACGATCAAAAACTGTGATCGTCTTATAATGGGTCAAGGCTTCCTTGCCGCCATGCTCAACCACCGCATTCTTTTGACGAGAACGCGGGTGACGACCAATCGCACCGTGGATTTCACCTTCAAGCGGATGGGGCACGCCCCAGACCAACGCCTGATAAACGCGACTGAGACTTCGATCCGCAAATTGCGCCGTCAACAACTGATGCGCGCGATCATTCTTGGCAACAACCATCAGTCCACTTGTATCTTTATCCAATCGGTGGACGATGCCGGGTCGCGCCACGCCGCCAATGCCGCTCAAACTGTCGCCGCAATGGGCAAGCAACGCGTTGACAAGCGTGCCGTTCCAATTTCCAGCAGCGGGATGAACGACAAGCCCGGGCGGCTTGTTCACCACCAAAAGATCATCATCTTCGAACACAATATCCAGGGGAATATCTTGGGCTTGTGGCTGAGCAGGGATTGCGGGAGGGACATCGATGCAACAGACCTCACCACCAGCGGCGGCATGATTGGGGTCAAGAATGACGTTGCCGTCGCAACTGACACGCCCTTCTTTAATCAACTGCTGAAGGCGGGCACGCGAAAGGCCGGAGTCGCAAGTCAAAGGATCCTGTCCCAAAGCGGCAGCTAATACTTTGTCAAACCGTCCCTTTGCGCGCAAAGTGATCGTAATTATAGGGCGAAAATCATTCATACCTTGAGTTATAGAAAGAATCTTCCTAAAATGCGCTAGCTTTTTTATCTATCGAAGGATTCTTCTATGCGCCACACAGCCCTGCTCGTTGCCCTAGCCCTCCTTGTTGCCGCTCCGACAAGCGCAAAAGAAGCTAAATTTTCCGGCGTCCCCATTTTTGGCTTTAGAAATTGCCGTCCGACCTTCCCTTGCCCCAATACTTCAAGCAGAGAACAGCATTGGGATATGTCCAGCACTGTTATCGGCATTGCAGATTCATGCTCGCGAACCTATTTAGGGATTAGAAAACCGGGAAGTCTTTTTGAATCTACTTTTGGCATTGATGCTTCGATGTGCCTGACGACCAAGAAAGTAGAACCCGACTCATCGGGCGTAGCCTTAACCCCCAAATGCTGCATCACGCCAATAGATAAGGCTGGCAAAGTTTGTCAGGTTTCATGCACGCTCTATGGCATCAAATAAGCCTTCATCACTGTCCATTCAAAACATATGTAACCCGAGTTATGGGTTGATACCGGTGATAAACATAAAGGACTCGTCATCGCGAGGCCCCTTCTTCAGGGGCCGTGGCGACATGTCCCGCCGTAGCCTCCGCAGGAGCGTAGGGGGATCCAGCACCGAATGAGGAAGCCTGCGATAAGCTTCACGTCTTGATAATGGATCCGTCTTCGCTAAGAAGCTACGCCGAGACACGTTGCCGCGCCCCGATAAATCGGGGCTCGCAATAACGGTTCATTTTAGTTTTTGCGCCCCAACTCTTGATGTGCAAGCAGTACATATAAGAAGGCGGGGATGAAAATAACCCCGCCTTTTTTTGATTCCATCAAACCAAATCTCAGTTGGCTTTACTGGTTTTTGTTTTTGTTTTGATCTTCTGAATTTCTTGTCCCTGTCGTTCGACGATCACTTTAAGGTCCGCATTCTGTTGTTTAAGTTCGTTCACGGCAGCAACCAAAGGGCCGATCAAACCGAGGTAGTCCACCCCTTTATAACCGTCACCAATTTCGTGAACCAAGCTGGGAAAGACTGTCTCAAGCTCTTGAGCAATGACCCCAAACTTCTTATCATTGCCCTGATTCATGCGGAAGGAGTACCCCTTAATTTGAGAAAACTTATCAAGCATCCCCGTCAAAGGCTTAATATCGTGTTTTAAACGACGATCAGACGGATCATACACAAATTGCTGGGCATAAAGTTTGGTTGCCGACAATAAGCCCACAACAGCAACATCGCCGTTGAACTGAGCAATATTAGGGCAGCCTCCGTTTGAAAAATCCTGATCGTCGGTTGGCTGATTTTTCGAACACCCTGTTGAATGGTTTACGGTCAAGGCTGCGCCATCATCATTCTCAAGGTTGAGTGTTTCCAGCTTTTCAATCGCCCCCCCAAAATCTGAAGAGGTTGTCCCGTAAATCGTATTTCCATCCATGGAAAGCGTCGTATGAATTGTGTTCAACTCATGGATGGAGGCCGAAGACGCATCCATATTCAAGCGCGCAAGCCATGGCGTGTTCATCTCGGCACTCGCACCAACAAACGTGCGCGAAGCAACCTGCCCACCTGCCGTATTTACAAATCCATAATCAGTTGTTGGCGGCGAGGACCATGAGCCAAAGGCGCCGCACGCAACAGCGCCACCGGTTCCACAAACACTTGTCGTATAAACGAACCCGCCATCATTACCAATCATGCTGGAAATGCGTCCGCCAGAGGTATCAGCAATCGATTCACCAGCAGCCCCATTGACTGTTTTGATCATAAAGGAATAAGAGGTGGGCCGCGTATTGGCGGTCACCGGGGTCTTAGCCACACGAACCTGATACACCTGACCATAGGAATTGGTCGTCCCCGATGAAAAACCAGCAGGACGATACGAGGCAAAGCCTGCATCCAGTCCCCCAGCATCAAGATCAATCGCAAACTTACTCGCAGCTACGTAAAGACGTGTCTGACCAACGTCACTCGCGAGATAGCCACGCACTGCGTTCAAAAGTTCTTTTTGCTGATCCGCAGCAGCCTGATCACGAAGCTGCGTATTACCGCTCGACATCATGCGCCACAATCCTGCCGTAAGAAGTGACGTAACAGCGAGAACAATGGCAAGCTCAATAAGCGTAAAGCCGCTACGTCCGCCAATCCTATATTCTCTTATCCGTCGTATCGTCATATCACGTTTCCTTTACGTTGCGCCCAGCCCTGCGGCCAATCTATTTAAGAACCAAGGTTTGTAATAATGCCAACTGCACCATCCGAAATCGTCAGAGGAACAGGAACCGTATAACAAATCTGAAGCCCCCCAACATAGCTCTGCGTTGCCAGCCAGTGTCCAACGCCTCCCCCTAAACATGTGCCCGTCATGACACGGCCATATGAGACTGGTGGCAAATTCGCATTTTTCATTTGCCTGTAAAACTGGTCAACAGTGTACCCCAACTTGACTTCACCTGGATTAAGGTATGTCAAAACATAATAATCGTTATTAGCTTGATACAACCGCGAACGGAACATAAGTTCGACATCGCCCGTTGGATTATAATCGGAAGGGAGGAACGTCTTCCCGCTGATATCTCCCTTTGCAAAAAGGGGGAGCCCACAAACAGAAACGCCAAGCGTTATCGTACACCCTGTTGCCGGAACAGTCGTAAGACTCGCCTTATACTCACGCGCAAAAGTATAGACCCCACCATGCCAAAACATCATCGTTTCAGCGGCCACTTTCTGCTGCGCAGCAAGATTAGCCATCCGAAGTGAAAAGAGTTCTGTATAGAGCCCCAACACGGACAGAATGGCAAAGATGAAAACAAAAAGGTACATGCGTTTTCTAATGTTAGCCGTTCGCTATAAAAAGAAGGCAATTCAGGCACAGTCCACGAAACCTGTTTCACTTCTTCTAATCTAACAAAAATGTCTTAAAAAACATTAATTTAAATCCGCCGTCACAATGATTCTATAAATAAAAAGTTAAGGACAGGACATCTTGAACATCATCCCCACACCCGCCATAAATGGCATGAGGGGAAAGGATGCCCCCCTGCTCTTGATACACCATACGCCAAACGGACCCGGCATCCGCATTGCGGACATCAATACGACGTACCCCCAGTGAACCAACATCTTTCGCATAAAAACTAAGCATACGACGACAGGCTGCCGAAGAAAGTTGCGTTTCAAGGCGAAGTGAGTTCGCTGAGGGATAGAAAAAGACGCGCAGAACTTCGCCCCAAGGGTTTAAAAGGCCCTGTTCAGGACGATCTCCCAAGAATTGCGATGAAACTTCAACGACTTCAGCTGGCGATATTTGTCTTAATCGTTCATAAAAAATTAAGCTCGCTTTGTCCGAAGGTATGTCCTTCGCGACTCGAAGATCTCGCGCCAAACTGACAATACGAATAATTTGGTCCGTTGCCTGCCCCAAGCGATAATTCTCATAAGTCGCAAATCCTGTCAGGGCAAGGGCGATGATCGCCCCGATCATGACAACAGGAGCGACAAAATAAAAGAGGATTCCCGAATACCAAGTTTTTTTCATATCCACCAGATTATGGCTTGAGCATAAACGTAAATTCAAGAGTATTAAGTTCGCCAGAACAATCCCCAACGGCTGTTGTCAGACCAATAGGCATTTGCGCGGTATCCTGAGCTGCAGTTGTCGTGCCCGCCTTGATAAGCCCAGAATCTCGGCTTCCCCCAGTCATACGAATTAACAAATCCGCGCAGGCCGCCTGCGGAACGCCGACAAGACCGAGAACGAAGCTGTCCCCATCGACATCTGTATGGGATGAAGTCAGAGTCACATCCCCATGCCAGGCATGAACGACACCAACGGGGGTCACGGATGTATCGATCATATCTTTAGGAAAAGAACCCATTTGGGCAAACAGCGTGGCTCCGCTTGTCCCGGTTATCGACATCCCCATCAAGCTGGAACGGGACATGCCATAAAGGGATCTGATGTTACTCACAACTTCAATCAATTGTTTGTTCGTCGTTGAAATACGCTGATTTCGATAAACGGAATCGACGGCGACCCACAAGCCCGCCAACACGACCCCCATGATCATCATGACGATGGAAACCTCGGTTAAGGTAAGTCCAGAACAATGATGTTTTTTGCAAGAGGGGCTGAACATTCTTCCTCAGAAAATTTGAAATGCCGTCCTAACGTAGAGTAAAGAAATGAGTGAAGTATTAAGGTCTGATACAAACCTGCGTATGAAAGCATCCCTATAGATCACGAGCGGATGCGAGGAGAGATCCTTTCGCCGGACAGTCCTTTCCTTTAAGAACAATTGGCTCCGTCCGGCAAGAGGATCGCGAGGCGCAGAGCGAGTGATTGAGAGCGGCCCGTTCAATGAGTCCGTTCATAGGTCCGCTGGTCTGATAACATAAAAAAAGGCGGGGAACGTCCCCGCCTTTTTAATGATAATCTCAGCCAAGACATTACGTTTTAAGACGGAAAGTAAAGACCAAGGTATTCGATGTTGCGTTAGAACAAGCCGTAACCGCAGTTGAAAGGCCCAGTGGGAACGCTGTGTTTGTCGCAACCGCAACACCAGCGCCAATAAGACCAGAATCACGCCCTGAACCAGTATTCCGAACAAGCAAATCCGCACAAGGACCTTGAGGAACCCCAGAAAAGGTAATGGCAAAGGAGTCATTCGCAACAGTATGCGTTGCAGCTGCAATCAAAACGTTGCCAGCCCACACATCGGTTACAGTCGTTGGCGTTGTTGGATTGTTCAACATGTCCTTAGGCATACCGCCAGCCTTGGCAACGAGCAAAGCATTGATGCCGCTGTCAACCGTTTGCTGCGTAGCGTGCATGGATCGAATAGACTGCACAATTTGCAACAATTGATTCGATGTCGTCGTGACACGAAGATTGTTGTAAACGGCAGCGGCCGCGACCCAGATTGCGCCCAAGATGAGGCCCACGATGCCAAGAACAATCGCGGCTTCTGTCAATGTAAAGCCGCGCGTCTTGCGTGGCAAAACTCTCTCCTCTAGCATTTCATTCTCCTTCAATAGTTTATTTGGCGATCTTGTCGGAGCTCTACGATCTGCTCCCCGAAAAAATTACTCCTTACCCGTAATAGATGAGCGCCCTTAATTAAAAGTTAAACCGCCCCCACCCCTGAATTAGAGCCATTTTTTGCGCCAAAACAACCATAATGGGATAGCCGTCGATAAAACCATCAGAATCAGCGCAAAGAAATACCCGTGCCCCCACGACAATTCTGGCATGACTTTGAAATTCATCCCATAGATACTCGCAATCAAGGTCGGCGGCAAAAAGATCACGGCTGCGACAGAAAACATTTTGATAATGTTATTTTGCTCTAAATTGATAAGTCCCATGGTTGCATCCATCAAGAACCCAACTTTAGCTGACAAAAAGCGCGCATGCTCATCTATGGAACTTGCATCTTGCATGAGAATTTTCATGCGCTCCTTGACCTCACGATGCACGTCAGATTGTCCAGCAAAAAACAAAAGTAGCCGCGTCAGATTGAGCAAACACCCTTTGGCCTTCGTCGAAAGATCACCAACATGGCCAATACGGTATATCGCGTCGCGGTAACTTGGCATTGCCGCTTTACGATCCGTATCCGTTGTAAAAATGGTCTGCGACAAAGCCTCAAGGTCAGCGGTCGCCCCCTCAAGCACATCAGCCAAATTATCCGATATTTGTTCAAGAATTCCGACAAAAGCCTGATTTCCCGAAGACACAAGTGCGGGATGCTTAAAAGCCTTTTGCGTAAATTGACCAAAAGAAAGGGGGTCCGCGTAACGAACGGTCAACAAACGATTTCCCGAAATAATAAAGGTGACAGCCGCCGTACTAAACCCACTTGTATGTGGTTTATAAAGGACGGACAACGTCATAACAATCGCCCCTTCTTCGATATAAAGACGGCTGGACGTTTCAATTTCCTGCATTTCATCGTGCGTGGGAACACTGATGCCGAGAAGGCGCTCTATCGCCGTCTCTTCGTCGTGTGTGGGCTGGAACAAATCAATCCAGATGGTATCCAAAGGAAGCCCATCGAGCGCACCATCCATAATCGTACGAGTAAGCTTGTCTCGATCAAGATGATAAAGAGAAATCATTGCACTGCGCGCCCGAGCGTATCGTGATATTTAATATGAACCCTTCCTTCGCAAAACAGCATGACACACTTGTGCGGCAAAATGCTGTGGGAAGACGTCTCATATTTGAATAGACAGCTTCCGGCAGATATCCAAAAGAATATCCGCCGGAGCCTTATCTTGACTTGACTCGAATTACTCGGTCTTCAGGCTGGTTTCAACCTTTGTAAACATGTCTGTTAGTTTGCCACCAAGTGACAAGAGAACAGCAACAATTGCAACAGCAATCAGCGACGCAATCAGACCGTATTCAATAGCGGTCGCGCCTTGTTCTTCTTTCAGAAAACGGGTGAACATCACTTCTCTCCTTAAAGTTATAAGCTGGAACTTACGCTCCACTAAAAACAGAGCCTAACTAATCGGTTTTAACAAAATATGAATAAGGCTTTTCTTTTTTAGCAGGAAAGACGGGGCCCTTCCCCCTTCGTTACGAAATAACACTTCCTGTTCAATACGTTATACCAGCGGGTCTATGAGCGGACTCACTGGTGGCATTGTTTTTACTCATTCGCTCTGCGCCTCGCACTCCTCTTGCCGGACGGCACCCCTTGCTTTTTAAGGAGAGGACTGTCCGGCGAGAGGCTATCTCCTCGCAACCGCTCATGACCCAGCGCATCGGTTCATCGGGCGGTTGGTATTAGAGCAGATCGCGATGAGGTTGGTGCCTTTATGTACCAACCATTCGCGTGAATCTGCTTGATAAACAACAAGATAGAGCGGGTACAGGAAACCAACCAAAGGCAAAAAGGCCCTATGCGTGCACCACATCCTGGTCAATGGCATAAATTTGTTTACGCAATTCAACAATCGTTGATCGGGTATGATCAAGATCAAACCCCAGCGCTTGCAGGGCGTGATACGTCAACCCAAGGGCGATCTCGCGCTCCCCCATGACAGCAAAACCAACGCCCATTTTTGTGAGCGCCTTCGTTTCATCTTCGGCATGTGTTCGCACGACAATTTTAATATCAGGAAAGTTTTTACGGACGCTACGGACAATTTGCTTCACAAAATAAGGATCGGGCAAAGCAATGATCATCAGTTTAGCCCATTCAGGGTGCGCCGCCGCCATCACCGCTTCGCGGGAAGCATCGCCATATATCACTTGGAGCCCCTGCAGACGTAAGCGCTCGGTTAAAGTGCGATCCGATTCAATAACAACATAGCGGAGCCCCTGCTCGCCCATCGCTTTGGCAACAATGCTCCCCACGCGCCCATGCCCCACGATAATTGTGTGGTCGTGAAGCCCTTCTGTTTCAGACAATGTAATTTCGTGATGCGTATTGCGCCACTTAACATAAGCAGAGGTATTGGAAAACCATTGAACAAAACGCATAACGAACATGAGGAGAACGGGATTAACAAATATCGACAACAATGCAACGGCAATGATCAAGTCGCGTTCTGGGGCCCCATAAAAACCGTTTTTGAATCCAAGCTCGCTCAAGACAAAGGAAAACTCGCCAATTTGCATAAAGGCCGCGCCGACCAACGCCGCCGACATCAAGGGGACACGGAAAAACAAAAGGAGGATAAATGTAAAAACGCCAGTCCCCAAAATAATGGTCAAAAGGAAAACCAAGATCTCTCCGGGCATGCGCATAACGCTTTGCGGGTCAAACAGCATTCCCACGGACACGAAGAATAAGATCGTAAAAACCTGCTGCATCGCCAGCGCCTCCGAGGCGGCATGATGATTAAGGTCGCTTTCGCCAATCACAACGCCAGCAAAAAAAGCGCCGAGAGCCAAGGACACCCCGAAAAGAAGAGAGGATCCATAGGCGATGCCGAGGGCAATAACAATAACAGCCAACGTGAATAATTCTCGCGATCCTACCCGAGCCACATAGTTGAGAAGCCAAGGGATAACACGCCGCCCGCCAAAAACCATGACAGCCACAAATCCTGTGACTTGAAGCAGCGTTTTGCCAAAAACCTGCAATGAATGCGCAATATCTGCATCTTCGGCTGCAGCAACAAGGGGAAACAAAACAAGCGCAAAAATCACAACAAGGTCTTGAACAACCAACCAACCCAAAGCGACCCGCCCGGCAAGAGACGTCAACTGCCTGCGTTCGGCAAGAACACGCGTAGCGACAGCCGTGCTCGCAATCGCCATGGTCAACCCAACAACAATCGAAGCTGGCAGAGGCGTTCCCAAAATCAATGACGACAAGATCGCGCCGACCGTACTCGTGAAGGCAACTTGAATCAGGGCTCCCGGCACAACAATCTTTTGAACAGCAAGTAAATCTTTAAAGGAAAAATGCAGTCCAATATTGAAAAGCAATAAGGCAACGCCCACTTCAGCAAGCTCATTCGCCATGGCTTGGTTGGCAATGAGCCCCGGTGTAAAGGGGCCAATAACAACCCCAGCAAGAAGATAACCAAGCAAGGGGGGGAGCTTGATACTACGGACAAGAAGGCCGCCAGCAAAAGCGGCCACAAGACTAACCACAAGGGTTGAAAGAAGACCGAAATCATGAACAGGCATTCGGGCGGGTCCTCATTTGAAAAAATCGCAGACGAAACACCTGAAAGACAAGGCATCAGTCATAACACCATCGGGCCTATGAACGGACTCATTGAAAGGGTCGCTCTCAATCACTCGCTCTGCGCCTCACGATCCTCTTGCCGGATGGGACTCCTTGCGTCTAAAGGAGAGGACTGTCCGACGAGAGGATCCCTCCTCGCAACCGCTCGTGACCTGATTGGATGCTTTCATTCGAGGGTTGGAAACCATAATCTGATTACGTGATGTCCCTTGTTTAACTGAATGTAACCAAGCCGCGAGCGTCAAAGACAAGCGGGAAGAAATCGATCAATGAACGTATTCCCTTGATTATTCTTCTTCGCCCCCGGCAGCGCCATTCAAACGATCCCGAAGCTGTTTGCCCGTTTTGAAAAAAGGAACATACTTTTCATCAACAGCAACGGCTTCCCCTGTACGGGGATTGCGTCCCTGACGCGCTTCACGTTGTTTGATGGAAAACGCGCCAAAACCACGTAATTCAACACGATTTCCACGAGCAAGCGCATTCGAAATTTCATCAAACACGGTTCCAACAATGCGTTCGATGTCGCGCTGCAAAAGGTGAGGGTATAATTCTGCCAGTCGCAAAATGAGATCTGATTTGGTCATAGGGTGGAATCTCCACGAACCGTTAAGGGAATGAGTCGCAAGACAAGGGTGCCAAAGCGAGGGCAACAAGTCAAGGATGGTTTGATCTTAAGCCTTTGGGCAACAATATAATTCTACCCCTGACGCACCGTGGCCACAAAAGTCACGATTTCCTTACGCAACACCTCAGCCTGTCGAGACAATTCACCGGAGGCCTGAAACACCTCGCCCGCCGCATTACGCGATTCGCTCGCCGCATGGGTTACGTTCACGATGTTACAAGAAATCTCTGATGTCCCTGCCGATGCCTGTTGCACATTGTTGGATATTTCACGTGTTGCGGATTCCTGTTGATGGATCGCATCCGCAATTGTACTCGTAATCATATCAATACGCCCAATAATCTCACCAATCGAGCGAATAGCACTAACGGCTTGGGTCGAAACGCTTTGGACTGTCACAATTTTCTTCGATATTTCTTCTGTAGCGCGAGCCGTTTGGTTGGCAAGATTCTTCACTTCACTTGCAACAACGGCGAACCCCTTACCCGCTTCACCAGCCCGGGCAGCCTCAATCGTTGCGTTAAGGGCCAAAAGGTTCGTTTGCTCTGCAATATCCTGAATAAGTTTGACAACATCGCCAATCTGGGCCGCCGCATCCGACAAAGTTGAAACCGTCAAATCCGTATTCTTCACCTCTTCGACAGCCTCTGTTGCAACTTCCGTTGACTGTTCGATCTGACGGTTAATCTCGCTGATTGATGACGACAATTCTTCAGCAGCCGACGCAACGGTCTGCACGCTTGCCGAAGCTTCCTCTGTCGCTGCGGCCACGGCTGTCGTCTGCGTATTCGTTTGATCAGCCATTTCAGAAAGATTTTTAGCACTGGATTGTAATTCCGTCGCCGCAGAAGCCACAACTTGGACGATGTTGCCGACAGTATGCTCAAAATCATCCGCCATTTTATTCATCGTCAAGCGGCGTTCTGTTTCAGCTCTCTGCTTTTGCGCCTCGGCCTCACCGCGCAAACGTATCTTCTCAACAATCCCTTCCTTAAAGGATTGAACAGCTTTTGCCATGCGGCCAATTTCATCTCCACGATTCTGCGCCGGCACATCGACGTCAACCTCTTCGTTCTGCAAATGCGCCATGACACGCTCCATCTGCACCATCGGCTTAAGCTGCAGGCGTATAACCCAGTACATGCTGCCAGCCAATACCAACCCAATAATAATGGAAAGCATAATGACATTATCGCGAACTTCACCTATAGCGGCCATGTGTTTCGCCTTGTCCATGCCGACAAAGATAATGCCGATTGCTTTTTTTCCGCTTTGATCAAAAATCGGGTTATAAGCGCCAAAATAAATCTGTCCCAATACGGGAGATTCGCCACGGTAGGGTTTACCTTCTTTAAAAATCGAATTATAAACAGGTCCCGGCGCTAGCTTTGTTCCCACAGCACGGGAACCATCGGCCTTCATAATATTCGTCGCAATCCGTTCATCTCCTTGAAAAATCGTCACAACCCCGCCGCCAAGGTCAACTAAAGAATCAACAAGCTCGTTATTTTCATTGAGAACCATAGAACCAATAACGAGTTTCCCATCTTTAATTTCATAGGCATCGCCATACTGATGGATAATGGCTTGGTTAAAAGACAGGTTAGAATCCAACTTATCAAAAGCATTGGCCGTCATCGTTTCCGTCATGATGGAGAGCGCATTCGTGATCGTTGCCACCCCAAAAACAGCAACGCCAAGGACCGCCATAAAGCTAATCTTGATAGACATCGAAAGATTGCGAAGAGAGATCATAAGAAAAAAACCCCGTAAACAAAAATGCACGTGCTATAATCACGTTAACCATACTTTTTTCAAGTAAAAACGGAGCCCACTTCCATGTATGTAATACCAACCTGCGTATGAAAGCATCCAATCAGATCACGAGCGGTTGCGAGGAGCCGAACGCTCGCCGGACAGGCCTTTCCTTTAAAAACAAAGCACTCGTCCGGCAAGAGGATCGTGAGGCGCAGAGCGAGTGATTGCGTGCAGCGCTCTCAATACGTCAGTTCATAGACGGATTGGTATAAGGTCATAAAATCGCAGGGGTACAAAATTTCGGGCCGAACAAAAAAGGCACCCTCCCCAGTTATACGGACGGTGCCTTTTTTAAAAGATTCGGGATCAGCGCTTATTTCGGCGCGACAATCATAACAATTTGACGGCCCTCAAAGCTAGGTTCGGACACAACCTTACCAACATCATCCAACGTTTCACGCACACGCCTTAAAAGCGCCTGAGCGATGTCTTGATGCGCCATTTCACGCCCACGGAACCGCAGGGTGACTTTCACTTTGTCGCCGTCTTCAAGGAACGAACGTGAGTTCTTCATCTTGATATTGAAATCATGATCATCGATCCCCGGACGAAGCTTAACTTCCTTAAGCTCAACAACTTTTTGCTTTTTACGCGCTTCCGAAGCCTTTTTCTGCATCTCAAAGCGGTATTTGCCATAATCTAAAATCTTGCAAACAGGCGGCTCGGCCGCAGGAGAAATCTCGACAAGATCAAACCCAGATTCATCGGCTAACGCCATAGCTTCGCGGACACTCATCACACCGAGCATCTCACCGGCTGCATCAATCACACGAATTTGTTTGGCTGTAATGGCTCCATTTACGCGGGGGCCTTCATCTTTTTCGCGCCGGACTGGCCCTTCGGGGCGAGCTCCGGAAAGTGGTGGACGAGCGATGGACGTATTCCTTCTTTAGTTGACGAACAAAAAAAACTGAACAAAGCAATTGCCGTTTAAATATTGTCATGCCAGCGAAGGCTGGTATCCCATTTTGTTCTATCAAACAGAAAAAACAAATGGGACCCCAGCCTACGCTGGGGTGACGCTAACGGCAAATTTGGCTTCAAAAAAAACCAAATATTGTTCTTATTCAGGCTTCAGCCGCATCGTGGCGAAAAAAAGGGGGCCTGACAAGCCCCCTTTTCGCGTTATTTGCCGATTTTTCGCAATAAATCCGGCAGTGTGGCTTCTAAACCGTGCCCTTAAGAACCTTTTTGAGGAGAATGAAGCTGATAGCCGGGGGCGACGCGGATCAGGCTGCCCGGGCTAGCCTCGTATTTTTGGAGGAGCTTTTCGATAAAGCCCTCATTGTGCAAAGCCTCAATCGACATATTAATCATCTGCTCAAGTTCGACTTCGCCCATGGGGAGGAGAAACCCTACGCCAAACAACCTAACCGGCTTGTCTTTAGCAATATTGACGAGTTCTCCCTTTTCCTTTTGCTTGGCCAAAAATCTTTCCGCAAAGTCGGGATCTACAAATGTAACGTCACTCTTTTTGGCAAGAAGGTTGATGACGTTGTAGGTATAATCAGTACCTTGTATTGAAGAATGGACTTTTGCCTTTGGATAATCCTCGCGGGCAATATCCTGAGATATTGTTGCGTCAATGGCTTCGATTGTCACTGATGGATCATTTATGGCGGACAATTTGTTCGTGAACCGTTCATCGCCTTTACGGACGTAGATGCCGACAGCATTATAATAAACAGGATTGGATGTTACGAGCTTACCTCGCAGGTAGGGTAGATAAGACCACGCAGGCATGCACATAATATCAGCCTTACCCGTGCGCATATCCTGATCGACATTGCCCCAGCTGCTCTCAACCGTCATTTCGACTTTGAGGCTAAGCCGCTTGGCAATTTCTGAAATAAGATCATAGAAAATACCGCCAAACGCTCCCGTTGTCAGGTCTTTGGTCAAGCCCGGTTCATAACCAATATACCCACAACGTATTACACCTGTGCGCATGATACGTTCATAGGTTGTTTCCTTGGCGTCTTTGGCTTGTGCGGAGAACGCGGAGAAAAACAAGAGAGCGATGGCAATCAGAATTTTCTTCATGAGGTTCTCCGATGTTGATGGCCTGCTTTTGTAAAGAGGCATCATAGAAAGACGCCGCAAGTTAACACAAAGCCGTCATTCCGGACAAACCGCAACGACGCTGTCGTCGTTGCGGTTCGGATCTGGAATGACGGGGTAGTATAAGGCCCGTCAAGGATTAACCCACAGTCCGGTTTCCCGAAACTATACGTTCTATTTCTTCCTCACCAAATCCGGTGGTGTGGCTTCGAGCGTCAGGCGTTGCAAGGCTTCCGTTAGGCTCAAGACTTCCTGAGCGGCCCCATCCATGCGACGGATGGCGACGGATTGACTTTCCGCCTCCTTTTTGCCGACAACAAACAAAGCTGGCACCTTTTGCAAGCTGTGGTCACGAACCTTGGCGTTGATTTTCTCGCTACGTAGATCGATTTGGACCCGCAAGCCCGCCTTGATCAACTTTTGATAAACCTCTTGCGCATAGCCATCAGCCTCATTCGTAATCGTGCAGACCACAACTTGAACTGGCGCCATCCAGAACGGGAACTTGCCAGCGTAGTGCTCGATCATGACTCCGATAAAACGTTCAATCGAACCCAGAATAGCGCGATGGATCATGTGCGGCACATGTTTTTCGCCATCCTCACCGATATAGCTCAGGGCCAAACGACGTGGCATATTCATATCCACCTGAATGGTGCCACACTGCCACTCCCGGCCCAAAGCATCCTTGATGACGAAATCCAGCTTCGGTGCATAAAACGCCCCATCGCCTTCATTCAAAACCCACTTCATATTGATCCGCTCGCACACGTGACGTAACGCCGCTTCAGCGCGATCCCAATCTTCCTCGGTACCGATATGCTGCTCTGGGCGAGTCGAAAAATGGACCGTAATGCTGTCGGCCAATCCAAGGTCCGCATACACATTTTGGATGAGATCGCACATAGCGACAACTTCATCCTCAAGCTGCTCGGGCGTACAATAAATATGCGCATCATCTTGCGTAAAGGCCTGAACGCGCATCAAGCCGTGACGCGCTCCGGACGATTCACGACGAAAAACATGTCCAAACTCAGCCATTCGAATCGGCAACTGACGATAACTCCGGCTTCCGTTCAAAAAGACTTGAGCGCCGCCGGGGCAGCTCATAGGCTTAATAGCATAAGGATTTTCATGTCCTTCTTCTTCGATCACAAACATATTGGGACGATACTTATCCCAATGCCCTGATGCTTTCCAAAAAGACGAATCCAGCATTTGCGGCGTATTGATTTCCGTATAGCCATGACAGCTGATAACCCGACGCATATATTCCATCAGCGTCAGATAAACCGTCCAGCCGTTAGGATGCCAAAACACCTGACCCGGCGCCTCATCCTGAAAATGAAAAAGATCAAGTTCACGCCCCAACTTGCGATGATCCCGCTTTTCAGCTTCCTCAATCATCGACAGATATTCGGCAAGTTCCTTATCATCACGCCATGCCGTGCCATAAATACGTTGGAGCATCGCGTTTTTGTTGTCGCCGCGCCAATAAGCGCCCGCCAGCTTGGTCAATTTGAACGCGCTGCCAATCATGCCCGTTGTGGGCAAATGCGGACCACGGCACAAATCACACCAATCGCCTTGGGTATAAAGGGTGATGGTCTGGTCTTCGGCAAGATCGCGAATCAATTCAACCTTGTAACCTTCGCCTTTCTTTTCAAAGAGGCTGATGGCTTCTGCACGGCTTAGAACTTGTCGTTCGATAGGTTTGTTACGTTGCATGATCTCGCGCATTTTGGCTTCGATCTTCGGAAAATCCTCCGTCGAAAAGGGTTCGTCGCGTGCGAAATCATAATAAAAGCCATTCTCAATCGATGGCCCGATGGTGACTTGAGTTCCGGGGAAAAGTTCTTGGACCGCTTCGGCCAGAACATGGGCTGTGTCGTGGCGAATCAACTCCAGCGCCTCTGGTGACTTCCGGGTAATGATCTCAACCTTGCCGCTTGTCTCAAGCGTTCGTGTCAAATCTCGCATCTCGCCGTTCAACTTCACGGCAAGGGCTGCCTTGGCCAGACCAGCACCAATGCTGGCCGCCAACGCAGACCCAGTAACGGGGGCGGGAAATGACTTTACGCTACCATCCGGCAGAATAAAGGAAAGCGACTCTTTGGTCGCGGTTGCTACGTTGCTCATCCGAGCATTATCAACATATTGGGTGATGCGTTGCAAGAGGCGTTAAGGCGGATTAAAGCAAATTAACCTTAACACCCTTCGAATTGCTTTCATCGGGGATAAAAAGCTATAATTTCAGCGAGGAATACACTTGGACTCATTCTTTACATGAAGACCCGTTGCTATGAAATCATTCAGCTCTAGCGATTTTAAACTTGTAACCTGCCTGGAAGACACAACGGCCGCCATCGCCTGCTTCAAAACCTATGGTCAAAAAGTCGAGAACCTGAGCGGAACAACTTTTGTCGCAAAAGCCGACAGGGATAATTACTGGCGCATCGATTTTATCGGCACACAACCCGATGGCACAAAAGGCCCCATCGAACACATAGACGTTTTCCAGTGTCTTCCTATCAAACTTGGATTCATTTGCAACCCAGGAAGGGAACGCACCAAACAAGGGGATGACCTTACCAACAAAACGCGAATCGCACTTCGATCAGAAGACCCGTTTACGGCGCTCATGGTCACGTTTTTTTTCAATCCAAGGTACAACGAACACAACATCAGCTGCCCACGCCCTCTTTATCTTGCCCCCATCCCAATGGAGCTGCGCAGCTCCCCGCCCTATCTCATGACAGGCAACAATCTTTTTGTGGCTTATGCCCCGGCACATCCCCAGACAAAAAAGAATAGGCCGCCATCGACAATTGAAGATTGCCTCATCTTTGCCACGCACGCCAATAGTTGGGCCCACACAGTCACCCCACAGACGACTGCAAACCGGCTTCTGCACGATCTGAAGCTATAATAACCCGAGTTATGGGTTGATACCGGTGATAAACATAAAGGACTCGTCATCGCGAGGCCCCTTCTTCAGGGGCCGTGGCGATCCATCTCCTACTATTTCAACATGGGCCTACGTTGAAAATGCGGGAGATGGATGGCCTCGTCGGCCAATAGGCCTCCTCGCAACAGCTCATAAGCTGATTGGATGCTTTCATTCGAGGGTTGGTATAACCCCATCAAAAAATACACCCAAAACAGCAAGAATAATCAAAACGCGCCATGCGTTATCGTGTAATCGTGCTTGGGGAAGGACAAAAAATGAAACCGATCATGCACCGCTTTCTTAAAGCCATCAACTTTATCGAAGCAAATCTGAATGACACTTTCCAGTTGTCACACGTATCAGAGTCAGCCTGCACATCGCACTATCATTTTCTGCGTGTTTTTCATGCTCTAACGGGCATGACGGCAGGCACGTATATCAGGCGACGACGACTGACCAAAGCTTCTGCGGCTCTGCTCGATGGCAAAGAGCACATCATTGAGCTTGCCCAAGATGCAGGTTTTGAATCACAAGCCGCGTTCAGTCGCGCCTTTAGGGATATGTTTGGATCCCCCCCAGCAAGCTTTCGCGCCCATGAAAAAGCCTCCACCTTCCGAGGCCAGCCGATTATAACCGAAGCCTTCATTCAGCATCTTTCACAAGGAACCATTACCATGACCCCACGTTTTGAACATCAAGAGGCCCTCACCTTTGTCGGATTAGGTGCGGATTTCAACCTTACGGATCCAAGCACGATTGCAACGCTGTGGAATAAGTTTCAGGCACAAAAACATTTGATCAAGAAGACACAGGATCAAACCGCTTATGGGCTTTGCTATGCGCCAAAAGTGAAGGAAGTCTTTTCGGAGGCTTTCCATTATACGGCGGCTCTGCGCGTCAACGATAACGCGCCCATACCGGATGGCATGGAAAAGATTCACATGAACGCCCAAGACTATGCCGTATTTACCCATAAAGGCCCCCTTGCCGCCCTTGCCATAACCAACGACTATATCTGGAAAACGTGGCTGCCCACCTCAGGCCTCGATCTAGCCGATGCGCCGGATTTCGAACGCTATGGCGATGATTGGAACGGCGACACAGGCGAAGGCTCATTTGAGATTTACGTGCCAATTGTGCGATAAAGAATCCAAGACGTCACATCACTCAGAAAAATAACGCAGAGAGCCTAATCGCGATCCGCTCTAGCGGCTCAGCACACGGTGCCCCACTGGTTGCGAAACCACGTACATTGTCGTTTGGCATAATTGCGCGTAGATTGCTGAGCTTTGGAAATAGCTTCATCCAAAGACACCTCGCCGCGCAAATGTGCCGCAAGCTCTGGCACGCCAAGAATTTTCATGGAAGGTAAAGAACCGCCGTCATTCTGGACGAGTGATGCGCCTAAGGCGAAGCGCGATGATCCGGAATCCGGTTTTTTTTCTTTAGAATCGCAACCCAAACCAGATTCCGGATTAAAATTTCTTTCGCCGCATAAAGGCGACGAAGAAAAAGTTTCTCCGAAATGACGAAGCAGGAATTGATTTTTAGACTGACTATCCAAGCCTTGCTGAAATGTCAGTCCTTGAAAAGGATCCAACAACGCCCTCACCTCATCCAAAGCGCCGCCCTCGATCATTTTTAAAAAGCGGGCATCGCAGGTGGCATAGAGAACGGCTCGGTCAGGCATCAAGCATTGGCGATGGATTGTAAAATCCGCCTCGATGGATTGAGCCTCCCCTTCTTTCTGCCACTGGCCAAGCGTCTTGCCCGTATGAAAAGCGACCTCGTACGCACGGATCAGTCGTTGCCGATCATTGGGCATGATGCGACGGGCACTGTCGGGATCTATTTTGGCAAGCTCAATTCGGAACGCTTCGTGTCCTTGCGTGTCGTAAATCTCTGTTGCATGAGCCCGCACCTCATCCGGTATGGCAGGAATCTCGGCCAGACCACCCAAAAGCGCGGAAAAATACAGCCCCGTACCGCCGACAAGAATAGGCGTTAGCCCCGCCTGCACAGCGTCATTGATAGATTTTCTCGCAAGACCCAGCCAACGCCCTGCCGAAGACTTTTCGGATGAATCGAAGATTTCAAACAGTTGGTGCGGAACTTCGGCTTTTTCTTGGGCCGAGGGTTGTGCCGTCAAAAGCGGCAGCCCCCGATAAACCTGCATCGCATCAGCATTGATGATCACGCCATTCACGCGCCGCGCAAGGTCAAGCGCCGCCGCCGTCTTACCCGAAGCCGTCGGGCCACCAATCATATGAAGAACTGATTTTATCATTTCAGGCCCTTTTACCTCTCAATTCCTGCAGAAAAAAGCTTATTTGTCGTTCGCTATAAGATTTGATATGCTTGGCCTCCCAAGGTAAAGGAGAAAACCATCATGGGTTTAAGTATCTGGCATATTCTGGTCGTTCTGATCGTTGTTTTGGTCGTTTTTGGCGCGGGCAAAATTCCCTCGGTCATGGGCGATCTCGGCAAAGGTATCCGCAATTTCAAATCTGGATTGAACGGCGAGGCCGAAGATAAGTCTAAAAAGGACGAAGATCAGCCACGCCTTCCCCCATCCAAGCAAGACACTCTGTAAGCTATGCTCGATATTGCATGGCCCGAATTGCTTGTCGTTGGCGCGGTCGCGCTCGTGGCCATAGGCCCCAAAGATCTACCAAAGGTCATGCACACGCTTGGCCGTTGGGTTGGCAAAGCACGGCGCGCTTTTCTTGCCATTCAGCATGATTTTGAACGGATGGGTTTCGAGGTTGAACAAGAAGAACGTCGCAAAGAACAACAAGAAAAAGGGCCAACACCCCCAGAAAGTCCTGCGCCATGACGGACGAGATCAATCCCACCACCTCGCCGCTTCTGGCCCACGCCATTGAATTCCGCCACCGCCTTGTCATTTCACTGATGGCCATTTTAGTGGGCTTTGTCGTCAGCTATCTCTTTGCCGAAAACATCTATGCCTTTCTGGTCCGCCCTTTGGCCAAGGCCACGCAAGGCACAGACCACCGCATGATCTATACGGGGCTGACAGAGGCCTTTATTACCTATATCCGCCTTGCTTTGTGGGGAGGATGCATCCTTGCGTTACCCGTCATCGCAAGCCAAATCTGGGCCTTCATCGCGCCGGGCTTGTATCATGACGAAAAACGAGCCTTTTTGCCCTTTTTGGTGGCAACGCCTCTTTTGTTCTGCCTAGGGGCCGCCATGGCCTATTATCTTGTCTTTCCAATGGCTTGGAAATTCTTCCTGAGTTTTGAGGTCAGCGGCGGCGCGGGCATGCTGCCCATCCAGATGGAAGCACGGGTCAGCGAATATTTATCGCTCGCTACGACCATCATTTTTGCCTTCGGAATTTCCTTCGAATTACCTGTTTTCTTGATCCTACTGGCTCGTGCGGGCCTTGTAACGTCCGCGAAACTGTCGCAATTTCGCCGTTATGCCATTGTACTCATCTTTGCCATGGCCGCTATTTTGACCCCGCCCGATGTCTTTTCGCAAGTCGCCCTCGCCTTGCCCTTGATTGTTCTTTATGAGATCTCGATTTTTGGCGCACGTTGGGCGGAAAAACAGCGGTCGAAAAAAAGCATGGAGCCAGAAGCCAAGCTTAGGTAAGGTTTCATTCTCTCTGTGAATTTCTATAAGCCTTCAAACAAGGGAAAAGACAATGCCCCATAAAGACACAAAGGGTCGATCCCGACGGACCACCTTTTTTGCCACCTCGTTTTCCTCGATCTAAAATTACAGACAAATAGGACCCGTACTATGCATGACATTAAATTGATCCGCGAAGAACCCGCAAGCTTTGACAAGGCGATGATGCGCCGTAATCTGCCTGCGACATCAGATCAAATTCTGAAAATTGATGGGGAACGCCGCGCTGCCCAAACCGCGATGCAAGAAGCGCAAGCCCGCCGCAATGACCTTTCAAAACAAGTCGGCGAAATGAAACGCACAGGCGGAAACGCCGAAACCCTTATGCAAGAAGTCGCCGCACTGAAAGACCGGATGGCCGAAATTGAAGTACTGGAAAAGGAACTTGGCATCCAACTTGATGCCTTCTTGCAGGGCCTCCCCAACCGCCCGGCGGCAGACGTTCCCGATGGGAAAGACGAAGCCGACAACAAGGAAATCCGCCGCATCGGCACGCCTCCAGGAATGAACGCGCCGCGCCAACATTTCGAACTTGGCGAAGATCTGGGCATGATGGACTCCACAACCGCCGCCAAATTGTCGGGGGCACGCTTCACAATGCTGACAAGCCAGCTTGCCCGCCTTGAACGCGCCATCGGCAACTTTATGCTCGACCTTCACACAACCGAATTTGGCTATACCGAAGTGTCACCGCCGCTGATGGTCCGTGACGAAATCGTCTATGGCACAGGCAATCTTCCCAAGTTCGCCGAAGATTTATTCCGCACAACCACGGGCCTTTGGCTTATCCCCACAGCAGAAGTGCCCCTCACGAACGTTGTAAATGGTGACATCGTCGATGCCGACACTTTGCCAATGCGCATGACGGCGCGCACCCCCTGTTTCCGTTCAGAAGCAGGCTCAGCTGGACGTGACACACGCGGCATGCTGCGCCAACACCAGTTCTACAAAGTTGAACTGGTCAGCATCACACGCCCCGATCAATCAACCGCCGAGCATGAACGCATGACGGAATGCGCAGAAACAGTTCTCAAACGCCTTGAAGTTCCCTTCCGCACCGTCGTACTTTGCACGGGCGATATGGGTTTCTGCTCGCAAAAAACTTATGACATTGAAGCCTGGCTCCCCGGACAGAATACCTACCGTGAAATCTCAAGCTGTTCGAACTGTGGCGATTTTCAAGCGCGGCGCATGAATGCGCGGTATCGCGCTGCTGGAGAAAAGAACACAAACTTCGTGCATACCCTCAACGGATCAGGCCTCGCCATTGGACGCTGCTTGATCGCCATTATGGAAAACTTCCAAAACCCAGATGGGTCCATCGCCATTCCCGCCGCTTTGCGTCCCTATATGGGCGGCTTAGAAAAAATTGAGTTGGTCAAAAATCAATGAGAAGAATGAAGCTCCTCCTCGCCATCGGATGTTGCAGTGTAATGTTGTCTGGATGCACGGCCTTTCGGCCGCCTACCTATAACTTGCCGAACGCTGATGGCATCTATCCCGGCGACGAATATACAGTCAAGCGCAACGAAAATATCTATGCGATAGCCCAAAAAAATCGCGTCAATATGCGCGAAATGATCGTGTTGAATAAACTCCAACCACCTTTTGCCTTGCGGGCAGGTCAAGTTCTCATCCTCCCCGCCAAGGATAACGCTGACGGCACAGCTCCCACGCCAAAATCTGCCCCGCTTGATCGTATCGACAAGGGCTATATGGCGCCGACAGCCAATGGCTCTGGTGGATCAGCGGGACTTGTCACCGCTGTTAAGTCCGAAGAGCTCCCCCCGCTCACGAGCCCTGCTGTCAACAGCGAGCCCTTGCCAAAATCTTCATCCAACTTGACCCCAGCGGCCCCCAAAACGACATGGACAAGCACACCACAACCCATCACGCCAAGCGAACCGCCAGCGACGCCTTCCGCTGCGCCAACCACTTCGCCAGCCGCTTCGCCGCAAGCCACGCTGAGCGGAACAGCAGAAACTCAATCGGTATCCACAGCTAAAGCTTCCAATGCGATCCCCACTTTTGGCTGGCCCGTACGTGGAACCATCATCTCAGCCTTTGGCCCCAAAGGTCAGGGATTGGATAATGATGGAATCAATATCTCAGCGCCCAAAGGCTCTCCCGTCAAAGCGGCAGAGGCTGGCATGGTGGCCTATGCTGGCAATGAGATGAAAGGATTCGGCAATCTTGTCCTGATTAAACATGAGGGAGGATGGGTCACCGCCTATGCCCACCTTGAGCGGCTCGTCGTGTCAAAAGACAGCATCGTCGCCAAGGGCGACATGATCGGAACCGTTGGAACCTCCGGCGGCGTTTCTTCCCCACAGCTTCACTTTGAATCCAGACAAGAAGGCAAACCTGTTGATCCAGAACTTGTGATCAAATAGGGCCCTCCTCGCAACCGCTCGTGACCCAAAGAGTCACTTCATCTGATCGTTGGTATCATACGCAGGTTGGTCTTATACCAACGAACCTATGAACGGACTCATTGAAAGGGCCGCTCTCAATCACTCGCTCTGCGCCTCACGATCCTCTTGCCGGACGGGCGCTTTGTGCCTAAAGGAAAGTCCGTCCTGTCCGGCGAGAGGATCCCTCCTCGCAACCGCTCGTGACCAATAGGGATGCTTTCATACGCAGGTTGCGTCTTACTTCTTCTTTTTCGTTTTGTTGGTCACTTTTTTCACGAAAGCCGTCTTAGCTGTCACCTTTTTTGAAGTGCCTTTAGCTGTTTTAGCCGTTTTTTGACGCGCCTGCGTCTGCTTGCTTTTTGAAGACGTGGCTTTGGCTTTACCGTTCTTAAGAACCTTCGCTTTTACTTTGGCTTTCGTCTTCGTTTTTGCCGCCTTAGCCGCCGCAGCTCGATTTGCCAAAGATCGCGCACTCCCCACATCTGTCGCCGGAGCAATGGGGCTGTCGGTAATAGATTGAACAGAAGTAAACGCCCCCACATCGATCCCCCTCACGGCATCTTGGGCAACGACAGAGCCAGCCATTAACAAGCCGGCAAGGAACCCTACGGCATAAAACGTTATATTCCGCATTAAAATATCCTCCGAACTGAAGAAAAATTGGGAAAAGGAAGATCACATGGTTCTTTCACACCACAACAATGGCGGGAAAAAGGCAACGCCTCGAATATTTTTTAGATTTTCGCTTTTGATTCAGTGAAAGCCCTATTATATTCGCCGAGGAGATTCTACATATGAATCGAACGTTTTGTTCTTTGGAGTCCATAATGTCAATAAAGTCTCACACTTTTGCTACATTTCGTGCCGTTGCACTGCTTTCTTGTTTGACTTGCGTTATGGGGTCACCCTTCGCTCAAGCAGGCACGCCCCCAACCCCAACGCCAGCAGCACAACCGGCCCAGCCCGAGATGTCGCGCCAAGCTATATTTATTCAAACCCTCGGCGATCAGGCTATATCCATCTTAGCTGACAAAACGATCACCGAAGACGTTCGCGATATGCAATTCCGTGATATGTTGCGCGAGGCCTTCGACTTGCCTACCATTGCACGTTTTGTCATTGGCCGCAGCTGGGCCGCAGCTACGCCAGAACAGAAAAAAGAGTATTTAGATCTTTTTGAAAAACTGGTGGTTAAAACATATTCGGATCGCTTTGCCCTGTACACAGGTGAAGGTTTCAAGGTGCGCTCATCGGTTCCCGAATCCGACAAAGACACAATCATCAACAGTGATATTACGCACCCCGATGGATCAGCAGCAACAACCGTCACATGGCGCATCCGCCAAAAAGGCGATAAGTTTGGCATTATCGACGTTGTCGTCGAAGGCGTCAGCATGAGTGTTACCCAACGCCAAGAATACTCATCCGTCATCCAACGCAACGGCGGGGATGTATCGGCTCTTCTTGACCTGATGCGCCAACGCGTCGCCGAAAAACCAACCGAAGTGAAACAAAAGGGATAATTTTTCTTCCGCTCAATGCCTTCTTTATACCGCCTTTTGACCAACGCTGCCGCGCCATTCATTGCGCTGTATTTACACGTTCGAAAGGCTAGGGGGAAAGAGGATGAGCAACGCTTTCACGAACGCCTTGGCTTTGCGAGCATACCCCGCCCTCATGGAAAGATGGTTTGGTGTCATGCTGCCAGCGTTGGCGAAGTTCTCTCCGTCCTCTCTTTGCTTGAACAAATCCGCAAAGGCCACCCCACATGGTCTATCCTTTTAACAACGGGAACCGTGACATCCGCCACGCTCGTCAAGGACCGACTGCCCGATGGCGTCGTTCACCAATACATCCCCGTGGATCGGTGGCCTTATGTCTCGCGTTTTCTCCATCACTGGAAACCAAACCTCGTTTTATGGGTCGAGTCCGAGCTTTGGCCCAATATGCTAGCTTCCTTGGAAGAACGGCATATTCCGGCCATCCTTTTAAACGGGCGTATGTCAGATAAATCGTATCAACGATGGCGGCTGATCCCCAGCGGTGTTCGCCGCATGTTGGCTGTCTTTGTCCTTGGCCTGACGCAAACGGGGGCCGAACGCAATCGCTATGCTGCATTGGGCCTTACCAACGTGCGGGCCATAGGAAACCTAAAATTTGCGGCAAATCCTTTGCCTTGCGACAGAGAATGCCTTGCCACTATGAAAGAATCTATCGCGGATCGCCCCGTCTGGCTTATGGCTTCCACACATCCCGGCGAAGATGAAATTGCGATCAAAATCCATCGCCAACTTCGAAAATCAACACCCCACCTTTTAACAATCCTTGTCCCACGCCATCCTGTTCGTGGCGATACCATTGCCGAACTTTTAGAGCGCGAAAAGATCTCCTTTGCGCGGCGCTCGCTTCATGATCCGCTAACGCAGGAAACGGAAATCTATCTAGCGGACACAATGGGTGAAATGGGTTTGTTTTATCGCCTGTGTCGCCTGTGCTGTCTGGCCGGGTCATTCACATGGGGCGGACATAACCCTGTCGAGCCAGCCCTTCTCAACTGTGCCGTCGTATTCGGACCCAAAATGGACAATTTCGCGATAATGTCCGACGACATGCTGGGGCAAGGGGCCGCAATCCAAGTTAGCGACGCAACTGAACTTGCACAAACATTGGCGCGTTTGATCCACTCACCGAACGAAACCGAAGCGCTGGCGCACAAAGCCCTGCAATGGGCACAAGACAAACATAAGGTTCTCACCGATACGCTTGGCCTTATTGATCCCTATTTTGACGATAAAGGCAAGGCATGAAAGCGCCTGCCTTCTGGTATCGAAAACGCGGGATCGCCTCGCTTTTCCTTGCGCCCATTGGACACTTTTACCGCATCGCAGGACTTTTGCGACGCGCTTTGGCAAAGCCTTATAAAGCGTCCATTCCCGTAATCTGCATCGGAAATATCGTGGCTGGCGGCGCAGGGAAAACACCAACCTGCCTCGCGCTCAAAAAATTACTTTTAAAACGCAACCCACAAGAACGTATCGTGTTTGTCACGCGTGGCTACGGTGGATGTGAAAAGGGTCCCCTTCGCGTTGATCTTACCAAACACACGGCGAAAGATGTGGGCGACGAAGCCTTGCTTCTTGCCCAAGCCGCCCCATGTTGGATTGGAACAGATCGTGCCGCCACCATTCGCGAAGCCGAAAAAGAATCTTCAGTCATCATCATGGATGACGGCATGCAAAACCCGCATGTCTTGCCTACCACAACATTCCTCGTCGTGGATGGCACCGTCGGCTTTGGCAATGGCCAGTTGATCCCCGCAGGACCTTTACGCGAAACACTGAACGATGCCTTTTCTCGCATCGACGCGGTTGTCATGATCGGCAAGGACAAACAAAGGATCACGTCCCATCTCGCCAAACCTGTATGTTCCGCCACTTTGCGTCCCGGACTGTCAGCATCCTTCCTAAACCACCCCAAAGTCTTGGCCTTTGCTGGCATCGGGCGACCTTCCAAATTCTATGATTCGTGCCGCGTCGCAGGGTTAACCATTGTGCAGACGCAAGACTTCCCCGATCACTACACTTATACCGACAACGACCTTGCCACTCTGACCGAAAAAGCGGCACAGCTTGGTGTGCGCCTGATTACAACCACCAAAGATTTTGTGCGGATTCCAAACGCTTTCCAGTCAAATATGGCCGTATTGGAAATTGAATTGGTGTTTGAGGATGAAATGAAACTATTGAATCTCCTTTCCCAAGGTCGCAATTAAGCCTTTTCTGTGATAAATTGGCCCAACCATTTTATGACAGGATTTTGATACATGCCACCATCGGAAAATATTTTCCCGCCGGAACCTCCATCCTTCAGTAGAGCGCGAGCTATGCGTAAACGTGGCGATCTAGCCGAAAAACGCGCCAACAATTATGCAAAGAAAAATTACGTGCAATCCCTTAACCTGTGGATTCTTTCATATAAGGGATTTTACCGTGGCACTGTTTTTGCTTCGGTCAAGCGAGCCAAAGAAGACGTTCTGATGTCAAAAGCCAATAAAGCAGTAAGAAATGGACGGCACGAAATCTATAAATACCTCGCCTTTGAACCTTTCGATGAACGCATAGGTTATACGCAGCCCACTTATGCTTTGCCCCGATCCTCTTCGACCACCGCGTCCCGCGATCCATCGTGAAGTTCGATACGGATTTTCGAGGCGGGTTTCAGATCGGAAGCACTGGTAATCACGCGATTACTGCTTGCCTCATAAACGAGGCCATAGCCACGCCCCAGCACGGCACGCGGCGAAAGCGCCTCTAACATTACGCTCAAACGCTCCAACTTCTTTTCAGATTGCAAAAGCTGCGTGCGACCAGCCCCTTGCATCTTTTGTGTGAGGGACTCGATCCGCTGCGCGGCCAGATGCACAATATCACGCGGATGACGCAGGCGACCACCAGCTTCGGCCACGCGGCTTTTCAAGCGTTGAAAAGTAGTTGTACGCGCAACAATCAAGCGCTCCGCCGCAGCATCGAAACGCTGCATCAACGGCATGATCGCCCGCATCGGATCACCCAAAGCACGTCCCATCATGGAAACACGTTCTTTGCGATCCCGTACGGCGCGACGCATGGCGCCTTCAAGCCGCAATCCAGCCTCACCCACCATTGTCAAAAGCTCATCACGCACTGGCACGGCTTTTTCCGCCGCCGCTGTCGGTGTTGGCGCACGCAAATCTGCCGCATAATCCACAAGCGTCGTATCCGTTTCATGGCCCACCGCAGAGATCACGGGGATCTTGCTTTCGGCCACGGCACGCACAACCTCTTCTTCATTGAATGGCATCAAATCTTCAAGCGACCCACCGCCACGCGCCACGATCAGCAAATCGGGGCGCGGCACAGCGCCATCAACCTCAAGCGCATTGAACCCACGCACAGCAGCGGCAATCTTCGCAGCCGCGCCCTCCCCTTGCACAGGCACAGGCCAGACAAGCACGTGACGAGGAAAGCGGTCTTCAAGCCGATGCAGAATATCGCGAATCACAGCGCCCGTCGGAGACGTCACAACGCCGATGACACGCGGCAAGAACGGCAAGGCTCTTTTGCGATCCGCATCAAACAAGCCTTCGGCGGCAAGCTTCACGCGGCGTTCTTCCAGCATCTTAAGCAAAGCCCCCACGCCCGCGAGAGCCATGCTTTCGACGACGAGCTGATATTTCGACTGGCCCGCGAATGTGGTTAATTTTCCGGTACAGACGACATCCATACCTGTCGCAGGTTTGAGCCCAAGGCGCGAGACTTGCCCT
This sequence comes from Alphaproteobacteria bacterium, assembly GCA_028691835.1. Lineage (GTDB taxonomy): Bacteria > Pseudomonadota > Alphaproteobacteria > UBA9219 > UBA9219 > UBA8914. Next base: position 11,768 of record JAQUYN010000006.1, on the reverse strand, counting down.
TTCCAACAGACAGCCGCCAAAACGGCCCCCTCGTCTTTGAGCGAAAGGTACAGATGGCCACTGCTGTGCAGCTTGCACTCACCGATTTCGCCGCGCACGCGGACATGGCCAAAGCTGTCCTCCACCATGCGTTTCAACTGGCGCGATAAATCGCTGACCGTGAACTCTGGCGCATTGCCTCCCACGCGAGGGGAGTCTATAAGCTTAGGGGCGAAAAGGCCCTCATCGGGGGCTTTGGACGTTATTTTAGGCATACCAAATCTATATCGCGCAGCGCATCGAAAAGCGAGGGGGAAAGCACATGAAAGTACTTGTTATCGGATCAGGTGGACGTGAACACGCTTTATGCTGGTCTTTTGCCCAGTCCCCTCTTTGCGAAAAGCTTTTCTGCGCCCCCGGTAATCCGGGCATCGAAAGCGTTGCCACGTGCCTGCCCATTCAGGTACTCGAAAACGAGAAAATTGTTGCCGCGTGTCGCGAACACGAAATCGACTTTGTGATGATCGGGCCGGAAATTCCTCTGGCCAACGGTTTGGCCGATGCCCTTCGCGCCGCCGACATTTGTTGCTTTGGGCCAAGCAAGGCCGCCGCACAGCTTGAATCCTCCAAGGGCTTTATGAAAGACCTTTGCAAAAAATATAACATTCCTACTGCCGCCTATGAACGTTTTACCGATCCACAAAAAGCAAAAGACTATGTGAAGGCGCAAGGAACCCCCATCGTCGTCAAGGCTGACGGCCTCGCCGCAGGTAAAGGTGTCACAATTGCCCAAACTATCGAAGAAGCGAATGCCGCCATCGATGACGCCATGATCGGCGGCGCGTTTGGCGAAGCTGGTGCGGAAATTGTTATTGAAGAATTCATGACCGGCGAAGAAGCCAGTTTCTTTGCGCTCTGCGACGGGCGTGATGCATTGTACTTCGCGTCGGCGCAAGATCATAAGGCTGTCTATGATGGCGACAAAGGCCCCAACACAGGCGGCATGGGGGCCTATTCCCCCGCAGCCGTTATCGATGATGCAATGCGTGACCGCGTGATGAAAGACATCATCCTGCCAACCGTCAAGGGCATGAAAGCCGAAGGCTGCCCCTTCACCGGAATCTTCTTCGCTGGCCTTATGATTACGGCGACAGGTCCACGCCTGATCGAATATAATTGCCGCTTTGGCGATCCTGAAACGCAAGCCATGTTGCCGCGCTTGAAGTCTGATCTTTTGTCAGCCCTGTACGCAACGGCACGCGGCCTTTTAAGTGGCATCGAATTGCACTGGCACGACTACGCCGCGCTCTGCGTTGTGATGGCCGCGAACGGCTATCCCGGCGCGTATGAAAAGGGCAGCGTCATCGGTCTGGACGAAGCCAACAAAGTTCAGGACGGCATCGTCTTCCACGCAGGCACCGCCCGCAATGACAAGGGCGAGATCACAGCGAACGGCGGGCGCGTACTTGGCGTTACTGGGTGGGCCTCTACTATTGTTGAAGCACAGGCCAAGGCTTATCAAACTGTCGATAAGGTAAACTGGCCCGAAGGCTTCTGCCGCCGCGATATTGGCTGGCGTGCTGTGGCTCGTGCGAAGCAATAAGGAAAGGGAACACTATGAACAAAACTTTTTCCATCACGCCCTTTGTCAAAGCCTTTACCGACACGTTTAAAGAACCAGCCCCCCAGAATCCGGCAGATTGCATTGGGAGCGCCACCGCCCAGCTTACAAAAACTTTGGTTTATGGCGCGTGGACCTATGCGGCAGGAAGTCAGGCTTTCACATCAGGAAGCCTGACCGCTAAAGTTCTGTGGGCTATACCGACACTCTGCGCACTGGTCCCGACAGTAAGAAATGCCGTTAAGGGCATCCAAAACATTCGCCACATCTATCACAACGTTTTGGACTTTTCATAAGCCTCGACAGCCCACGGCATCCAAACTTCGGTCAATTTTGGATTTTAGCGAAGCTAGTTTTTGACCCCCTATATGTTGTGATTTTATACCCTAATCAACCACAACATATAGACGGAATTTGACGAGATTCGCTCTCTCGTCGAGCTGAATGTCGAAATCCGACCCATTGCACGCACAGCTCGACGAGAAACGCCCTAATTTTACCAACATACTGATATATCACGCATATTTTTCACACCAAAAGGAGGGTAAAAACAGAGGGTCCGACGCCCCCTTATTAACCAAAACCAGCCCTCCAAAAGGAGGCCATGAAACTAAACATGACCTTGTTCGCAACTGTGCTTTTAAGTAAACTGCGCGCAGACATATAGCTGATCCAGAATAAAATGATGAAGCACAGGTAATCAAAAGAGCCGTCATTCCGGACGAGCGATGCGCTCTTAGGCGCAACGCGATGATCCGGAATCCCGTTTCCTTTTGTTTTTCTTGAAAAAGAGAACCAAATGGGATTTGTAAAAACACGCTTGTGGCGTGTTTTTATCCTGCGGACTTCGGGCCTTTGGCCCTACGCGTGAAACGTATACGTTTCATCGGATTAAACTTTCTTTCGTCTTCTTTGAAGCCGAAGAGAAAGTTTCTCCAGAATGACACGTGGAGAGTTTGGTTATCACTTCGATTTCAGGTTATGCAAGAGGTCTACTTTCGTTTTTCAAACCAAAGGATTTTGAAACATGCGTATCACGAAAACCCCGCTTGCCGTGGCTCTTGCCTTGGCTATCCCCTCCGTTGTTGCCGCCGCACCAGCACCAGATCCCGTAGATTTGCTGACACCAAAAGATGCGCTTGCATGCTTGAAAAAATTAAACGGGAATCGCGTTGGCGCGACCGCTGGTAACGTCTCTTGCCGCATTAATAAAACACGCACCACTCTGGATCACGCCAATAACTCGCGCGAGTTTTTCGGCTTTAAGCCGTTGACTAAAAGTGAATGGGACGAATTGGGTACCCCTGATAAAAAAGGGTCACAATTCCACGATAAGGGTGCCCCGGAATATACCTTTGAAACGGGTGGTGAAAGACCGACCAGACTTGTTGTAAGCGAAATTGAGGGCACATCTCACAATGCGGCGCACATGACCTTTCGTCGGGGACAGGACGACAAGATTGGCAATCGTATTTCTGCAGCGTACTTTGACAGTGCGGTTGGCTGTTCACCTTATTCAAGCGGTTTTCAGTCCTTTACCCCCAATTATGTGACAAGCGAAGCTGCAAAAGGCTATGCCGTTGTTCCTGTCAGCGCCCTTTCCAAACAGGATCAAGCGGGCGTCAAGATACTAGCCGGCGTTGCAGCATTCGTGATTAAGGCTCTTGGTGAAGGTCCATCAAGGACTAACAACCCATATGGCAGAAGCCTCCCCCCTAGCCCTAATCAATAAACGGGAAAGAGGTCCTCTGAGCGAATAATTAGGAGCAAAGACATAGGTTTAGCCGTCATTGCAAGCCTCTATTTATCGGGTACGTCGCCTCGTCCCCTAAAGAGGCCTTGCAATGGCGGTTTTTTTGATCGTTAAAACAAGCTCCTAAAGTGTATGAAATTATTTATCGTCAAACTTACGACGCCAGAAATGTGTACAATCAGCGCAACATATTGCATACCCACTTCATAATCATTTTACGGAACCCGCGTTATACCAAGAAACGCATGAATGGAACGCAAGCCCAACATCACTCGCTCCGCGCCTCGCAGGACGCTTGCTGGGCTTCACCCTTGTTTGTAATTTCTTTTCCGCTCCAGCGAGCGTCCTCCTCCTCGCGACCGCTCGTGACCCAAAGAGTCACTTCATCTGATCGTTGGTATTATGGGTTTAACACACTGATAAAATTAAGAACGGTGTCATTGCGAGGAGGCCTATTGGCCGACGAGTCCATCCATCGCCCGCATTTTCAACGTAGGCCCATGTTGAAATAGTAGGAGATGGATCGCCACGGCCCCTGAAGAAGGGGCCTCGCGATGACGAGTCCTTTATGTTTATCACCGCTATCAACCCATAACTCGGGTTACGGATCTTACTCCATGCCTCGTCCATCATCATGCAACAAATATGATCCGTTTGCAGAATTAGCAAGTGAGTATTCGCAAAGAATCTTGGCCAAAGATCTTAAGCGGATTGAGGAAATATTGACAGCTGACAGAGATATGTTCGCGCCGTGGAAGGCGGCCTTCAACAAAGAAAATCCTCAAACAAACGGCTTGGACAATCCATTCCCCGACACACCGAACCCGATAAACATCTATCTGTTTTTGGATCAATATTTGGTCAATTTGCTCTCCCCCGATACAGACGAGATGAACGTTGTGAAAAGACATGGGGAAACGACCTCTTACCTGAGCAATTGTAAAGGCAAACACCGTACCCTCCTCCTTCTCGATTTACTCGGCACAGACGGCCGACCTGAAGCTGACACAGCCGACATGAACACGATGGAAAAGATTCCCCTTGCGATCAAAAAGCTTCAATTATTGGCCCGCGAAGCAAGGGAACCAGATAAAAGCCTATGCATCGGCATTTACAAAACATTAGATCAGCTCATCACGACATCTGTGGAGGATCACAAGAACGCAACAGTGAAGAAAGAACGCGGACCTATTACACACCCATTCCATCCCTCCATTAACAATCAAAATGGAGATGGCTTGTACCTTTCAAAAACAGGCATGACCTACATAAACCACGGAGGCAAAACACGATGGACTATTAAGTTTCGTGACCTCTGCGCACATTGAAAAATGCTTTGAGCAAATGCGCGGCCTTCCTTTCTTCCATGCCGCCCACAACCTCTGGGGCATGATGGCATGTTGGTTGAGCATAAAAGCGCCCCCCATGTTCAACCGCCCCCCCCTTCGGATCATAAGCCCCAAATACGAGCCGACGAATGCGGGCAAAACTGATGGCGGCCGCGCACATGGCACAAGGCTCCAACGTGACATACAAATCGCATCCAACAAGACGCGGCGAATGCAACAACGTCGCAGCCTTGCGGATCACAAGGATTTCGGCATGAGCCGTAGGATCGGCTAACTCTTCCGTGCGATTGCCGCTTTGGGCCAATATTTCACCGTTAGGGGAAATTAAGACGGATCCCACGGGGACCTCCCCGCGCTTTGCAGCAGATTCAGCCTCCTCAAGTGCAATTTTCATAAAATCTGTCATGGGCAAACCCTCCCCTTTTCTATAAAGTGCCTAACATGAAAAACACGACAGAAAAAGGCGAAAGCCCCAAAGAAAAACAATTTGAAGGCGAACGCATCGCCAAAGCCCCTGCCCGTGCGGGAGTCGCTTCACGCCGCGAAGCCGAACGCATGATCGAGCTGGGCCGCGTCAGCGTGGATGGTAAGAAAATTACATCCCCGGCCCTGAATGTAACTACAGCCAATGTGATCACGGTTGACGGGAAACCAATTGCCGCCGCCGACGAAACACGTGTCTGGCGCTATCATAAAAGAGCGGGCCTTTTGACCACCAACAATGACCCCAAGGGCCGCGAGACGATCTTTGAAAAACTCCCCCCAGAATTACCACGAGTCATTACAGTGGGCCGCCTTGATTATAACACCGAAGGCTTGCTGTTGCTCACCAACGATGGCGAGCTTGCGCGGCACCTTGAACTTCCCGCCAATGCGTGGCTGCGGCATTATCGCGTGCGGGTTTATGGCACCATCAACGCCAAGAAACTTAAAGAACTAGAGAACGGCGTCGTCATCGAAGGCGTAAAATATGACAGCGTCAAGGTCGAGGTCGAAACCGAAAAAGAAGAAGGCGCGAACCAGTGGCTTTCCGTGACGATTAAAGAAGGCAAGAACCGCGAAGTCCGCAAAATCATGGAGCATGTCGGCCTTCAGGTCACACGTCTGATCCGCGTTTCGTTCGGCCCGTTCCAGCTTGGCAAGTTGCCGCGTGGCGGTATCGAGGAAGTGCCGCGTCGCGTTCTGCGCGAGTCGTTGGGTAAATTTTTTAAGAAAGAAGACAAGACGAAGAAATGAGGATACAGCCTTTTCTATCCCGCCAATGCCGGGGCAAAGAACTCAGATTACAAAACAGTAAATGGGATGCCAGCCTTCGCTGGCATGACGGCTCCTTTGGGCTCATACAGGTCAACTTTCCGCTGATTTTGGTAATATTGGCGACAACAAAAACCGTCATGCCAGCGAAGGCTGGCATCCCATTTGTTTTTGGTAGCCATTATCCATATTTTGTTAACCTGAGTTCGGAGCCCTGCCGCCAATGCCCTTTGTCAAACCAAATGGGATTCCGGATCTGCGCTTATACAACGCATGCGTTGTATAAGCTTGTCCGGAATGACAAATGGAGAGGCATGAACGATAATGAGCATGTCCGCCCTCGCCCAAAGGATGGAACCGAATGCGCATAACGGGCGGGACATTACGCGGGCGCACATTGAAAGCGCCCAACGGGATGGGCACACGCCCCACGGCAGACCGCGTGCGCGAAGCCCTGTTCAACATCATCGCTCATCACGATTGGGGAGAAGAAATCGGCAATCCTCTGGATGGCACCCCCGTACTTGATGCCTTTGCGGGAACAGGTGCACTCGGCATTGAAGCCCTTTCTCGCGGCGCGTCTTCATGTACTTTCTTTGAAAAAGACCGCAAAGCTTTGCAGTGCCTGCGAGAAAACGTCGCTCTTATGAAATTGGATGAAGTCACTTGCGTCATGCCTGTCGATGTGACAAAGCCACCAAAGTTTACTGAGCGCGTTCAAAACTCTTCGTCATGCCAACGAAGGCTGGCATCCACTTTAATTGAAAATGAGAACAACAAATGGGACCCCAGCCTTCGCTGGGGTGACGCCGCCATCAATCATGCCGCTTCAAAATTTGAAACCCCGTCCCTTATCTGCCTCGATCCGCCCTATCACAAGGGCCTGATCGAAAAAGCTGTCGTAGCCCTCATCGCGCAAGGCTGGATTGCGCCCCATGCTTTGCTCGTTTGCGAAACGGCACGAGACGAAATGTTGAATCTACCAAACTGCCGAGAACTTCTTGAGCGCGCCTATGGCGACACAACCATTCGGTTTTATGCGCACAGGCTTTGATGAATGCCTGTCCGCTTACGCCTTTGCCGCATCATCGATTAAAAGCTGCACGCGATCCCTGCCCTGCCACGTATCACGACGCACATGGCCCGCGAGATGCACACTCTGCCCGACCATGCCAAGCAACGCGGGGCCAAGGCCATTTTCCATGGCACGAAAAGCAATCCCGTTAATGCGCCCACTGCCCTGTGACGCGATAATTTTAACATGACGCTCGGCCACAATGTCCGTTCGAATAATCTTGCAATCGGCCAGCGCAAAGCGCGGTTCCGGATTACCTGTACCAAAGGGCTCCAAAACCGAAAGCTTTTCAATAAACGTCGCATCAAGCGCCGTCGCCGCAACAAGCCCATCGAGTGTAAGTGTCGGGACAAATGGCTCGGCCTCTAAACGCTTGCCGATATGCTCGACAAAGAAATCATGAAGCTCTTGAATCTTATCTTCTGCGACGGTCAACCCCGCCGCCATTTTATGCCCTCCGCCATTGATCAAAAGGCCCGCTTGACGAGCCGCAATCACAACCGCGCCAAGATCGACGGAACCGACAGAACGCCCTGATCCTTTGCCAATGCCGTTATCCAGCGCGATAATCATTGCGGGACGGTGAAACTTGTCTTTCAAACGCGAAGCGACAATGCCGATCACACCCGGATGCCAATTTTCTCCGGCTAAAAAGGTCAGAGGTTCGGCCTCGTCAAACAACATTGTCTCGGCTTGCACAAGTACATCGGCTTCGATAGCACGACGCTCTGCATTCCACATATTCAGGCGCTCGGCGAGACCCACGGCTTCCTGTTCATCCTCAATGGAAAGAAGCCTTGCGCCAAAATCGGACTTTCCAACACGCCCGCCAGCATTGACACGCGGCCCCAACATAAAGCCCGCCGCAAAGGTATCCATCTTCTGCCCCACGCCAGCAGCACGAGCAAGGGCGGCAACCCCAACATTACCACGGGCTTCCATAACCTTGAGACCCTGCGCGACAAAGGCGCGATTAAGGCCTGTCAGTTTAACAACATCGCACACGGTACCGAGCGCAACGAGATCAAGCCATTTTCGTAAATCAGGTTCGGGCCGCGTATCCGTATAAAAACGAGCCTCACGTAAGGCCCTGTTCACAGCAACAACAAACAAATATGTAACGCCAACGGCAGCCAACGCGCCAAGCTGCGCAGTCAGTGTTTCGTCCATGCGATTAGGATTCACAAGCGCAACGCAAGGGGGCAATTGGATCTCTGCCGCATGGTGGTCAATCACAATGACATCAAGTCCAATTTCCTTGGCGATATGGAGCGGCGCATGCGCCGTGGTGCCACAATCCACACAGATAACAAGCTTTACGCCCTCTTCAGAGAGCGTACGCATCGCAGCGTCATTGGGGCCATACCCCTCGGCCATACGGTCGGGAATATAAAGGCGGAGTTGATGACCAAGCGCCCGGGCAAAACGCACAAGAAGCGCGGACGACGTTGCGCCATCGACATCGTAATCGCCAAAGACAGCTATGGATTCTTTTTTCTCAAGCGCGAGAACAAAACGCGAAACGGCCCTGTCCATGTCTTTTAAACGCGAAGGATCAGGCATCAACTCGCGCAAACGGGGATCAAGAAACGAAGCACAGCCTTCAACGTCAACACAGCGCGCACTGAGGCTCCGCGCCAACAAGTCCGGCAAAGAATGACGCTGAGCAATAGCAAGCGCCTGCCGCTCGTCATACGTCCGCTGAACCCAACGCCGCCCTGTAAAAGAAGTTTCAACACCTAGGAAAGGGGCATTCATCATTTAAATATCCTCCTCGTAAATGAAGAGTTGGTCTTTTTCTTCGCATAAGCCCCGCAGCACTCCCCCCCCCTCACCAAGGAGAAAAAAAACGAGGCCTCAACGGGTCATCATCATGAAACCTTTATTCATTACCCACAAGAAGAACAAAAAGAAAGCTTGAGAAGCGAAAAGAACCCCAAGATCACAAGCGACTTGAAGCCAGAACAAATCATCGCCACCAAATCTAGAGGAAGTACGATCTGGATGGAAAAACCAATAAACAAGCGCCCCCAAAACACTAACGAGAAAACACATCGCATAGTATTTCCAAGGACGATTCCAAAGAACTGGCGTGTCCCGAGAAATGAAAGGAGAAGAAAGAAAGGCAATCAAGGCATTGAGGCCACCCAGCGTCATCAACACCAAAAATTCATGACAGCCCTCAGGATCCATCACCTCCTGAAGGCTTTTTTGAAAATAAAAGCCACCAAGAACAATGAAAAGAATCGAAACGAAGCAAACGATCAAGCCCAGCCTTCTTCCCCTCTTGGTTTTGATTCAAGATGGGTTTATCTCACCCACGCCCTTAGACTTCGTTCGGCTTGCGATTAAAATTGTGGCGCGCCTCGATATAACGAACAGTGCCTGTGCGAGCCCGCATCACAACCGTGTGAGTCATAGCTCCACCTGCAAAAAGGCGCACGCCACGTAACATTGTACCGTTGGTCACACCCGTTGAGGCAAACATCACGTCACCATGGGCCAAATCGCTGAGGCCATATTTACGGTTGAGATCGGTAATGCCAGCGCGGGCAGCACGTTCTTTTTCGTCGTCATTGCGGAACAACAACCGCCCCTGCATCTGTCCACCAATACATTGCAAAGCAGCAGCAGCCAAAACACCTTCAGGGGCGCCGCCTGTACCGACATAAAGATCAATACCGCTGTTTGAATCAGAAGTTGCAATGACCGCCGCCACATCACCATCGCCGATCAGCATAACACGCACGCCACTCGCACGCGCTTGCGCAATCAAGTCTTCATGGCGAGGACGATCTAAAATACAAACCTGAAGCTCACCAAGCTCACACTTCTTGGCTTTGGCTAAATTCTGGAGATTTTCAAGAATAGGCGCATCAATATCGATCAAGTTGTCAGGCAATCCAGCCCCGACCGCAATCTTGCTCATATACACATCAGGGGCATGCAAAAAACCGCCCGCTTCAGCCATGGCAACAACTGTCGTTGCGTTATAACCACCATGTGCGCAAATGGTCGTACCTTCCAAAGGATCAAGCGCGATATCGACCTTGGGGCCTTTCCCTGTGCCAACCTTTTCACCAATATAGAGCATCGGCGCTTCGTCGCGTTCGCCCTCGCCGATAACAACGGTTCCCTCAATATCAAGAGCGTTGAGCGCACGGCGCATACCATTCACAGCCATTTGATCGGCAGCCTTTTCATCGCCACGGCCAACCATCGATACGCAAGACAAGGCCGCAGCCTCTGCCACGCGCCCAAGTTCAAGGGCCAAATTCCTGTCCATATAGGCATCCTTATGCATCTTAACGTCTCCTAATCCTTGTTAGTGTCTATCCGAAGACAGAACGGTTCTTCCCAAACGCTATCCAGCTTGGCAATTTTAGCCAATGCGGCGTGGAGTGTAGCCTCATTTGTCTCGTGAGTCACGATTATGACGGGCACCGAAGTCTTAGGCCCCCGTCCCTGCTGAAGCAAGGACTCGATGGAAATAGCTTCATCACGCAAAATCGCTGCAATATCGGCCAAAACCCCCGCCTGATCGGTAACATGAAGGCGAATATACCACCGTCCACGCCTCTCTTTTTCAGGTAAAATCTTAGCCTTTTTAAGGTCCGAAACTGGGCACCCCCACGGATTAACCTTATGTCCACGCGCCAAATCAACTAAATCACCGACAACGGCACTGGCCGTAGCCTTTCCCCCAGCCCCAGCCCCCACGAGAACCAAAGACCCCACAGCATCGCCTTCAAGCTGGATCGCATTTAAAACGTCATCCACACTTGCCAATGGGGAGGCATGCGAAACCAGGCAGGGACAGACACGTTGGGCCAGACCAGCTTCATGGAAACTCGCCGTACCCAGCATTTTAATACTGTACCCAAGATCACGGGCGCAATCAAAATCTACGCTGGTAAGCTGGCGCAGCCCTTCAATCGATACGGCAGAAAAATCTGGTTCGCACCCAAACGCCAACGCGGCAAGAATACAAAGTTTATGCGCGCTGTCATGGCCGTCCACATCGGCAGATGGATCCGCCTCCGCATAACCAAGCCTTTGCGCCTCTTTCAGCGCAACGTCAAACCCACCTTTATCATCGCGCATTCGCGTCAAAATATAATTGCACGTCCCATTCAATATCCCTTGAACGGATGTGACAGCATTCCCCATCAAAGACTCACGGATCGTTTTGATAATGGGAATCCCCCCGCCGACAGCGGCCTCAAACATCAACTGGCCACCGTGCTTTTCAGCAAGCGCGGCAAGGGTCATCCCATGAACGGCCAGCAGAGCTTTATTCGCAGTCACAACAGATTTGCCCTGCCGCAGACTTTCTTCGCATAAGGTATGGGCAATCCCGCTGCCGCCACCAATAAGTTCACAAACGACATCAACATCTTCGCGGAAAGCAAGCTTCAAAGCATCATCTTCAAAATCAATGCCAGTAAGGTCAAACGCCCGGGCGCGCGTGCGCCCTTTGGCTGCCACGGCTACGATCTTGATAGGACGGCCACAATGTTGTTCAAACGAATCACTTTTCTCTTGCAACAGGCGCAATGTCGCCCCGCCGATAGTTCCAAGTCCCGCCAGAGCCACACGCAAGCTTTTTTCAGATTGAATTTGTGTTGTCATTTTTCCTCATTTGAGTAGGGAACCGAAAAAGAAAAAGGCTATTGAGACACACCCGTGTCAGCAGGCTCATGCCCATTGAGTTGAATATTTCGCAAGCGTTCTATC
>JAQUYN010000145.1 GCA_028691835.1 Alphaproteobacteria bacterium | reverse complement strand
ACTGGGAACTCAGATTCTGTAGTTCATCGTAGGCATATACAAGTCGTTTTTCCGGCTTCAGCATTTCATAGCACAGACACAGAAATGAAGGGGGGAAGTCCTGCGCTTCATCTATGAGAATGGCGTCATAGCCTCCTGATGGCTGAGTGCACTCATCAAGTGCCTTCTGACATGCGCTCTCAAATTCCTTTCCCTGGCCGAATTGTCGTTTGGCAGAACCGAAATCGTAATATTCCAAACCATGTGTTTGGCAAAAACTGTAGTAGAGCCCATTTCGGTCGCCACCACCGGGAGCACCCCACGCATGGATGATGTGAATGTTGTCCCAATCCGGTTCCTCGTTGGTCTGCTCAATGGTGAACGTATTGATGAGCTGTCGAAATTGGCCTTTCAGAGATCGGGTGTTGAAGGTGACAGCAATCTTCCAGTCCGGATGCTGGGCGTGAAGATACGCGGCCTTCAGTGCCAGGACGATGGTTTTACCCGAACCGGCCAAGCCGCGAATGCGTTGCACGCCATCGACAGTTTCAATAACGGCTCGCCCTTGGAGGTTGTCCAGGTTTGCAATAGAGTCTTCCAAACACTTCAGCTTGGCACCGCGTGAATCGGCCTTCTGAACATCCCTCTTTTTGCGGCCTTTCCGAATCGTAGATATCGCCTGAACGACAGACACCAATGCCTCAAAGTGGCTTGGGTCGACCCACTCGCAGCTGTCGAGCCATGCCTCTAGGTTAGCTTCATTACAAACCGGGTAATCCTCCTCAGATAAATTTGCAGCATCGTCGCGTACGGGAGCAAAGGTCACCGGGTGTATCGTTACCTGCAAAGCCCGCCCCTTCATCAGAGGTTTATGAGCCCGAAGCTTCGATTCCAGTTTGTTGTAGCTGTCATCCTGAGCGTCTTGCACACCATCCATATTTCGGCCTTCTACCAGGTTGAAGACCACGAGCCCTTTGCTGCTCGAGACTAAAAGCGCGTCAATGGGATATGGCCCTTCAGCTGTTCCGATAATCGGATAGCCAATGTACAGAAAACCGTCATATTGGGCATGGTGCGTAAAAAAGTCGGCCAGCCGCTGCGCAGAGACCGGCTTTTTTGTGGTGCCTTGTACAATCGTTACCATCGACGGTCTCCTTTTGATAGCCTCTCGGTCATAACAATCTCTCCGAAATGTTGTTTATATATCTCCGAAGTAGTCACGGTTCGCATCCATTTGAATCTTCCTTTGCCAGGCCAGAACTAATGCTTTATCACCTTTGGCGACCTCGGAAATAATCGTGGCCAGCGCTTGGGTTTCTGCTCGATGAGTGCCGATATAGCCGGAACGAATCAGACTGATCATGTCGGCTTCGCGTAAATATGTTCCGTCCAAGGTGCCATAGCTCAGGCGAATGCCGTCTTTCGGCCCTTTAGCCTCGGGAGATGCCAGGATTTGGTTCAGATGATCCAGAGAGACCAAAAAAGACTGATGCGAATCATTCGCAACCTTTCGTTTCACAAATTTGAAGAAGAAAGGATTGCGACTCAGGCGGTAGTCCGTGATTTCTCCTTGAAGTGCGGGAAGCTGCATTCTGGCAATTCCATTTTGCAATTGCTCGTCAGGTCTGAACAGCCAGTCATGGTGATCGTTTTTATTTTTTTGTTCTTTCAGCATCTTGTACTGAACCATGATAATATTGCCTTTGGTCTCGTTGATGTAGATCAGATCAACTCCCAGCATCTTTTCCAGAGGCAGTTTGTTTGCCGTATAGATCACCAGCCGCTCCCCGCGTTTCTCAAAAACAGCCCGTCCAGTGATGTCAGGCGCAATTGTATCGAATCCCGGCAGCTGAGATGCGTCTGCATGAACAACGTTATCTTCATAGAGGTGAACGCCAATCCGGTCGAGGCCTGATGAAGCACCGCGTTTCAATATAACTTCATTCGGCATTTCATTTGACCGGATGCCGAACGCGGCTATCGCGGAATGAATTGCGTCTTCCTGTGCCCAATTGACATGGGGTGTGCGTCGCAGCTCGGGCAGCAATGAAAGCGCGACATCCAATGCGGTCTGGTTGTCGGGATCTTGCGCCAACAACTTTATGAGATGGGCGCTCAGCTTCGGTGAAAGAGCAGAAAATCCACTTGTGATTGGAAATTTTGCATTTAGGAGACGCTGCAAGCGTTTGTCTGCAATCCTTTCCTCGATCTCTTGTAGCGAAGATGGAACAACTGATCGAAGCTTCTTTATGGTTAAGCGGGAATCAAAAGTGCTGACGGCGGTTTTTTTGGTTACTGTGGCCAGATAACACTTGGTCGCATTTTTTTCTTTAACCTCAAGCAAACACAGCGTTGGCAGTTTAAAATTATGGAAAACAGAATGTGGCTTTACAATTGTTAGGTGCTCGAATCCTTGTCTTGAGTCGCACAAATGTTTTGAAAATTCTTCATCAAACTGAATCAAGATCAACGGCTTCTTTTCAATCCATTCGGCAATATTGATTGCGGTATTCATCTGTGCGCCTCCAACAGCTTTTCAGCTTCGGGAATTCGGATTTCACCTGACAGAAGTATGGGAATAAGAGTGCCGCAGAGCTTGGAAATGTCACCCCTGATCTTCTGATTGGCTATCAGCTTGTAAAAAAGGTGTATGGCATGAATCGGTGTTTCATCCGATGGTAAAAATATTTGCAGTTCCTCGAAACGCCCCTTGCT
>JAQUYN010000144.1 GCA_028691835.1 Alphaproteobacteria bacterium | reverse complement strand
CCCCGCCGCTCCTGCAGGCTCACCAAAGAATTCAACGGACACAACGGACACGTCACCAGTGTCAAAACCGTCAATATTGAATTCACCCGCGAGCGTCAGACCGGAAAATCCAACATGGAAGAAATTCCCGGCTCACAAAGAGACTGGCAGGCCGACCTCGTTCTGCTGGCCCTCGGCTTCGTTGGACCGGAGCGCGACAACGCCGTCAAAGCACTCGGCGTTGAAATCGACAAAACGGGCAACATCAAAACCGGCAAGAACTATCAGACCTCGGTTGAAAACGTCTTCGCCGCCGGCGACTGCCGCCGCGGACAATCGCTCATCGTCTGGGCCATCTCCGAAGGACGCGAAACCGCGCGTTGCGTCGATGAATACCTCATGGGATCTTCCGAACTGCCCACCAAAGGCCCGGACGATCTTCCGCGCCGCTAGGCGGCGAGGAGAAGGCCTTGGGCTATAGGCTTTAGATCAGGAGTTTTCCAATGTTTGGAAAGAACTCTGGCGTGCAGTGTACATTTCCATTGCAGAAAAAGCCGCCGCACCCTTGGCATCGCATTCAGCTTCCTGTAGTTTTTTCTCTGTAGATGTCGGCTGTTAGTTGCCTGCGGAAGATGAAAGTTGCTAAATCTTTTTACCTTCGGGGTTCAGGCAGACAACGGTATTGCATTTTATCTTTACACGAATGCAGACTATAAGTTACATTGTGGCTCTTTAGCAGGAATACCTAATCATGAGCAATTACGCGACCAACAGTCTGACTTTGCCTTTGCAGCTGATAAGTGCTCAGGAGTTCCACCCTGGAACCCTTTGCGCTCCAGAAATTGCGACGAATATGGTGTTTAAAACATCACTGGGCGTCGTTTTTAACGCAGATTGTCTTAAGATACTACCGCACATTGAGGACGACTCCATTGATACGATTTTTGCTGACCCGCCATTTAACCTCGATAAACAGTACGGCTCAAAGGTTGATGATAATCTCTCTGAAAAAGCCTACTTGATGTGGTGCAGGGCGTGGCTTAATGAATGTATTCGAATACTAAAGCCCGGAGGAGCGCTCTTCATCTATAATCTGCCAAAGTGGAATATCCCGCTTGGCGCTCATTTGACCGAAGAAGGCATGCTGTTCCGTCACTGGATCGCAGTCAATATTAAGCTGAGTCTCCCCATTCCAAAGCGACTCTATCCGTCACATTATGGCCTTCTCTATTACACAAAAGGCACCCCGAAGACCTTTCGGAAGATTCGCACCCCGATCCAGATCTGTCGCCACTGTTCGAAAGAACTAAAGGACTACGGAGGGCACAGAAATGCAATGAATCCAAATGGGGTTAATCTAACCGACGTCTGGGACGATATACCGCCGGTTCGGCATCGCAAATTTAAAAGTGCGAAGCGCACGCAAAACCAGCTCTCCACCAAATTAGTTAATCGCGTTGTTCAAATGTCCACGAATGAAGGAGAAGTTGTTCTGGATCCATTTGGCGGTAGCGGAACGACATTTGATGTATGTGAACGATCCAACCGTTATTGGATTGGCATCGAAAAAGAGAGTTGCGACGCCATCATCGAAAGACTCTCAACGCCGCTCGTACTCCCTCATGAGAATGGCGATTTCATAGAAGGATGAGCTTATAATGATCAATCCGGCGGACATACTCTCGAATAGTTTGGCAGAACATCTATTCTCGGCCAACAGAGAGTTGATTCCGGATATCGATGATTATTATGAGCTGGAGCTCGCTTTTTACGAAAACCAGCTCCTTGATGATCAGTCCTTGATTCAAAATGCTGCTTATTTTTCCCAAGTTGGCGATCAGGCTACAAGGCATTTCCAGATGTGTGCAGGAGAATCCCTGCGGTTGCCTGCGCATTCTTCGTCCCGTCTGAAATCCTTCTTCGAAAAAAATATTTTTCGTACCAGTTATGCAACGCACGGGCTATTCCCTTACCGTGGGAAGTTTCATCCCCAAATGATTAAGGGGATCATGAACGTCATGGGGCTAAAGCCGGGAGACACCGTGCTTGATCCTATGATGGGATCTGGAACCGTCGCCGTTGAAGCATCTTTGATGGGAATTAACTCTTTCGGTTTCGACTCCAGTCCTTTTTGCCGCTTTATGGCACAAACCAAACTTGTCGCTCTTACGATGCCGTTAGACCGATCACGCAAAGCAGTTGATAATACTGATGCGGTATTTGAATACTTTAAAAATCATGGCCGCCCGATCTCCGGACGCAAGTCGGCAAAAAGGCCTCCACTTCATTACGACAACGTTGTGATGGAAGAGCCCGCTGAATATCTGACGGGAAACCCGCAACTAAAAGAGAACTCCGATCGGGAAACGGCGGAAACTTATGGGTTCTTGCTATTAGCGTATCTTGATGCCGCAGGGTACTCTGAACGCAGCACCCGGAAATCTCCTATCGATCAGTTCCGCTCGATTCTTCAGCGCTATGTTTTCGTGGCGGAGAAGATTCAGGCCTTTCTCCAAAAAGACGATATGGCACTCGGACAAGCACAGGTTACACAAGGGGATGCCCGCGCTCTGCCGGTTGGAAATGCGAGTATAAATGGTGTCCTCTTTTCCCCTCCTTACAGCTTTGCAATTGATTACTTGGACAATGATGCGTTCCACCTAAACTATCTCGGCATAGATATAGCGAAGCTTCAAGAATCCATGGTTGGCCTGCGCG
>JAQUYN010000143.1 GCA_028691835.1 Alphaproteobacteria bacterium | reverse complement strand
TTTGTCGTTTACTTCACCATAACCTGCCGCACCCATTGGCTATGTCCCCACTGCAATTGCAGATACGTCTACTTTAGCATTTCTGAAGTTCTTATAACGCATAATTCTTCTCCTTTCAAAATTAACCCTTATTGATAATTGATTATTGATAATTGATTACTTTTGCGCCCAAGGTCCAATTTTGGCTCTGTATGCAAAAGAACTGATACTGTCGCCGATTTTACCATTTGCATACTCCCTGCGAAGGAAGTTGAATACCTCATCTTCGTTTGGACCAATCATTTCAGGTGTTTCGCCAAAGAGCATTGCTCCGCGCTGATCTGCGGTATAGGCCTTCCACTCCGGCATCTGCGACCCATCTGCGTCAAGTCCGTTTCGATTTCCGTTCTTTGCAAAATTTGTCCAGTAGTTGCACATCATCCGTGCAAGATCGTAGTGCTTGCCTTTAAAAGGCCGCCAGCACTTAGCAAGCGTTTCGAACGCAAACCACAGCTCAGATGAGTGGAAAGACCCTGGATTGTCCCAACCGGGAATTTCCGGATTGAAGTTATAGTAGTAAGCTTCGCTCGTCTTGTTGGTGTTGTTATTATCAAGCATCAGTACATTACCAAGCTCGAAGCTGTTGTAGGTCCCCTTCTTTTTCATTTCAGCGATCGAAGAAGAACCTTTCTTTATTAAAGCGAGGTATTCGTCTGCCATATCTCCAAATTTCGCTTTAGCGTAGTTTTCGAGTTCCTCCATTGTATCGCCCGTCGGAACAACAGCAAATTCGGCAGTAGTGTTGCCCGCCATAATAGGCACGTTGTTGCGTTTGTTGTTTTTTAAATAATTCGCGGGATAATCCGGCATGAAGTTGTCGCCTATGATCGTTCCCCAGTAATAAAGAGCTCTGTTTGCACTTGCCTCAAAAACCTTCTTAGCGTCAAGTCTGCGGGCTTGATCGAGTGTTTTAACCCCGAGCACATCAAAAAACCGAACGCCCTGCTGTTCCGAATCTGCAAGCTTGAGACCAAAAGAGGATGGCGGAAATACTCCGCCGCTGCTGTGGAGTATGGCTTTTTGGAACACACCCTTGTTTGTCGGGGATGCGACCTGTGACATAGTGCTTCCTCCGCCGGCTGACTGACCGAAAACAGTAATATTCTCCGGGTCGCCGCCAAATGCCGCGATGTTGCGCTTAACCCACAGAATACCTGCCTGCTGATCCAGGTGACCGAAGTTAGCTGGCTTTTCCGGGTCTTCAGCGGTGATTTCGGGATGGCAGAGGAATCCAAAAACATTTACGCGATAGTTTACTGAAACCAGGATGACACCACGGCGCGCAATACGCTCGCCGTCAAATTCCATTTCAGCCGGATAGCCGCTCATCAGTCCGCCGCCGTAGATCCACACCATGACAGGCATCTTCTCGTCGCCTGTTTTGGCATTGGTCCAGACATTTAGCTGCAGACAGTCTTCGCTCATCGGATGAGCAGGGTCAACATGCCATTCACGGTCATATAGAGCGTTTGGATCAGCCTTTACCGGAGTCTGCATAGCCATCGGTCCGAACTGATAGCATTCAAGCACACCGTCCCAATTTTTCTTAGGCTGCGGAGCCTTCCATCGAAGGTCTCCCACTGGTGGTTCTGCAAATGGGATACCCTTAAACGCGGTAATACGTGGATCTGCGGCTGGAATGCCTCTTACCCAACCGTTTTCAGTTTTAGTTTGTCTCAGCATTATGTATTCTCTTTCCTAAATTTTTTAATATTAGACAACCTGTTAAACGGGTTATCCTTCGGTGTGTTTCTCAATAATGCGCCAGCGGGCGGAATTTGGATCAGGATTCGGATTATATTCCGGTTCGCCCTGACCAATTTGATTATCGCCGAAAACCATTGTAAAGTTGTCATCCGTTGAATAGGGGCGCCACTCGGGGAGGTCTTCTCCGTTAGGATCGCCTTTCTTCATAAAATTAGTCCAGTAAGTCACCATCGTGTCGGAAAGTTTGTAGTCGTACTCCTCGAATGGACGCCAGCATCTGGAGAGTGTGCCGTGGATGTACCAAAGATCGCATGAATGCCAGGACCCGGAATCATCGCCCGGCATCGGTCTGCTAAAGAAATACAAATAGCTCTCTTTTCTGCCGTGCTCTTCGTTCTTAAGAATAAATTCACGCATGCTCTGGTTCATAGCCTCCGGCATCCAAGGTCTAGGTGCGTTGCCCGACATGTCGTCCTTTGCGGACCCCATCATAAACTGGACATTATTGTAATTACCATTGTCAATACAGTCCTTATAGCTTTCTAGAAGGGCGTAGCCGTCAACGTATGGACCGTAAGCCAAACGGATATTTCGATCCATCGCGATTTTCGGTGAAAAGGTCCTGAAATACTCCATAATCTTTTCGGCTGGAATATCGCGCATTTCCAGCGGGGATTGATAACCGCAGTGCGCTACGAACTGCTTTCCGACCTCGTAGACGATGTCCTTTGGCAGGAAATTACCGATTCCGCTGTGTACCACCGCTTTTTGCATCAGGCCTTTCATCAAGGGAGAACAGAAAAGCGATATCGTCGAACCCGCTCCGGCTGATTGTCCAAAAACCATGACGTTTTCGGGATCGCCGCCAAACGCGGTAATGTTATCGTGGATCCACTGCATCGCGGCGATCTGGTCGTACATACCATAGTTTCCCGATCTGCCGGTATCTTT
>JAQUYN010000142.1 GCA_028691835.1 Alphaproteobacteria bacterium | reverse complement strand
CCAATCATGACGGGCACTTCGACCAGCGGGCCGATCACGGCGGCGAAGGCCACGGGCGATGCCAAGCCGAAAGCCGCAATAGCGACAGCGATTGCCAGTTCAAAATTGTTGCTGGCAGCGGTGAAAGCGGCAGCGGTTGTCTTGCCGTAGGTTGCACCGATCATTTTGCCCATGAAGAAACTGACTACAAACATCACGACAAAATACACCGTCAAAGGAATGGCAATGCGAACCACATCCATCGGTAATTTCATGACCATGTCGCCTTTGAGAGAGAACATGGCAACGATGGTGAAGAGAAGCGCGATCAATGTTACAGGGTTAATCTTGGGTAGGAATTTCGTCTGGAACCATTCGCGCCCCTTCGTTTTTATAAGCACCTTGCGGGAGACAAAGCCGCCGATAAAGGGGATGCCGAGATAGATGAACACGCTTTCCGCGATAGTTTTGAAGCTGACATCGACCATCCGTCCTTCCATCCCCACAAGCGGCGGCAGGACGGACAGGAAAAACCACGCATAAACGCTGAAGAACAGAAGCTGAAACACGCTGTTAAAGGCCACAAGCGCGGCGGCATATTGGTTATCGCCTTCCGCAAGCTGGTTCCAGACAATCACCATAGCGATGCACCGCGCAAGGCCGATCAGCACAAGACCCGTCATATATTCCGGTTGGTCGTGCAGGAAGAAAGCGGCAAGACCAAACATCAAAACAGGGCCAATGATCCAGTTCTGAACGAGCGAGAGGAGAAGAATTTTCCAGTCCTTGAACACGACAGGAAGCTCTTCATATTTAACTCGCGCCAAAGGCGGATACATCATGAGGATAAGGCCAATGGCAATCGGGATATTGGTCGTGCCGACGGACAGGCTGTTGAGAAACGCAGGCGCATTCGGAGAAAATGCGCCTATAGAGACGCCGACGGCCATTGCCAAGAATATCCAAAGCGTTAGGAAACGGTCGAGGAAAGAAAGACGTTTAGCCGATGGCTGTGGCATGATGGTTCCTTTCAGATAAACGACACCCCGAACACCAAGGTCAGGCAGTAATAGATTCCAACAGCAATGAAGATGCCGCCTGTGATCTTGCGCGCCCAATACTCGAAATGGACAATGCTGTCATAGGCTTTGCCAACTTTCTTCGCGCCCATTGCGATCAGAACGGCAAAGAGTAGAACAGGCAGACCCGTGGCGATGCCATAGATCGTTGGCAACGCAAGACCAGATTCCTGTTTGAGAGCCAAGGGGAGCAAGCTACCAAAGAACAACGCCGCCGAGGTTGGGCAGAAGGACAGCGCAAAAACGATGCCCATTAATCCTGCGCCCCAGAAACCCATTTTTTCAAGTCGCTTGCGAAGGCCATCGCCTATACCACCATTGCCGAGGCTGAAGGTTATCATTTCCAGCAAAATCATGCCGACAAGGATAAGGAGTGGCCCCAAGGCGAGGTTCATATATTTTTGCAACAGGTTCGACAGCGTAGGCGCAGAAAGAAGGCTGCTGACTAAAATAACACCGAGAAATCCATAAGTAAGCGCCCGTCCTGCTGTATAAAGTGACCCAGCAAGAAACACGCGCCTAGGACTTCCAACGCGCCGCCCTACAAACGACATGGCGGCGACGTTTGTTGCCAGCGGACACGGGCTGATAGAAGTCAGAACGCCAAGCCAAAAGGCCGAGGCGATGGCAAGGGCGTATTCGTTCATCAGTTCTTGCCTTTTAATAGGGTGCTTGTTTCATCCTGCACCATACGAATAAACGCATCTTTGTCTCCAGCAAGCTTCCAAACTTCATCAAGGCGCTTCCAATCTTTCTGTTCTTGTCCCTCATATCGCGCGACAACGACGGAGCGAAGAGCGAGCTGATAGTCTTGCACATAATGCTCGTTGGCTGGCTCCTCGACGTTGATAACTTTCAGCTCAACACGGCCATTCTTTACGTCATCCGCAAAGCCTGTTTGAATGGCTTCTGTTGTGTAAGCCTCTATCTTGTGGCACGTCGCGCAGCGCATATTGCCGTGGAAGTAGTAAGCGACAACCTTCGCTTGTGCCGCCTTTTCCTGAGCGGCTGGCGAAGCGGCTGTGGAAGACGTGTTCTGTGCTTGCGCAGGCGAGGCAGATACAGGTTGTTCTTCCGTAGGTGCTGCGGGCTGGGCTACAACATTTTCCGTGGTTGGTGTAACTCCGGCTTGCGGCGCAGGTTGCGCATTCCTTTCCTTAGCGATAATCGTGCCGACGCTGGCGACGACAAAGATCAAAAGAACGAGTGTTGTGATTTTTTTGGTGTTCATAAAAAGATTCCTACTTGTTGAATGAGGGGTTCTGCCCTCGATGTTGCTGTTGGTTTTTGATGCTGTCGTGCCATTCCATAAGCGAGCTTACAGGAAAAACACGATCTTTCGCCCCAACAAACAACGCGATACAGATGAGAAGCGCAAACAGCCATTCCGGCCTTATGCCGCAATGAACCGTCGATGCGCGCTGTTTGAGGTAACCCAAAAGAGGTTTTCGGTTAAGCCAGATATGGAAGACGGCGACCGCGATGCATAAATATCCAAAGAGGATATGAACGTCGATCCATTCTCCTTTGTCGAGAAAGATCATCTCCCATCCTTGTTGCCGCGCCTCCCGTCCGTTTGGCGAAAAAAACAAGACAACGCCGCTGACCGAAACGACAACAAAGGTCGCGGCCATCATGAACGTGGTGAAAGCACGTCCTTGAAAGCTTCGGCATTTTTCTGGCGTTTCTTTTTCGGACACGATTACGTTCC
>JAQUYN010000069.1 GCA_028691835.1 Alphaproteobacteria bacterium | reverse complement strand
TGACACAAAGGCTGTCGGTACAACCACGATTGGCCTGCGTGCGGTAGCCGCTTGTTGAATCTCACCCTTGTTCGAAGGCCCAATCCACGCTCTGCGCCCCACTTTGCTTTGATAGCAAAGCACGTGATCTAACGGTGTTCCGCTCCATGCCGCCAAAATAGCGTCCACCGTTTCTTGGCATTGGAAAGGATAAGGGTCGCCGCCTTTCACAACGCTTTCTGGCACCCCATGCGCCGAAAAAAGGATACGAGGATTTCCATGTTTTTGCGCTTCTTCCACGATGGGAGTCATTAAGTGACAGATTGCGGATACAAACCCAGCTTCAGTTTGAAAACTGAGCAGCTCTGAGATTTTCATTTTTATATTATACTGAACGAGGCATAGCTTGATCTGATCAAATACGGATTGTGACGTTGTTGTCGAAAACTGAGGATAAAGCGGCACAACTATCAGATGGTCTGGTTTATAAATGTTTATTTCTTCCATGGCTTCACGGATAAACGGCTGACTATAACTCATGCCGATAAAACAACGAAAGTTACCGTGTGTCGCCAGTTTTTTTTCAAGAGCAGCAACCTGATCCCGTGTGTTTGCGACCAAAGGGGAAGCCCCCCCTATTTTTTTATACATTTTTCGAGAAAGCGAAGCCCGCCTTGTTGAAATGAGGGTGGCCATAATCCAGCGCAAGGGATTTGCACACCGCAAAATGGCCGGGTCATAAAACAAATGAAACAGAAAAGACCGAACAGCCTTTAGTGATTTCGGCCCGCCCATGGAACAAAGAAGGACCGCTGTTTTCATGTTCCCCCTAAACTGTTAGAGATTTAACGAAACTGACCAAATCAGCCACATTTTCTGGTGGCGTTTCTTTTATGATGCCGTGCCCAAGATTAAAAATATGATTAGGGCCAAGTTCCCTGAAAATCTTTTCTGCCTCGTTTTTCATGGGGGCACCGCCCTTTAAAAGTAGCTCTGGGTCAAGATTTCCTTGTAGGGGTTTAATGAGCCTCAACGTGCGCCGGGCAAATTCCAAAGGAACGTCTTGATCTAATCCAACGCAATCAACGCCTGTTTCGGCAGCATATTTTTCATAATCGGACAAAGATGCTCCTCGCGGAAAGCCAATAACGGGAACATTTGGATATTCAGCTTTCAAGGCGGCAACCAAATCTTTGGTGGGTTGGATCACATATTTATCAAAGAACGCGCCTTGGAGAAGTCCGGCATGACTGTCAAAAATCTGAAGGACATCAACGCCAGCCTCAATCTGGCGGCCTAGGTATTCGAGCGTTGCATCATGCAAAGCATCCATCAAAAATTTCATAAACTCAGGATCGTATTGTGCGCAGGCCAAGGCTTTCGGAAAACTGGGCTGGCTGCGTCCTTGCATCATATAGCAAGCGACAGTCCAAAGACCCCCAGAAAAACCGATGAGGGCTTTATCATCGTCAAGCTCGTCATAAACGCGCTCAATTGTTTCAAAAACAGGGTTTAGACGTTCAATATCCCAATTTAACAAACCCAGCTGTTTTTCCTCGCTTAGCGCCTCAAGGATCGGCCCCCCCCCTTCATTGAAAACAACTTTTTGATCAAAGGCGAACGGAATAAGCAGAATGTCTGCAAAAAGAATGGCTGCATCCATTCCGAATTTTTCGATGGGTTGAAGCGTTGCTCGCGCTGCGAGTTCTGGAGATAAACAGAAATCGATAAACCCATCTGCTTTGTTTCTTAATTCTCGATACTCAGGCAGATACCTTCCTGCTTGGCGCATAAGCCAAACAGGCATACGAGTCGTTTGAATGTTACGTAGAACATTCAGAAGGATCATTTCCGTTTTTCTCACAGGTTCCTTTCTATCTTATATATATAATTAGATTGTAGTAGTAGGTTGGTCCTGAGGGAAGTGGGGATAATTTTTTGGTCAGTTCTTTACCAAATCTTTACACTTTTTATCCAGACCGTCGTGAAAGGCTTCAAGTATAAACTTGTTAATAAAAAATTAAAACTCTTAAAAATCAGTGGGGGAAAAGACTGTGGATAATGTGTATAAGTTCATGACAACTTATCCACCGTTTTCACAGGGTAAAGATTAAAACAATCCTCGGATTTTGACTTTGGGGATAATATGCTCGGTACGTGCATTGAAAACATCTGCAGCTTTGGGCACATTGAGTTATCCCCATAACACAGCATTGGTAAAAAAAGAGTGAATGAATCGAAAAAAGAAGTTTTTCATGTCCATCTTGTTTCGGACGCGACAGGCGAAACGATTAATAATGTTGCGCGGGCCTGTCTTGTTCAGTTTAAACATTTACAGATCCAAGAGCATTTTTGGAGCCTGATCCGCACCAAGCGGCAGTTAGACCTTGTTTTTGAAGGCTTGCGCCAATGGCCGGGACTTGTTCTTTATACGTTTGTGGATCAGGACCTGCGTAAAGCGCTCAGTGATCAGTGTCACCGCGCCAGCCTTCCTTCCCATTCTGTTTTAGATCCCATTTTAAATGTTATGGCTGGCTTTTTTGGGACGCCATCTGCCCAAGATCCGGGACGGCAACATGTTTTAGATGATGAATATTTTGCTCGGATCAATGCTATGGAATATGCATTGTCATTGGATGACGGCAACCAAAGTGAACAGCTCGACAAAGCCGACGTTATTATTCTTGGCGTTTCGCGGACTTCGAAAACGCCAACCTGTGTTTACTTGTCTCATCGGGGGATTAAAGCTGCCAATGTACCCATTGTTCCCGGCATTTCTCTTGGTATCGATTTCAAAACATTGACCAAGCCGCTTATCGTCGGATTAACCCGTGACCCAGACTCGCTGGTTGAAACGAGGCAAACACGTCTCCGGTTTCTTCAGCAAAAGGAACAAACAAGTTATATTGATCCTGAGAAAGTCAGAGAGGAAGTTTTGCAAGCCAGACGCCTTTTTTCTCGCCACGCCATACCAGTCATTGATGTGACGCGGCGCTCTGTTGAGGAAACGGCGGCAGAAATCATGATGCTTTTGAATAAACGGAATATGGAGCGCGAAATTATCAAGATGGCTGAAACGCAAAAGGAGTGTCCTATATGAGTTCCACATTTTTATCTGGAAAAGCGGTTTTAGCTGGGGTTATGGGGTGGCCCATTTCTCATTCCAAATCCCCGCGACTTCACGGTTTTTGGCTGCGCGAACACGCTATTGATGGAACTTATGTTCCCTTAGCCGTTCAGCCAGAAAAAATAGAACAGGCGTTGCGCGCCCTTCCCGTCCTTGGTTTTCGCGGGTGTAATCTTACCATTCCTCATAAGGAATTGGCGATGAAAATTGTGGATCATATTGATCCTTTGGCCCACCGCGTTGGTGCTGTGAATACGATTATTGTGCGCGACGATCAGACACTAGAAGGCCTCAATACAGATGTTTTCGGTTTTTCTGAAAACCTAACGCGTGCGGGTTTTTCTTTTGATCAACAAAATTCTTCCGCAACGGTTCTGGGGGCCGGGGGCGTAGCGCGTGCTATTGTTGTCGCTTTGCAGGATATGGGACTCAAAGACATAAGAATTGTTAATCGCAATATTGAGCGTGCGCAGGCGTTGGCTGACTCTTTGCGTGTGGAGGGGGGCTCTTTCCATGTTTATGGATGGGAGGCATGTAACCAGGCTCTTGAGTCTGCGGTTTTGGTTGTGAATTCAACTTCGCTTGGGATGGTGGGGCAACCTACCCTCGAAATAGATCTTTCTCCCTTGGCCAAAGGGGCTTGGGTAACAGATGCGGTTTATGCTCCTCTTGAAACAGATCTTTTGAAACAGGCGCAAGTCAAGGGATACCGCACTGTAGATGGATTAGGTATGCTTCTTCATCAAGCGCGCCCAGGTTTTCGCGCGTGGTTTGGCGTTATGCCGGAAATTACGCCTCAACTGCGAGACCATGTTTTAGGAACAAAGTAATGGCCAAAAAAATGTTTGTCATTGGGCTAACGGGTTCTATCGGCATGGGGAAAAGCACGGCCTGTAAAATGTTTAGAGAGTGTGGCTATGCGTCGTTGAGCTCTGATCAAATTGTTCACGATCTTTGCGGTGAAAAAGGTAAAGCCACGCCTAAAATTGCCAAGCTGTTCCCTCTTGCCGTAGGTAAACATGGCGTTGATAGGCAAAAGCTCGGTGAACTGGTTCTTGCCGATGAGGAAAAATTTGATAAGCTCGAAAAAATTTTACATCCGTTTGTTTTTGCCGCATGTAAAGATTTTGTGCGTCAGGAAAAAAAGAAAAAATCAAAGGGTGTTGTTCTTGAAATCCCGCTATTGTTCGAAACGGGGTTTAACACAAAATGCGATGTTACCGTTTGCGTTTCTGCCACGGCGGATCTTCAAAAAGAGCGCGTCATGAAACGCCGAGGCATGACGCCCAAAAAAATGAAGGTTCTTTTAAAGAGACAAATGCCAGATCGTGAAAAACGTGCGCGTGCGGACTTTATTATTCGTAGCGATAAGGGACTCCAAGAAATGCATCGGCAAATCGTAGAATTATGCAAATCTCTTTCTTAAGAGGAAAAAAACATGCGTGAAATCGTTCTTGATACGGAAACAACAGGTTTTGATCCTTTGCAAGGGGATCGTATGGTTGAGGTTGGTTGCGTTGAGATTTTTAATCATCTGCCAACAGGTCAAGTTTTTCATCGTTATTTTAATCCTGAGCGAGATGTTCCCGACGCGGCGGCAAATGTGCACGGATTGACCACAGAGTTTTTATCTGACAAACCTATTTTTGCGCAAGAAGTTGATAGTTTTCTCGATTTTATCGGCGATTCTCCGCTTGTCATTCATAACGCCCCGTTCGATATGGGCTTTATTAATGCTGAATTGACGCGCACTGGTTTTAGGAACTTATCTATGGCTCGCGCCGTTGATACCCTACCGATGGCGCGTCGAATGTTTCCGGGAGCGCCCGCATCTTTGGATGCTTTATGTAAAAGATTTGGTGTTGATTTATCCGTTCGCGAGTTTCACGGCGCCCTTTTGGATGCTCGGCTTTTAGCAGAAGTCTATCTTGAGCTGCAGGGCGGACGACAGCCGGGCCTGAACATGGTTTCTCAATCGGCTTCGTCGCAAGAAGAGCGACAGGAACCTATCTCTCGCGTGTTTCGAGAACCTCGGTCTTTTACCGCCTCTCATGAAGAAGAACGCGCTCATGAGGCGTTTATGGAAAAAATCAAAAATCCGCTTTGGAATACGGGGAGATAACATCGTGTCATACCAACCGCCCGATGAACCAACCCGTTCGGGTCACGAGCGGTTGAGAGCGGCCCTTTCAATGAGTCCGTTTTTAGGCCCGCTGGTATCATACGAAGTTATCGGGCTACATCAATAAACATTCGCGTAAAAAAAGAGCCGTTCGTTCATTGGCCAAAGTCGCCGATTCTGGATGAAAAGTTTGTCCCGATTCCCGAACAAAACCATGTTCTGCCCCGGAATAGAGATGTGTTGTAATGGCCTTGTTTTTAGAGACTGATTTAAGAACGCGCTGTTGTGTGGAGGCTGGCAGAAGCTTGTCGTTTTCTCCTAAGTGAAGGAGAAGGGGCATGCGAATGTCGTAAACTTCGTCCAAAAAAGAGTCAACGCCAACGCCGTAATAACAAACCGCACAATCTACATCACTGCGCGAAGCCATTAAGAACGCCATGCGACTTCCAAGACAATAGCCAACGGCGCCAACTTTTCCTCCGCATTCGGGCCGATTCCTCACATAGCCCAAGGTGGCCAATAAATCCCGAACCCCGGCCTCCACATCAAAGTTTTTGTAGAGACGTGTTGTTTGTTCCCAGTCTGGCTCTTCATGAGCGGGGGCGTTTTTCATATCGAAGCCCTGTTTGTGAAACAGGTTGGGCGCAATCACGACATAGCCTTGTGCTGCGAAGGATTCGTTTATCTTTTGAATGGTTTCAAGACTGCTGAAAAGTTCGTGAATAACAATAAGGCCGGGCCCATGCTCCCCTTTTGGTAAAACAGCAAAAGCTTCAAATGAGGCTCCATCGAGAGAGGGTATTTTTATTTCTAACATTTTTTCTCCAAAGGATGCATGCGGCAGTGATCAGACCCTAACCCCTAAGTTAGATTTAGGGCAATCCTTGAATGTTGCTTTGTTGAAGGCGTAGTTGCTCGAGCGCAACGGTACAGGGAGCAGCTTGTGTCTCGGTTTTAATCATCAGGGATAAAAACTTTTTTTGTGTGGACATTGGTAAAAACGAAAAAGGCAACGTGATGTTGTCATCAATTTGATAAACAGGGACCGTTTCTTTGCTGAGTGTTTGGCCGTTTTCGTTTTGCACCAAAGCTGTAAGGTGAACTTTTTCACAGCCGCCAAACAGTCGTACTCGTGTTACGATTCTGTACGTTCCCGGATCAAGGGGGCTGTCGTAAAATAAAACCGAGGCCTGAGGACCCGCCCCGTGCGCAATAAGGCCAACGTTTTGATGGTTTTCATCTTTGCCAAAGTTTATACGGCCCGCCATCTTTTGTGCAACCCATCGGCGCGGCATGTCTTTGCTGTTGCGTATTTCATAAAGGTTTTCATAAAGATTGCCGGGCTGCCATGCTTTGGTTCGACGCCAGATTTCAACTTGAACCTTTTTGTCCAAGGAAAAACTTTGTGGGTCTTTTTCAAAAAAAGCCTCGGTTGTGCCTGTTGGCGGAAAGCGTGACGAAAGCCCTGTGATGACGCGTTGCCCCGTCATTGGCAGGTGATATTGCGTCGGTGTTGCGACAAGAAACACGGTGCCTGACGCATACACGTCAAGGGGAGGATCTTGTTCGCCGTCACTTTCCGGGGCTTGCAAAAAGCGATAGGCCGGAGCGAGGGTGTGAAGCTCTTCCGTGTAAAGAGCTCGCATGAGGTCTTGGTTAAAGATGAACGATGACCCTACGACGACGACTTTGTCGAGGGCCGTTGTTGTTGTGCCGATATAATGGGCCAATCGTTTCAGCTCATCCTTATCTTTGCGCACCCAAGGGGGACGTGGCGCACTCCAAAAAGAAAAGGATGGCTTTTGTGATGGCAGTTCGAACGGCGCAAGCCAAAAAGCCTGAACGCTGTTGATCGCAAGAAATACCCCACAAAGGGCCAGCACAGGACGAAGTCGTCGTTGACGATGAAGGGAACGGAACAGGCCCCAAAGTCCTGTGAGGCAAAACAAAGGTAAAACAGAAATCAAATAATGATCGCCAGCTTGTCCAGGCCCTTCTGCCCACAAGACTAACCAAATGATCATTAGGGTTGCTGTAAAAAAGAGCCCCCTTCTGTAGGCAGGAAACAGGTAAGCGGCCATACCATATCCAGCCAGAGATAAAGCGAGCAAACAAAGCCCGACGTGACTGAAGGCAAACAGGACAAAATAACAGGGGGGCCGTTCATAGGATTTATAGAGCGTTGTATAATCGGTGACCAAAATTTCTCGAAGATAAGTGGGTTCGCACAGAATGAGGACCCCCAGCAATCCTGCTCCGGCCAAACCATAGGAAATGACTTTTTGAAATAGCCATTTTCGATTTGTTAGCTGTTTTTGTTTGGCTGCTTCAAGGCTTTCTGTGATCCCAATCGTAAGAAGGACAGCAAGCGCTGGATAGGCATAGTGGCGACGTAGTAAAATGGATAAACCTAACAGCAAGCCTGTGGCTAAAAACGTTTTATGGTTTGATGAAGGTTTTAGGGCAAAACCAATAGCAAGCGTCAGGCAGAGTGCGGCGCTGTGGTCTGGATAGCCTTGAAAAAGAGGATACCAAATAAAAGGCACGACGCAGCAAAGAAGGGCAGACAGAAAAAAAGTTTTAGGCCACGGCTCTTGAAAGATTTGCTTGAAGACAAACCCAACCGCCAGCTGATAGACCACAAAATAGATCAGAAAGTTTGTTAGGATAAAAACGGAACGTGTCGCCCCGAACACAGAAAAACTGAGCAAAGAGGGGACAGCAAAGAGCAGATTATATTTCTGTGACAAGCTTTGGAACAGACGAGAGACCATCTCCGTCCCTGTTGGCGCAGAAAACCAGTCGATGGCCATGTTGGCATACATGGCATAGTCCCAGAAAGGGATGGCTTGTTCTTGCCCTAAATAGAGCACGAGAAAAATAAATTGGCAAAGGAGAAGCGCGACCGTGCCGCTTAGCAATCGGAGGGAAGGTGTCATGTGCTGAGCTTAAAAAATGTTGGAGGCCAACACAACAAAAGATATGCATTATTGAAGTTCTGTTGCAAAGGCTTTATACTCTATCCTCGCTCAAAGAGTTTTTGAAAGGCTCGCCCATGAAAGTTACCGTCAATGTTGATTGCACCCCCGAAGAAGCCAGAGCTTTTATGGGACTTCCCGACGTGCAGCCGATGCAGCAAGCGGTTATGGCTGAACTTGAGCAGCAGATGAAAAAGAACATCAACGCGATGAGCCCTGAGGCGATGGTTCAGACGTGGCTTCCATCTGGTATGCAGGGTGCGGAGTCTCTTCAGAAGATGTTCTGGAACCAGATGCAGTCTGTGATGTCTGGCGTTGTCAATACAACGAACGGCATGTTGACCATGAATAATAAAGAACAGAACTAATCTTTTGACCAGCTCGTTACCCGACACCATCGTGGCTTTGGCTTCCGCCGCAGGACGAGCGGGGGTTGCGGTTTTGCGTCTTTCTGGCGCGGGGGCACGCGATGCCCTTTTAAAAATTGGCGTGCCCAGTTCATTGCCAGAGCCGCGCCGCGCCGTTTTACGTGACATTGTCGATTTCCGTTCACACGAAGTGATCGACCATGCGCTTGTTTTGTTTTTTCCTGCCCCCCATAGTTTTACGGGTGAAGACGTTGTTGAGCTGCATCTTCACGGGGGCCGTGCTATTCTTCATGCCACACTTGATTTGCTGTGCGCCCTTCCCTGTGTCAGACCAGCAGAGCCGGGCGAGTTTTCACGCCGTGCGTTTGAAAACGGCAAGATGGATTTGACGGAAGCTGAAGGCATCGCGGATCTTGTCGATGCTGAAACATCGGCCCAGCGACGCCAAGCCTTACGTCAAATGGATGGTGAACTTGGGCGTCTTTATTTTGGGTGGGCCGAAAGACTGACCCATAACCTAGCCTATATCGAAGCCGAAATAGATTTTGCGGATGAGGATGTTCCACAAGATCTAGCCGCAGGGCGCCGAGAAGATGTCGCCGCTTTGTCCCGTGAAATTGCAGAGCATCTCAATGATGGCCACAGGGGGGAGCGCATTCGTGAAGGTTTCACGGTTGCGCTTTTGGGCGCGCCCAATGCAGGAAAGTCGAGCTTACTGAATGCGTTGGCGCGGCGTGAAGCGGCCATCGTTTCCCCCATTGCCGGGACAACGCGTGATATTATCGAAGTCCAGCTTGATCTTGGTGGGTATCCCGTGACCTTGGCCGATACGGCGGGCCTTCGTGAAACAGTGGATGCTATTGAAAGCGAAGGTGTGCGTCGTGCCCTTGCCCGTGCCGAACAAGCTGATTTGAAAATCCTTGTTTTTGATGGAAGCATTGCCACGCCGCTTGATGCCGCGACGCAAGCCTTGATCGATGAAAGCTCGCTTTTGGTTATCAATAAAAGTGATGTGATGCCCGAGGCGGCCTCTCCTGAAAATCATCATACGCCCCTTCTTGTTTCTGCCCAAACAGGCGAAGGTTTGGATTTGTTGACACAGCGCTTAGTTCAAGAAATCGAGAAACGTTTTGTGGGTGCGGGCCAGCCTGCGTTGACTCGCGTGCGTCACCGCGTCGCGTTAGAAGAATCCGTCGAACATTTACGCCGTGCCCTCGCTGCGCCCGAAGTTGAATTGTGCGCCGAGGATCTTCGTCTTGCCATCCGTGCGCTAGGCCATATTACGGGAACCGTCGATGTCGAAGATTTGCTCGACATTATTTTTAGTTCTTTTTGCATCGGGAAGTAGTTTAGGCTCGTCTTCTGTTCCTTTTGATTGCCCGGAGACATCATGAAATTTTTTCAGCTTCTCGCTATTGTTCTTTTCTCGGCTGTAACGACCCTTGCTGTTTCACATTATACGTTGCCTTCGGCACAGACTGCCCCTGAAAAAGAAACGAGGCTCGAGCAAATCAAGCGCACGGGAACTTTGCGTTGTGGTTATTCCATCTGGCCACCAGCCTTGATGAAAGATCCAAACACGGGTGCCTTTTCGGGCATGTTTTACGATTTGATGCAAGAGATGGGCAAGCAGCTTTCCCTCAAAATCGAATGGACGGTTGAAGTCACGCCGGCCCACATGTTTGCCGATTTGGATAGCAACAGGATTGACATGGTTTGCTCGGCCTATATTGCGACGCCTGCCCGCGCTAAGGCGGCGGCCTTTACGTCGCCGATTTTTTACAATGTGAACACGCTGTTTGTACGGGCCGATGATACGCGTTTTGATAACAACTTTGAGGCTGCGAATGATCCGTCCGTGAAATTCGCTGTTGTTGATGGCGGCTTGTCGAGCATTCTCGCCAATCAAAAGTTTCCTTTGGCCCAGAAGCCTTCTGTTCCTGAACTTTCAACGCCAGCAGATACCTTTCTCTATGTTGCCGAGCGTAAAGCCGACGTCGTTCTTTCAGAGCCTTTATCTTTTGCCCTGTTTGATAAAAGTAATCCGGGAAAAATGAAACGAGCCGTTGGCGAGCCTCCCTTTGTTTACGGGGCGGGCATGCCAATGCCGCTCAAAGAGTTTGACCTTCACAACACGATCAACGCAACGCTTGCCTATTTGCAAAGCACTGGCGTTGTTGCCGCCATTTTTGATAAGCATGAAACAGAAGGCGTTCGCACCTTGCGCCTCGCCAAACCCTATGCGCCCGCGGATTGATTGTTAGCCCATAAAACATGCGGCCTATCGTTTGTCGGGGGCAAGCGCCTTTTTGAATTCTGAAAGGGAAAGAATGGTCGCGTCTGTCAGCCATTCAAGGTAAGAAAGTGCAGCTCTTTTTGCTTCTTTCTGTGGCTCGATAGCGTCCTCTATGAGCGTGAGTTTGTATCCTCGATTATAGGCGTCCATACCTGTTTGTCGCACGCAAACGTCGGCAGCAAATCCAGTTAAAACCAGATGATCAATATTCATGTTTTGCAAAATATCGTCGAGCGTCGTGTTATAGAAGGAACTATAACGTTTCTTTGTAATGACGATATCATCGTCCCGAACATCAAGTCTCGCTGCAAGCTTTGCTGAAACCGCTCCTTGAAGAAAGCGAGAACACCAAGACGGCTCATCGCGCCATGCCGAGGGCCAATCACTTTTATCTGCGCTATAGATGGTTTGTATGTAAATCACGGGCATATGTGATCGTCGGGCAATCACAACGCATTTTGGCACACGATTCAATAAGTTTTGATTCTTGTAGCGCGGGACTTTCATCGAAGAAAGCGTTTTGTACGTCGATTACCAATAACGCCGCATGCTTCATTTATGCCAACTTTTCTTCCGTTGGCGGAGCTGCCTTTATCTTTTCCACCGTGTCGAATTTAGAAAAGTCAATCACGGGGTGACCCTCATCATTGCGGCGGAACATGTTGGCAAAGCGGTGCCCAAATAAAATCTCATCGTGGTTATAGGCAAAATGTCCGTGGACCGTTTGTCCAAACGCATCATCGGTGCCGGATAAAAGAACCTCAATCTCTGTTTCGTTTTCATGCAACATTTCGGCTGTTTGATTAAACAACGGGCTTTTTTCGTCGATGACATGGCGGACCGTCCAGGTCAGGTTGAAAAAGGTGCTTTGACTGCGCAGAAGTGGGAGTTCATAAACGCGGCGAATAGGGTCGCCTTCCACCGTCTTTTCATTCCGCGCTAGACTGACGTGTATTTTCCCGTGCAAAAGCATATTGCCGCGACGATTGGCCGTGCGAAAAACCAAAGCCTGTTTCCCGTCATAGGCTTCGATAGTCGCATAATGACTGAAAATTAAACGCGCAGTGGGGCGGGAAAAACGACTGAATAAAAGGCCGGTAATCAAGCCAAAGGAACACCATCCGATAAAGGATTCCATGGTTACAAGCGTATTGATATAGGTGCTTTCGGGAAAGGAGCGTCCCAGCCCCACCGTCGAAAAAATGTGGCTGCTAAAGAAAAAATAGTCGAAGAACGAACGGAGTTGGTGGCCTTGAAACCCCGTAGGGTCGGCCATATAGAGCAAGGCGAACAGCGAATTGATAATGATATAAGCCAGCGTTAAAACAAAGAAAACACCGGGCCGCGACATCGTCAAAAGGTGATGATACCAATCGGCTGGCTGGCGGCGCAAAATACCTTGTTTAAGAATATTGGCCGTGCCATCGCGAGAAACGAAGCGATGCGCTGCAGGCAAGACGGGGATGAAGTTTTCATCCACGGGGCGTTTGCGTGTGCGCAGATCTTCTTTGCGGCGAAGGCTATGGCGGCGAAAAATGAACATACTACTTTTATAAACAAATATCGTAAAGAAGTTATGGACAGAACGCTGATATACTCAACCGCTGTAAGAATTCTAGTCTGGTCATGAGCGGTTGCGAGGAGAGCCGGACGCTCGCCGGACTGAAGAAGCCAAGAAGAACAGACCTTTCATACCAACCACCCAATGAAATGATGGTGTGGACGGCTTCCCCCCGAACGGTATCGATGTACCATAGGGGAAAGCTTCACCCTAGAAGAGGAGAAACCGTCCATGAACATAATTAGCACGATATAGCTGATCCAGAATAAAATGATGAAGCGAGGGCCCAATAGTATTCGTCATTCCGGAGCATTTTTCTCTTCGGCCCAAATGGGCGAAAGAAAAATGAATCCGGAATGACAGCTCTTTTTATTACCTGTGCTTCATCATTTTATTCTGGATCAGCCATATCAACCCATAACTCGGG
>JAQUYN010000068.1 GCA_028691835.1 Alphaproteobacteria bacterium | reverse complement strand
GAGACGCCAGCCATCAAGAACGCCGCCGTCAACCCAGAAGCCAACAGCATATGCGTCAAACGGTACGGCATGGAGGGTCTCCACAGGATCGCCAACCAATCGATGGCATGCGCCTTGCCATTGATCATCTCATAACCGACAGGCGTTTGCATCCAACTGTCCAAGGCTAGGATCCAAAAGGAGGAAACCGTCGTCCCGGCGGCAACGAGAAACGTCGCCAAGTCATGGACAAAGGGGGACACACGTTTAAACCCAAACAACATAATGCCAAGAAAGGTCGCCTCTAAGAAAAAGGCGGTGAGGACTTCGTAACCTAAAAGAGGGCCGGCGATGTTTCCGACCGTGTTCATAAAACCGGGCCAGTTCGTTCCGAACTGAAACGACATGGTAATGCCCGTTACAACGCCAATCGCGAAGCACAGCGCAAATATCTTCGTCCAAAAATGATAGGCCTCCATCCACATATCGTTGAAAGCTTGAGCATAACGGCGTTTGAAGTAGAATAAGACCCAACCCAAGGCAATTGTCGTAGAAGGGAAAACGATATGAAAAGTAATATTGGCCGCAAATTGTATGCGCGCCAAAACGACAGGATCGAAATCAAACATAGAAGTCCCCACGAAGTAGCCAAGGCCTAACTCCTTTATGAAAACACAATCCTTACTTTGTCGTTAAGGTTTAGAATTGTCACAATTGTATGACGTGAACATCCCCACAGGGTTGGCACCAAGATCCTTTTTCCAAGGCTCAACCTATGGGACGGCCTTATAGTTTTTCAGCAGATTCAACGCGAGGATACGGCTCAACATCAATTTTTGCGACTTTGTTCGTGAAAGTCGCTTTTCAGGCAAAAGGACTTTGGTAATGGATTGATTCTTGCGAGCGGTATCATCCGTTGGATGGCGTTGAATATCAGATGTCAGCGCATCTACAAATTGAGAAAGCATGCCTTTAATCTTGGGCAGCCTTGCCAGACCCTTCAAAGGGCAGTGGACGTTGATGCATGGCTTATCTGGGTTATGGCCAAGGGTTTCGACAATGGCACGCTCGAACCGTAGGCGCGGACCACGCACGATGGCAGTGGAGGGTTTGTCACTTGATGCGTTCAATTCGGCGTGGAATAACCGCATCAGATAATTGTCTTGCGCATTTGCCATCGCGATAGGACGCTTGAAAAGAATATAGTCTCGTCTCTGTTCAAACGTCAGATGATCGATCCCTTTCAATTTAAAGAGCGGGGTTTCAGACACGGCAAGACACAACAAGAATCTGTTTTGAAGCGTATCTTCAGGATAGGAGTAAATATTTGGCCATTCCACCGTCAATTGAGCAAATTGATTTGGCATCACACCAAACTGAGACATCCTATCCGCATGCCCCCAGTAACGCTCGGTCATTCTGTCAGAAGCTTTATAAAACAAACTCGGATCTCTAATCAGGGATTTTGCCACATCGCCTTTATCGACTCCAAACATCCTCGCTCGGTTATAAATGATGCCAACTTTTGATGCGAAGTTGAACAACTGTGACTCGCGAGTCAAAGCATGGCTGTAAACTTGCGAAAACTCTTGTGCGCGCTGCCATATTTCTGCTGCACATTTCTCGATCTTGGGCTTGCCACCCACACACATAGGATGAACATCTAAAATATTATCGAGCACATAATAAACCCGCCTCAAAACGAACCTTTCGTCTGGGGGAAGGCTTTCACTGTGTGTCTCAATCTGTAGGTCAGGATCAAAGCTTATTACGTTCATCATCAAACTCAAAATTAATGCAATAATACGGGCACTATATGAAATGAAAGCACACGAAACTATATTTATTAACCACAAATCAAACTATATTTCACGCCCTTTTGCAATGAGGCTCCATTCGATAGGCCTTGACAAAATAAGCCCGTGCATAAGCCTCTGGGTCAGGCTCACCGTCGGGAACGTCCAGCCGTTTAACATCCGAAGGAACCGTCCCCACGGGCATGGTTTCCCCGATGTGGGGAGTCGGGGCAATAATATGCTGCATCCCCGCATGCATGCGCGCCCGAGCAAACTCGCTCTCAGGCAGCATAATGATATCGTAGATGATCGTTGAATTCTTACCATCCCCAACGACGCGACTTCCGATAACATTCTTCATGGGGATATAAGCAAGCCGCGACGTACGAATAAAGCGCGGGACGACAGAAGCGATATAGGTGCGAGAAACTGTCATGTCTCATTTTACACCGCAACGGCTCTAGCGGCAAGAGATGGTATGATCTTCTGCCTCTTTTTTGAGCAAAACAGAGGGTCTAAAGGGGCAAAAGTCTCCATTTTGAGAATTGGCACATAGACTCACCAGAACAGCACCCTCATAAACCGCCTCAGAGGCCCCGTAGGCGCGTTCTGTGAGGGCCTCCGCACCCACCCTAGCCGGACATATGAAACATCGCACTCTACGGCGATCCTAGAGGGATTTATCTTTTATGGTTAACGGGATGGTCGCGCAGCCCCGTCCAAGGCCTGCCATAAGGAGACCATGGATGTTAACCCTACCCCAACATGTTAACCGCGAAAGTATGATATACCCAGACTCCGCGAGAATTCTGGTCTGGTTATGAGCGGTTGCGAGGAGCCGGACGCTCGCCGGACAGGTCTTTCCTTTAAAAACAAAGCGCCCGTCCGGCAAGAGGATCGTGAGGCGCAGAGCGAGTGATTGAGAGCGGCCCTTTCAATGAGTCCGTTCATAGATCCGCTGGCATGAGGAGGCACAAGCGCCATCACCGATGCGTTATCATAAGCTCAACTGGCTCTGACTTAGAATGCGGCGGGCCATTGTCATTACACGTGATAAAATGAAAAACCCAATCACGCCACTCTGTCATTTGCGGTTCTTGGATGGGGGTACCTATCCGCAAGGTGGTGGATTCAGCACCCTGAGTGACCTTCATTTCAAAAAAGCTCTCATCCGGCCCGTCTGGCAAGCTTTTGTGACCATACCAAAGATGCTTGATAACAAGCCCGTCGGGGCCCTCGGCTGTTTCCTCTGGCCACAAAACGATTTTCTCGCCCAACCGAAACGAAATCATAGCCTTCACCTCATGTGACGGTTCCATCAATTTCTGTGGCCCCTCATTGGCACCAACAGGGAGGGCCCACAAAAAGCCTATCATCATAAATAAAGCTAGAGCGGTTTTCGCATAGGTTGTTCTGGACATCGAAGGACCTCCCTGATTGGCTTGAGCCGGACAAACGACAAAGCAAAAGAAAATGGCTATGAGATATGCCTTCATTTACGCCACTTCGTAAATTATTAGAGATTAGGTATACTTCTTTTCCTTCAAGAGTTGGTTTGACGATCAAAAAGGTCGTCATCACGAGGCCCATTGAGGGGCCTCGCAATGACAGTTCAATTTAGTTTTGACTCCCCAACTCTTGAACTGCGATAGGTATATTTGATTCATGAAACAACGTTAATGCATTGTTAATGATTTTTTGATATTATCACAACGTTATATTTCTCTTTATTATAGAATTATTTCCTATGTAATTATGGGGGGGTTGTTTCATGACCAGTCACTTTTCATCAATTGGTTTGTCCGTCGTTGCACTCATTTTGCTCACGGCAACACCAGCTTTTGCTTATTGCACGCCTAATAGATTAACGGGTGTGTCATGCGCCTCGGCAGCAGACAAAACATGCCCCCAGTTGGGCGAGTCAACCATGGATGGTAACAAACAAAACATCGTTGTTTGTCTGGGAACTTCTTCGGGAAGTAACTGTGCTGCTGGTCACTGCCAATGGAAGGCTATGTCATTATCTGAAGGAGCGAGCGTTCCTGTCGGCACACTATGCGGAACCCACACTCATGATAGCGGTCTCATCAAATGCATGGGATACGATCCAGCAGTTTCATGTCCAGATGGATATATAAAAGGAAATCTGTTCTATCATGATAAAAAAAGTTCAAACACTTGTGTTAAACAATAAAGTCACTACGCGATAGCGCGAAGACAAGGCCAGTGACGGTGATCCGCTTACCGCTGCCGCTGGTTGATACAGGCCCAATCAGATCAAGCTTTTCATCACCTCGCGGACATGTCTTTCAAAAATCACTGGGCTTGATGCGTGGATTTGCAGGCCTGTACTGTCGCCGCTTTCACGGTTAACCCTTGTATCTTCACCCGCGTTGTGCCGCACACATCCACGTCTGTGTGATCGGTCTAATCGTACCCTTGCTTAGGTGATTGCCGTTTCATGGTGGACCCGATGCGATTCGAACGCACGACCTTTGCCTTCGGAGGGCATTTTTAGCATAGTTTTTGTTTCCGATACAACCCTATAATCTATTGTATTTCAAATAGGTATATGCTTTCATTTCCTACACGTAATGACGTGATTTCCGTTCTGGCGGTAGCCATGTGGTAGCCAGAGGAACCATAGAGGAAATGGATATGAGGGCCAAGATTACTAAAAGGCTGGTGGATAGTTTGACGGCCACCGAAAGCACAGGCGACATTCAAGTGTGGGACACGGAGCTATTAGGCTTCGGCATCCGCATCCGCGTCAAGGGTGCAAAAACCTACTTTGTCAAAACGCGTGTGAACGGGAAACAAATATGGGTTTCCATTGGGAGGCATGGCTCGCCCCACGGCCCCACAGAGGCGCGGAAGAAGGCGCACGACATTTTGACTGATGCCCAAGACGGGAACGACCCCGCCGAAACCAAGAAAGCGGAGCGAAAGGCCATAACGGTTGAAACGCTGTGCGCCCTCTACCTGAAAGAAGGCTGCACGACAAAGAAGGCTTCCACGCTTGTTTCAGACCGTGGCCGGATCACGCGGCACATTATCCCGCTTTTGGGAAGCAAGCGCGTGAAGGACGTGACCCGCGCAGACGTTGAGCGGTTCTTGCAAAGCGTTGCAAAAGGCAAAACGGCAGCGGACGAGAAAACAAAAACGCATGGCCGCGCCATCGTCACAGGCGGCAAAGGGACAGCGACGCGAACCGTCGGACTTTTGGGCGGCATCTTCACCTTCGCCGTTGATAGAGGATACAGAGACGACAACCCCGTGCATGGCGTGAAAAGGTTCAAAGATAAAAAGTGCGAGAGGTTCCTATCCGAAAAGGAATTAGGAAACCTCGGCAAAGCCCTACGCAAAGCGGAGAAAGAAGGCGAAAACAAAGCGGCGATAGATGCCATTCGGCTATTGATGCTCACAGGATGCAGAAAGAGCGAGATTTTAACGTTGCGCTGGCAGGACGTAGATTTTGAATGGAGCTGCTTGAGATTGCCGGAGAGTAAGACGGGCGCAAAGATTGTTCCCCTCGGCAAAGCCGCATCAGACCTTTTGCGGGAACTGCCGAAACATGAAGGGAGCGATTACGTCTTCACAAGCAACAAAGAAGGAATGCACCTCGTCGGCATTCAAAAAGTGTGGGACAGGGTCAGAGAAATTGCCGAGCTTACCGACGTGCGCCTTCACGACCTCCGGCATTCTTTCGCCTCAGTCGGTGCAGCAAGCGGGGACAGCCTTTTGATGATTGGCGCATTGCTGGGACACAAGGACGCAAAGACAACAGCGCGGTACGCCCACCTTTCAGACAATCCGATCAAACAGGCGGCGGACAGGATCGCGGGAGTAATAGCGGGAGCGATGGGATAAAAAGCGTAGCGATTTTCAGGCGCCATGCGCAGAGTGCTATCCCTCAAAATTGGTATAAATGCGCTCGCATAGCATTACTTATCCTCTAAGCTGATAAGCCAGCGCAATATCGGTGGAGCTTTTACTGGGCCCTCGTTAATGATCAATTTAAAGAGAGCATAGGTCCAAATGCAGTTATCCTTTGGATTTTTTTCTAGGTGCTGAATATCCATCCCTTTCTTCAACGAGGCTTCGGCTAGCTCAGTGACGAGAGATTCACCGCTCTTTTCGGCCCATTTCGGAATGGGCTGAACAGTCCAGCGCTTAGAGGCTGCAGACTTTATTAGGTCAGCAAGAGAGTTGAACTCCTCTTCCAGCATTGACTGAGAAAGCAAGCTCACATTCTTCCCAACATTACCATTTAAATAATCGGAACAAGCTGACCATTCTTCCATGCTTCTCAAATACTCAATTTGTTTGAGATTGATATTCATGTAGCTCAAAAGAACATCCCCGTCTGCCGCCATCATTGCCTTAGGAATGACCTTGTGAATAATGGCTCTTACAGCCTGTGTAATGCGGGCAGGATCAGTGGATTCAAGCGATCTGTACAGATCATCAGCGCTGTCTTTAACAATGGACGGATAGCCCGAACTGATAGCACTGATGACGGAGGCTAAGGCTTTAACTTTGGGGTCGTCATATGAAGACACTATCCTTTCAAATTTTTTCCATTTTGCTTCATGTAAGGAAATCTCAGCGTTTCCATCTAAGAGCCCTGAAATAACTTTTTCATCGGCAAGTCTTATTGCTGAGACAACGTCAAGATCATGCCCCGTTTTTTTGGAAGATTTAATAACTATATCTCTCGGAACTCCGCGTTTTATTAAATAAGCCGATGACTGTTCATTAAGCTCCGCCAATCCATACAAACTTTCATCAATATCTGTGATAGCTGATGTACCATGAAAACCGAAGCTCATGCCATAATCTGCTAGACGCTTTTCTCCGCTCATAAAAATGAGTAGGCATGAGCTGTTGCATGTTTTTCTTGCAATAAGTGTGATGTCGTGATGTTTCTCAATAACCTCTGCGGCTTTTAATGCCT
The DNA here is from genome assembly GCA_028691835.1 of Alphaproteobacteria bacterium. Lineage (GTDB taxonomy): Bacteria > Pseudomonadota > Alphaproteobacteria > UBA9219 > UBA9219 > UBA8914. The sequence continues at coordinate 6,135 of JAQUYN010000068.1, read as the reverse complement.
CATCAGTAAGCCCTCCTGGGCTGGTGATCACAATTGCCTGTGTATTTGTATGGACGCTCAGAAGCCTCTCAAGCTTTTCGCCAAGATGTGGGCCAATTACGCCGGAAATAGTAATAGTGTCGGCTACAGGGTCTACGTCTAATATGTATTTCTCAAAAGCCTTTCTTGCTTGGCTAACGCGATAAATAGTGCTCGCTTGCGAGAGAGTAGCAACACAGAAGACTATAAGCGCGACACCAGAAAATGCACAAAACAATTTAAGCTTACCACCAGAAAAGCCCCCTTCCTTATCGGCCATTATAGAAGATATGCGCCAAAGCCGCCGCAGAAATAAAACCGCATTCAATGTGGCAGCCAAGAGGATGCCACCCCAAATGGAGATAGAAACGCTTGGATTTTCAACAGTGGCAATGAAATCTCCTGAAAAATAAAAGAGCCCAAACAGAAGAAAAACGGTGAACACATGAAAATAAAATATTGAGCTGTAAGAAAAGCTAGGTCTGATCTCAGCGGGGATCGGAACTGGGGTAGGCTGTGTATCTGACAAACTAATTGCCGGCTCGTCAACGGGAGAAGCAGGAGCCGAAAAGCAAGGTTTCTTGTTGTCACAATTGAAATGCAGCTCAATTGGCTCCCACGTTTTAAGGCCTTTCTTCCAAACAAGACTACCTTTAGAAAATTCGCCAGCCTCAACTCGTTTTCTAACGCTTTCTTCTGTGAGCGGGCCCTCAGTTGAATTATTTATTGATACGTGCCAGCGATCCATAGAACCTCACAACTGGGAACGAGAAAAACCTAGGACGAAGGCAAAAATGATGAAGCCTAAAACATTAAGAACCCATTGAAGGGGTTTGCCATCGCGATAAAGAACTTGAGTGCCAAGCTCTTTGTCCCACAAGGTTACATTATCTGCCTTTAAGCGTTGGTAGGCAGAAAGAACTGTAAAAAAAGAAACAAGTGGAATGCCGAAACCAAATCCTTTAACCCATACGGCAAGTTCCCGCTTTAGTGCTTGCTTATAGCCAAGCGCATTGCCGGCCCCATCTACGACTTTCAAGCCGAAAAACCACTTCCCGAGAGAACTTCCTGTATAACCGATCAAAGCAGCAGATAAGAACATTGCAAAGAACGTTGTTAGGATCACGTCAAGAACTCGTCCCTCAGGGCCATCAAATGAGTTAAAAAAACTGTTCGCAAATTTGGGAGCCATTGACCAGAGAGGAATAGAAATACAAAAAAACACCATCATGCCGTTGACTGTTGTATCAAGCATTCGTGCAAAATACCTACGCCATGGATGAAATGTTCCAGAAGACCATTTAAACTTGAAAATGGTATTTTTTGAAAACGCATTTTTTTGCTTTCCTATCGGCAGCGGTGGGGGCACATCGTCCTCAAGATTTAAGGCTTCGGACAGAGCTGTCCATCCATCAGAGCCAGAAAACCAGACCATGGTGTCTTTGGTTAGAACCCCATCATTAAGTAGATCAATAAGCTGGTCTTCGGGAACTGGCCCCATAGACTGGCCGTCCTTCATATAATGCCACTTTTTTTCACTCATGAGCGCCTCGCAAAGATAGGGAGATTTTTCAGTAATGTCAGCAAGGTTATAAGTTAATTAGATATTTGGAAACAAAAAAAAGGTTTATGATGTCTGTTCACACTATCTTTCTATATTATCAAGTAAAAGAGACCGCCCCAACGCTGCGCACCCCGCGCTCGCGCGCGGGGGCCCCGCAGCGCCGTGGGCTCCCCCAATACCGATATCACCCGCGACATCACGGACAAACGACATGGGGAAGCGTCTAGGGTGGCTCTGTAGGGGGTCTTTGCCGACCCCCTAGACAAACAGCATCCCAAACGGAGAAACCGCGCCTAACCCCCTGCAAGGTCATTTTGAGCGCGGCTCAGGCAGCCGCGCAAGTTATGTGGCCGTTTCCTGCCAGTGTGAAGGAAGAAGGCCCCAGCGTCACCACAGGCCCTCAATCGTCACCGCCGTGCAGCTTCTTCGCCGCCGGACTGCTTGGCTTGTATTTTCCATCCCTGAACCAGTATTGAAGCTCGTCATAGGCCTCATCCTCCAGCCCTTCCATCGTATTGCTTTTTGGCATTTGCACACCGCGCATGACACCCAAAGAGAAAAGTTTTTTCCTGTTTTTCAAAACCAGATAGCATTCAAATGCTTGCGCGGGGGTGAGAGAATGAAACTTCAGCGCATATTTGAAAATCTCATTCAGCGACTTTGTGAGGTTTGTTTCATCAATCAGGCGCACATCCACGATTTTGCTGTCCCCTGTAATGGCCAGCCATTCCTCGGACAATGCCTTTTGATCAATCCAGTCGGTCAGAAAAACAACGATATGAAGGTGAGGATGCCAGCCATGTTTTTCGCTGTAGCTTATTTCATACGATCCAACAGCCCCCGCAATTTTGCTGAACTCGCTTTGACATCTCCCACCGCTCTTTGCATTTCGCCGTTTTCCTTTGATCTTCTCCACAGAGCGAAACAGATGGTCAATCCGTTCCTGAAGATCAAAACCGTTTTTAATCGTCAGCGTAAGCAAGACGGGGATCAATCGGGGGTACCCCATGCGGATCACCTCAAACTTAGTTTTGTAATTGCGCAAATGCTTTGCCCCGCGCTGGATCGCACAGAGCGGACACAATAGATCAATGCGGCACAGGCTGGCCCTGTAAAGGTGCGTTGAGCCTGTTTCCTTATAACGGCGGAACTGAAGCCATTCTCCGCAATTTTCCAGCTTGGCTTTCAAAGCCTTTAGTTCATCGTCAAGGACGTATTTGAACACGTCGGGCCAGACCGGATTAAGCATGTCCGGCGTGCTGTGACGTCCGGCATCAAGAAGCTGCGCAAGATAGCCAAGGTTGTTTCTTTGCCGCGCCGCCGCGTTGCCATAACGGGCAAGCCGTTTTTCTAAAGCCTCCACGCCGGAGGATTGTTTCCGGCCTTCCTGCTTGTCTGAAGAAGATGGGAGGCCCTTTTCTGGGCCCGTCACGGGTTAGGCCGCTTCGCCTGTGTCGGACGTGCTGCGCCGGAGCCTGTCCTCTATCCAAGCGATCAGATCGCGCCGACGGTAACGCACTGAGCGGCGGGAATGTTTGACGAACAACGGGCCTTCACCCGTAATCCGCCATTTCTGAAGTGTCTTAACCTTAAAGCCGAGAAAGTCGGCGGCTTGTTTCTCGCTCAGCAGCGCATCGAGATATTCCCGATCGCCGGACGCGTATTGCTCTGTCTTTTCCATTTTCTACCCCATCGTTTGATTGCGATGGGGCGATTGCAGGAAAATCGGAACGGGAAGTAATTGAGGAAGAAATAAAGGGGATTACTTCCCTTTCGTGCCTGCGCCTTTCTTTTCCTTTTCAGCCTGTTGGCCGGAAAGAAAAAGCCTCTGGTCAGCGTCAAACTGTGCGCCGACAGCGTTGCGGATGGTCTTTACGTCAATCCCTTTTCCCGTTTTGTTGCGTAGCTCAGGGTAAATGGAGAGGGTTTTATCAGAAACGGCATTAGCATTGGCGTTGAGTGTGGCGTTAAAATTGATACCGCCCTCGGCCTTTAAGTCTTCATAGGCTTTAATAACAGCAGGCCCTTTCTTGGGTTGCCCACGTCCCCGTGCGGTTGCATAGGGTTTAATCTTGTGAGGTGGTTCGGCCTTGGGTTCCTGCAAAGTGGGGGCCTGATCCTTCAAGCCCTTCATCATTTCCCGATCATCAATGTCGGCAAGACGGATACCTTCAAAAGCAAGGCCACCGTTCTTGACCGTAGAACGCTCCCAATCAATCTCGGCCCCGTCGCCCCAAATGTTCTTTGGGACACGCTGGCGCACGTCGCCAAGCTGGCGCGGAACAAGATAACCGAAAACCGGATAATTGCCGTTTGAAAACTCAAGCTTGAGAATGCGCTCTTTCTCCCTTTGGAGCAGCGCATAGGCCTTGCCAAGAGACAGCCCACGGAAGTGAGAGCTTTCCTTTTTCGGCTTGCAGGGGAGCAAGGTTTTGATGCGATCCAAGGGCGCACGCCAGACAGGAAAAGCCGTCAGGTTGATAAAGCGATCTTCAATCTCTTCATCCTCGCCCTGATATTCCCCGCGCCATATCAAAAGCGAGGTCAGCGCATCATAGAGCGAATACAAATCCTCATAAGGTTCGCTTGCTTTATCAAACAGGGCCACAATCAAAATCTCCGTAATTCCTTGGAGAAACCATACTACGTCGTAATTTGGGGGAAAAGAAAGTGGGCAACCAATCCTATTTTTCTGGTAGCCATGCGGTAGCCAGAAAAAAGAAGGGGAGCCGAAAGCTCCCCTATCTTATTGATTTAATGGCGGACCCGACGCGATTCGAACGCGTGACCTTTGCCTTCGGAGGGCAACGCTCTATCCAGCTGAGCTACGGATCCATAAAGAGTGAATAGGCGCACCTTAAGCGATTTTTTAGCGCGATGCTACCTGCTTTTTGCCTTCTCTTTACGCGCTTGGCGAAAAACGTTAACGGGCTTATAGTATCGTTTGAGACCTTTAAAATACCGTCATTACCAAATGTGAGCCCCCCCCATGCGCCTTATATCTTGGCTGATCAGCTTACCGATTTTTGCAGCAGTCATCGTCTTTATCCTGCAAAATAGGTTTCAGGTTCCCATCAGTTTTTGGCCCTTCGATCTTGAGATCACACTGCCAGTTTCCATACTTTCATTGGGCGTTTTAATCCTTGGCTTTATTATGGGCAGCATTGTGACAGGATTCACCCTCTTCCGCAGCCAGATTGAAGCGCGATCCTTACGCAACCAAGTGGCCAATCTCAACAAACAGCTGGATGAAAAAACGCCTCTTTCCTGTGAGCCGATAATCCTTTACAACGGACGCTATCAAACCATTTCAACCATCGAAAAAACCACGCCTTCGTCCAAAAAGAAGCGCTGGTTCGGAAGGTAAGACCATGACTCACCTAAGCCCTGTTTTTTGCGCCATTGATACACCCGATGCTATTAAGGCGATTTCCCTTGCCTCAAAACTGAAAGGTCGCGTTGGCGGACTCAAGTTTGGCCTTGAATATGTGATGGCCAACGGGCCACAAGGCGTGATCCCTTTCCGTGGTCTCGACATGCCTATCTTCCTCGATGTCAAACTGCATGACATTCCCAATACTGTCGCAGGCGCCATTACATCACTTCTGCCTGTCGAGCCAGATTATATCACAATCCACACAAGCGGTGGCGCAGCCATGATGAAAGCCGCCGTTGATGCCGCTTCGAGAGCGAAGGGGAAGCACCCAAAGCTGCTCGGCGTGACGGTGCTGACAAGCTTGGACTCGACAGACCTGAAACAAGTCGGCCAAGACACCGATACAGCCGCACAAGTCGAACGGCTTGCCCTTCTTGCTAAAGAGAGCGGCCTTGATGGCATTGTCTGCTCGCCAGCCGAAGTTGCCAATTTGCGCAAAGTGTTGGGCCCGGACATGATCTTGATGGTGCCCGGCATTCGTCCGACATGGGCCGCAGCCAACGATCAAAAACGCGTCATGACGCCTCGTGAAGCCATGGGAGCTGGTGCAACCTATCTTGTCATCGGTCGCCCCATTACGGGTGCGGAGGATCCTGCCTCTGCCGCTGATCGTGTCACACAAGAAATCTTTGCGTGAGCGTCGCCGTCAAAATATGCGGCCTTACCGATAGGGAGGCTCTGCACGCTTCGATTGAAGCCGGAGCTTCCTTTCTCGGGTTTGTATTTGTTCCCAAATCCAAACGTTATATCACGCCAGAACAGGCTCGTGACCTTTTGGCTACGCTGCCACATCCGGCCTTGTGTCGCTTTCAAACGGCTGTCTCCGGGATCGAGCAAACAGAAGTTCTTGTCCTGACGGCGCTCTTTGTCGATGCCAGCGACAAAGATATTCAAGCTGTCTGTGATGCGCTTGCTCCCTTCCTCGGATTAATTCAACTTCATGGAAATGAAACACCGGAACGTGTCGCAGAAATTAAGGCACGGACAGGTCTTCCTGTCATGAAGGCGATTCCGATTGCGACGACAGAAGACTTTGCTTGCGTGAAAGATTATGAAGCCGTTGCGGATATGCTGTTATTCGATACAAAAGTTGGCAAGGGATCCTCTGGCGGCACGG
>JAQUYN010000067.1 GCA_028691835.1 Alphaproteobacteria bacterium | reverse complement strand
AACCATCCAAACTACCGCCTATAAATTCCGGGCCATATCCTACTCGGGAATCGTTGGCGAGGAGACGGTTTTCGGGAATGTATATATCGATAAGGCCACTCCCGCACAGGCTCAAGTCACCATTCAAAACGCCGCTTTGCAGGAGGAAACACCCGACCCGAACACATGGTATAAAGATAACGAACTGACGGGGACCGTACCGCAGGATGCGGGGTCACCGGTTGCGGCGTGGTATAAAACAAGTGCCGAAGGGCAGTGGCAATCTCTCACACTGACCGACAACACCGCTATCATTAACCTTTCGCTGGGTGTCAACGACATTTATGTTTTGACAAAGGACGGCGCCGATGGCACCGATTGTTTGCGTCAGCTCCTCCCAAGAAGCTAAGACAGGCCCCCACAAGACGAACAGAATGGTTCGTTGCGATGTAAGCCGCGTATAATTTTCCAAGAGCAAGGCAAGCTCATTGGGCGTGAACCCATGGGTGCGAAACCAGTCGAAATCCCAGGCGTTCCCGTTTCGATCTTGATTGACAACGGGTATTGTTAAACCCAACTGTGCGGCGCAGGCGATACGATGTGCGGCATTAAGCAAAAGCCCATCACGGCCCAAAGGGACAGGCCATGCGGGATCATATCCCTTTTCTGCCATGTTTTCCCAAAGTTCTTTTGCTGCGCTGAGGTAGTCTTCCACATTGTTTTTAACGTGTGGTGTGCCGTCATAATTAGGGGGCTCAATGCCGCCTGTACGAGCCATGATGTGTTTTTTGTAAAGCTTTTCCGCGTCGTTTGATTGGATCCCGGATGCGATAGAATGAAAGAGCATATATTTGACAATAAGGTCCATTCTCTGCGCGTTTAAGAGATGCAAGGCTGGCACAGAAAAGGAGGAATCAAGATTCATAGCACAAAACAGTCAACGGGTTAAACGATGCGGACGATCATGCCCCAAACCATAGCCGAAGACAACCTTGCGTCCTGCGTTGCGTTCAATAATCCATTCACAATATCATTATGATCTGATAGCTTTCAAAGTGGGCTTTTCGCCTGTATTTGTCCTTTTTCCGTTAGGGGAAGGGCCTGCTTTAAATTTTGAGGCCTAAATCAATGCAAAACAGAAAATTTGGATTTGTAGATGATATTTTTCGGCATCAATGGTGGCCTGCCAAGGAATTTTTCTATGATCTTTTGCGGTTCCCCATTTGGGATGCGACGGGCGAGCGGGCACCTCAAAGTGTGCGGCAAAGACTATGGGAAAATGAAGCCGACAAGGGATTAATTGCTTCGCGGGCGCTTGATCCAGCTTTAACTTCTGGCGATGGCCCATGGGTTGGTCTTTTCAACAATCTTACGCCAGAGGCTGAGTCGATTTATGACCGATATATTGAATCTGGCATAACCTATTTTGCTTATGAATTGACCCCTGCTTTGCGGGGCTATATGGAAAAGCGCAATATTCCTTATCTTGATTTCCGTCTTTCGCCGTTGCGGTTCCTCCCGGATTTATTGATTGCCGTGCAAACCAATATACCTCATGTCGCAGCGTGTCTTGAAAAAGTCGCTGTCGATAAGCCTGAAATATATGAAGCCGCCTTCCGTTTGCGGGCGTCGTATCTTCATCGGCAACGGCATCACACAGAAAGCACATGGAGGCCATCGGGAAGAGTGGTTTTTGTTGGCCAGACGGCGGGGGATGCCTCGCTTGTGGTTCACGGCCAAGCGGTAACGATTGAGCGGTACAGGGATGATCTCGCCGCCCTCATCCAAGGTCGGGGTGTGGCGTATCTTCCGCATCCAGCGGCAGACCGCAAGCATCGAGCCAGAGAATTGGCTTGTCTTCAGAGTCTTGATCCTACCTGTTCGTGTGCTGAACCGAACATGTATGATCTTCTTTGTTTGGATGAGGATGTCGAGCTTGTCGGCCTTTCATCCGGCTCTTTGCAGGAAGCCGCTTTTTTCGATAAGCGTGCGCAGGCTTTTTTATCGCCGGTCTGTCCTGTGCGCTTCCCGCAGGAAACTGGCGATGGTTATTATCAAATGACATTGGACATGTTTACGGCACCTGAATGGATACGGCATATTTTGGGACAATCGCAAACAACACTTCACTCTGTGCCTCTGCGGAATATACGGCCAAACGCTTTGCGCGAGCTTCACAATGCATGGTGGGCTTATGCCGACCATATTGTTAAGGACAATGTCTATTGGCAAACAGTTCAAAAGCCAGTCGTCGATATGTTGGTGCGGAATATATCCTTTGTTTTGGAGTGTTCAGCCGACAAGACAGATGCCGCCAGTTCGTTTCGGCAAGAGCTGGTCGCCTCCAAATGGAAGTGGACGAACGGCGATTTGATAGGGTTTGACAGGAACGGAGACGTTTATACCAATGGTTGGCGATCAGGCCAATATGCAATTCAGAATGGGGAAAATAAAACCATCGTTATCGTCTGGGCGCGTGGCCAGTGGATGAACCGTCTGACACTCAGCCCTGATGGTATGAAAATGTATGGCCCTAATAATTTTGGGACTGAAACAGAGTTTTTCAGAGTTGCGTCGGAGCAGGTAACAGAATGAATCCTTCTTCTTTTTACAAACTGCAACTGGTGAAGACATATGGTCATTCCGGCGCAGAGGCTTTGTACGCTTGCCCTGCAGCTTCGCCGAAGACCATCGGGTTAAACACGTATTTTTCCAGTTTCTATGAGAGCTATTGGCGGTCTTATACGAACATAGGCGATCTTTTCTTTTCTTTTACTTTGTCCGGGAACGCAGTGTTGCGCCTTTATCGGCAGCGGAAAGAAAGATCCCCGGCCCTTGTGCTTGAGGAACGTTGCCAAGGTCATGAAGATCGTGTCCATGTAGCTCTTCCTTCTGTGGATGTTCTGGCGACCGGCAGGCTTTATGCAGAAATAGAGTTTGTTGACGAGGCCACTGTGGTAAAAGACATGGCTTGGGAAACAGATAGGCCTCCGTGCAGGCAAGCAAGTGTTGCTGTTGTTGTCTGTACTTTTAATCGCGAAGCCGATGTTTGCCAGTTGCTTGAGAAATTTGTGCAAGCATCGGGGGTCGCAGAAATTATTATCGTCAATCATGGCGAGAGGAATCTTTCGCAACGCCTGCTTCCCATGTTGTCAGCCTCTGTCAAATCGACGCAGATAACAATTTGTGATCAACGTAATTTGGGCGGAAGTGGTGGGTTTTCGCGTGGAATGTATATTGCGCAAAGCCATGGAAAAGCGACGCACATTCTTTTATGTGATGACGATATCGACATAGACCCTGATGTTATGTCGCGCCTTGCCGTAATATTCAGTTATTCTGATGATCATTTGGCGGTCGGCGGTATGATGCTTGACCGCCTAAAGCCGACATGGTTGCACAATAATGTGACGTTGTTTGATGATCGGCTGCTTAAAGTCGTCGCGCCGATCCCCAACTGTGATTTGGCTGACGTGCAGAATCTTTCTGCACTGGCTATCGCCCAAAAAGGGGATATGAATGGTTGGTGGTGCTATGCTTTTTCTTGCTCTTATCTTAGTGAGACTGGTTTTGCGTTGCCCTTCTTCTTGCACTATGACGATGCTGAATTCGGGTTGCGCTTAGGCAAGCTTGGTTGTTCCAATGTACCATGGCCGGGAATTGCTGTCTGGCATGAACCTTTTTATGTCAAAGGCCAAAGCATCCGCCGCTATTACGATTTTCGCAATGTGCTTTACCTTTTCCGGCTTCATGGTCGATTGCGGCGCGGTGCCTGTTTGCGGCAATTCGCGTGGCGTTTTTCTATTAATTTGGTTCAGTATCAGTATGACAGCGCATGGGCTATTTTGCAGGCTATGGCCGATTATCTTGATGGCCCTTCGGTGCTGGCTGCGTGGGATGGATCGTATCACAAGGCGATCTTGACGCGTGCGGACGAATGGAATGAGCACAGGGCTCCTCTTTCTATGGCGCAGGATGAGGACCCCGTTTCTTCCTATGTTCCCAAGCATGAAAGCCTCGCTCTTTTCGGACGCATTGTGTGGGATCTGATGCGACCGGCGGGCAGGAAACCGTTGGTCCGTCTTGACCCTGAAAAATGGTCAATTTGGGGGGCAACAGGATATGATGCTTATGCTTTTTATGATGAGAAAGAGAACACTCTTCGAGTTTATCGCCACCGTCCGTTGCGGGCCTTTGGGTTGCTTTGTCGTTTCATCGGGCTGACTCTTGCCTTTGCTGTGGGGTGGGATAGGCACTGGTGCGTTTCAGCTTTAAGAAAGCTCAGCTCCCTCGATTATTGGAAACAGAAATGGCCCTTATACTAGCGGGCCTATGAACGGACTCATTGAAAGGGCCGCTCTCAATCACTCATACCAGCGGGTCTATGAGCGGACTCACTGGCGGCGTTGTTTTTACTCATTCGCTCTGCGCCTCGCAACCACTCGTGACCCGAACAGGTTGGTTTATCGGGCGGTTGGTCTTATAGGGCTGTCCCCGTTTGGGCTCGGATATTGTCAACGAGATTAAAAACACCCGAGATGTCTTGTTTGGAAAATAATGATCGCGATACGTTATGGCTGTTCGCTGCTGCCTGTTCGATGACATCCGTTTGCGCCAAAAGTGGATGGAGCTGTTCGTCGAGCGGTCTTGCCCAGTCATACAACAAGATCGAAGGACACCCCGAGCCATGTTCGTCCCACCAGCTATTCGTGTCGGTTATGATGCAGGCCCCGGCAGAAAGACCAAAAACCGTTCTTTCATGAATCATATCCCGGCAATAAGGATTGGTGTTGCAAACAATGCGGGACTGGGCGTAAAGCCCATAAGATTTATAAGAGGGAACGGCTGGCCGAAACTCTGCGCGGGCTGATTTCTTTTCAATAAAGTCCCATCCGTTCCCAATAATGACGGCCCCGTCTTGATTTTTTAACCACTCGACAAAGGTGACAGAACGCTCGCGTCGTAAAGTTCGATCCATATAGCGAACAACGCCCCAGAAAGTTGGTTGAAGTTCATGATAATCATAGCCAAGCGATGAAAATAAGTCAGAGACTAAATCGCATAGCTGCAAGTTCGCATGGACTCTGGCTTGCTCAAGCTGTTGGGAGATCGCATCTTGTACGGGCTTGGGAAGTTCATCCCAATAGTCCGCGTCTTCTTTCATCGCCGCCGGAGACGTTCCGCTTTTTAAATACAAAAGATTGATTGAACGTTTGTCAAAAGGCACCAAAGGCGGCTTCATATCAACCAAAAGCCCAAAGGGCTGCACAATAGAAATTTGCTGGCTGGGCAGATATTTTTCCTTGGTCTCAAGGAAGGATTCATAATGATAGACATTGGCGACAAAGGGGCTGTCGCAAACATGATTGTTATAGTTGTAGCAGGGGTGGTCGTGATGAAGTCCAATAAAAGGAACTTTGAAGGCGCTCCAAAGGCTTGTCTTGTTGTCCCCGGCGCGCAGACAGGACCCAACCCCCTGTAACCCGAAAGCAAAGGCCATATCGTTGTTTCTCAGATGTTCCTGAAAAAGCTGAATGGATTCAGGTTTTCGGAAGTCGATAGTTAAAGCGTTATACCCCAAGGGGCGAAAGATGCTGCAATAACCGTCTGTCGTTGCCGTCAAGGCTTCGTTTTCGTTCTCTGCAACTATTCCTAAAATGGTTTTTTTGTTTGGATTGTTCATGACATCTTTTGCGTGTGGCGTTTCCCCCTTTTTCGGGGACGTTTGAATGAGAGCGGTTTTGGGGATAGGTTGGCTCAGGACTGCTTCCTTGCGACCGCCCCACCCCCTTGTCTGTCGGACTCATCCACGCGAACGTTTGGCACCAAAAGGAGCCAACCTTACTGCGCTCTGTTTTAGAGCCTTTGGGTTAAGATAGTCATGTGTCGGGCTCTGTGCAAGCGACAGATGCTTAAGGGCATTCACGCAAACGCTTGGCAACTTTGGAGTAATCGCATTTTAAGGAGAACAAAGAAGCCCCTCTATGCCTTTTTAAACCAGCTAAGTGTCTTCGCAAAAAGTGCTTCACGGTTGCCTTCGAGCGAGAAGGTATGGTTCGCACCAGCTATTTTTTGCAATTCAAACGGACCGCCAAATTTGCCAACAAAGTCTTCCGGCTTGATTCCCGCGCTGAAGGTGAAGATGCCTTTCTCTGCCGCGATCATTTGGGAAGGTGTCGTGATCCTGCCCACAAGCTCTTGGCATTTAGCGTGGGGGTAGAATTTGTTTTCTTCCACCATATCTTTGTGAAGCCAAAAGATGCTCCCGTAATCCATCAAATAATGATCACCATCCTCATGAAGGGTGAGGCATTTGTTTGTTTCCCAGAAGTTCGTCACATCCGTCGAAGGATCCCACAGACTGACAGCCGTCGCACCGGATGGATTTGAGATCATCATCGTGAGCGCAGCAAGCGAATGAGCGGTGACAAAAATTTGTTTATATCCAGCTTCCTTGAAATAATTCAATACGACTTGGATGTCTCGCGCATGGGTCGAAAGAGTTGAATTGGATAGTTTCCGAGAATCCTTCGGAAATTCGTAAAAGCTGATTCTGTAGTGGTCAAAACCTTCGGCCACAAAGAAATCCCGTGAGGTAGCTTCAAGCAATTGGTTCATGTGGTTCGTCATGCCATGCAAATGAACCACCAAACGATCACGCGGCGTTTCGTCGGCACGAAGGATGCCATAAATACCGTTGTTATCGGGACCTTCAATGCGCATCAGGGTTTCAGCCATAACTAACCTTTCAAATGAAAAACGTGACGCTTCACTATGCAATAAAACCCCAGTTTCATGGCGGAAACAATACTTTCACAACGACAAAATGGAATGCCTATGGGGAGTCGAACCCGTAATACATTGTAAAGATTGGTGCGTGGTTGGGGTTATTGTTTTGTACGAAAAATTTCAAACCGCTTAAAAGTTATTTTAAAACAATGTGTTGAAAGCACTTTGGCTGTACCTTTCAAAGCTGCTGGTGCGCCACAAAGGAGCTTCTTCGAACTATTTTGACGACGAAAAAATGCTCAACACACTTCTTGAGTGGGGCGCGATTTTGAAAAACATCCAGCTAAATCAAGCGTCTATAAATCCTTCCAATTTTTAGATTGGTGCGGGTTCAAGTCCCAATCAGGAAATCAAATCGTTAAAACTTTAACAATTTGAGCTATGGACTTATTACCCTATTATAGAACCTAGACAGGTGTAAAAGGAGCAAGTGAATAATGCCTCAAGCTATCGTTTCAACAAATCCAGCGACAAAAGAAACTCTTGGCCAAGTTTCAGTTACAACGTCCAAACAGCTTTCAGAAATTATAGCCTCAGCGAAGAAGGCTCAGAAAGCTTGGCAAGAAACGGGACTTTCCAAAAGGGTGTCACGCCTTAGAGCCGTTGTAGAATTATTCGTCCAATACAAGAAAGAACTTTCAGAAATAACCTGTCTGGAAATGGGACGCCCCCTAGCCTCTTGCAAAGGCCTTCATGATTATACTGTTGAGCAGTTTAAATGGAATCTTGATCATGCCGCCGAATATCTTGCGTCAGAAACGACATATGAGGAAGGTTCCATTATTAATGAAGTTGTTTACGAGCCTTGGGGCGTTGTGGCTTGCATTATGGCATGGAACTTCCCTATCCTGAATTTCGTTTATAGCGTTGTTCAACCCCTTATTGCTGGGAATAGCGTTGTTGTGAAATATTCAGAAGAGATTCCACTTTTCTCCCAGAAATTGGAAGAAATATGCAAAGAAGCCGATCTTCCTGAAGGTGTTTTAAGCTTTGTTTATGGCGATGGTGCGATTGGAGAAGCTTTAACCGATGAAGACGTTGACCTTATAATCTTTACAGGCAGTTCTCAAACAGGAAACAAGTTGCGGATCAAGGCAGCTCAAAAAGGAATTCCAGCTATATTAGAAATGGGCGGATCAAGCCCTGGCGTTGTTTTTTCGGATGTTGATTTAACCGATTTTATCAAGAGTATTTATGCCCTTCGCTTCGATAATAGTGGACAATTTTGTGATAATTTGAAGCGCCTCATTGTGCATGAAGATTTATTCGATGCCTGTATCGAGAAATTAGCTCTATTGGCCCAAGCAGCGAAAATCGGTCTGCCCATGGACCCCATGACGGAGATGGGGCCCTTGGTTGCGGAAAGACAAGTCGCCAACATCGAAAGCCAAGTCCAAGATGCCCTTGAAAAAGGCGCGAAGCTTGTATGTGGAGGAAAACGCCCAAAGAATCTGGATGGCGCATTTTACGAACCAACACTTTTAACCAACGTCACGAAAGACATGCGTGTTTGGAAAGAAGAAGTTTTTGGTCCCGTACTTCCCATTGTCTCTTTCAAAACTTATGAAGAAGCGATGCAATTGGCAAATGATACGCTCTATGGCCTTACGGCTTATATTTTTACAAACGACAAGAAAATCTCGACACGAGCTACAGTGGATATAAGGGCCGGCTGTATCAGTGTTAACGGACTGGACTACTTTAAGCCCCAAAATCCTTTTGGAGGATATAAGCAATCCGGCGCAGGCCGAGAAAATGGCAAATGGGGTTTCCATGATGTTTGCCAAGTAAAAATGGTTGCTCGCGAAAAATAAGAGCCAGCACGGACTCGAACCGCTAACGCGCTGTAAAGTTTGATGAAGCTGAAAAGAGAACAGTTCCTTCAAGGAATTTCTGAACCGCTTAAAAATTATTACAAAACAACACGTTAAAAGAACTTTCAGTGCACATTTCAAATGTGCTGGTGCGCCACAAAGGAGCTTCTTCGAACCACTTTGACGACGAAAAAATGCTAGAGACGCTTTTGGAATGGGGTGCAATTTGGGATAATCTTCAACAGAAACAGCCTGCTATGAATGTCCCCGTTTTCTAACGTCGTGCAGGATCAAAGACTGATCAGAAACTCAAATCGTTAAGATTTTAACTTTTAAGATGGCCATTTTGGCACACAAAGGATACAAAGATTCGGATGGTTTTAATTCTTGAGGAGCAAAAATTATGGATAGAAAAAGGATAGCCTGTGTTACCGGTGGAACCTCAGGGATAGGTCGAGGCATTACGGAACAGTTTTTGAAAGAAGATTATATCGTTTACGCCATTGGACGTGGATCACAACATGCAGAAGAACTAAAAACAGCAAACCGTAACGACGCATTGCATGTTCTTATTGGTGATATATGTGACGTTATTTTTCAAAAAGAAATCTTCTCTGAAATTGAGAAAACACACGGTCTCTTAGACGTTCTTGTTAACAGTGCAGGGAAACTTGTTTTAAGTGAATCCGGTGGCGGAATTCTTGAGACACTTGATGCTTGGAGAGAAACCTTTGACATTAATTTGTTCAGTCTTATCGGCATGACGCAAAGCCTATATCCTTTATTGAAGAAAGGATCGTTGGCATCCGTTATCAACATATCATCTGTTTGCTCTTTGTATCCTTTTGATACGTGCTCTTCAAATGCTTATTCTGCTAGCAAAGCTGGGGTTGATCTTTTAACAAAAAGACTGGCACAGCAACTTGCCCCTGAGGGCATCCGCGTTAATGCCATTAACCCTGGCGTTGTTCACTCCAACATTATGGCCTCAGCCAAGCTATCTGTGGAGCAGCAGCAAGCTTTTAAGGATAGAATTCTCGAGAAACGCCATCCTTTGGGGCGACTTGGCCATCCTAAAGACGTTGCTCATGCCGCTTCCTACTTAGCGTCTGAACAAGCCGAATGGGTTACAGGGACGCTTCTATCAGTTGATGGCGGTTATGGGGTATCTTAAGAGAGGTTGAGAGGTTTGTCTGTTATCGCGACAACCTCTATCTCGACACAACATCCTTCCTTAACAAGCTTGTTAACTTCAACAAGCGTACTAACAGGTTTGGCTTCGTCAAGGTAATGATTGCGAATTGGCGAAACCTTCGAGAAATCTTGCATGTTGGTAAGAAAAATCTGAACCTTGACAACGTCTTTCAGTGATGCGTTTCCAGCAGCTAAAATGGCTTTGATATTCTCAAAAACGAATTCGGTTTGAGCTGTTGCATCATTAGGGGCAACTACTTCACCTTCCGCATTCATGGCAATCTGCCCCGTGACAAAGATCATTCGCGAAGAAGAAGACAAGGGAACAGATAAACCATGCGAATAAGCGCCCATGGCGGGAGTGAAATCGGGCGGATTGATTTGCGTACTGTTCATAAAAACTCCCTATTTTATGGCTCAAAAGCTACGTTCTTACTGTGCCAGAACGTAGCATATTCAACAAAATGTTGAAGCATAAAACCACGCCTGTACGGAATCGAACCGATTAACTTATTGGAATATATGAAGAAAAGACAAAGCACATTATTTGGATTAGTAAACTTCAAACCAGTTAAAAAGTTTTATAAAACAACATGTTAATGGTATTTTTTATGTACCTTGAAAATGTGCTGGTGCGCCACAAAGGAGAAACCTCGAACCACTTTGAGGCTGAGGAAGTGCTTAGCACGATGTCCGAGTGGGGAGCAATCCTGAATAATCTCGAACAAAAACAACCGTCTATGAATCCCCCTGTTTTTTAGCGCGGTGCGGGTTCAAGTCCCGATCAGGAATCTAAATCGTTAAGATTTTAACGATTTAAGCCGCTCCAGATAGCGGCGGGGGTGTGCCATTCGGAATAGGTTTCAAGGCGGATGGTGTCGCCGTGAATGACGACGGCGGGAATGTGGAAGAGCGCGAATTGCAGGTAGGCCATGTGGACGGCGCGGAGGTCTATGTCGATGGCTGTGACATGGAGCCGCTTCTGGTAATTGAATCCTTGCTCTCTCAATTCACGAGCTAGGGCGATAATCATGGCCCCGCCGCCGACGGCTGGCTCTTGGACGGTGATCGTGGGCTGGGTTTTGAGTTTTTCTTTCAGGTCTTCGCCATAGGTGATCTTGGCCATAAGGCGGCAAATATCATCGGGCGTGAAAAACTGGCCCTTCCATTTGTTACCGAGTTCCAATTCGCTGAAGAGCCGACCGAGAACGTCCGATAGATCATCTTCGAGAGCGCCGACCAAATGCGCCAGCATAAGGGGAAACCTATCGACTTCCTCTTTATCGTACCTTTTCACAATATCGAGATATTGTTGTTCGTACTTGTCTCGCTCCCTTGTGTCGGTGGCGTTGCGGATGCTGATCGCGGACATGGCAACAAAGTCATGAAAGACTTGCCAAGTGTTGTGCCGACGGGACGTTTCTTCGATCAATTTTTTGAGGTTTGCAACATGAGAGGCATCGGCCCTCATGCGGGGCCGCCTGCGAAAAGTGGCGGTTTGTCCTGAACAAGAAAAAGCACTTCAAAACTCGTTCCTAAAATGGTCGGGCAACATAACGCGCTGCACCAGCCACGCAAGGGTCTTTTGAAGGCTTGCAGCGACGTTTTCCATCATATTTCATTTATTAACCTATTCATGCTAGGCCTACCTCATATGGAAAGGGACTTTAGAGTCAAAAGGGGATGGGCATGGATTGGATCGCTGGAATAGCTGTTTTTGTTGTTATTCTGTGGATTGGCAGCAAAATGGGATCGAGCGATTCACAAACAGAAACTAAGAGCAAAGGAGCCATCTTTCGTGAGGAATGGAAGACGGCTATCTCCCATGACGCTCAAGAGATCGTTGATGGCATAACTTCCACAAAACAATTTCACGCCTTGGAACGTAAATTAGAAACTGCGGAACGCCATAGCTCTTCTGATCGCAGAACAGAGGTTCTTCAAGCCGCCGTGGATAAGGCCAGGTGGAAAGTCCTTTCTTGGCAGTTTATCCCTGCTTATGAATTGGGTTTGGAAACGCCCAAAAAAGTATTGGAACAGGCCTATAAGATTTTCTCTGTTGAAGAGTATGAAGCACTAAAAGGAGCTTTCTCCGACGAGGATGTCAAGTGGCAAGAGCTTTATGTTGAAGGTGAACCAGAAGAACCTGAACCCTTCATCCGGCAATTGATTAAGTTCCGTGAAATTGTTGAATCGGACGAACCAAAAGAAGGCAAAATCAAACAGATCAATCAACTTGCCTCAAGAAACAAAGAGTTCAAAGAAGAGTATTTTGAATCTTGGCGGCCTATGAATTGTGGCCATCAATGGTTTGCGATGGAGTTGCTGTCAGAAGGGTTGCCGTTGGCTTATGAGCTTTATAGCGAGGGTTTCACAACTCCAGAGAAATGTCTGGGGATAGATGTTGCCGTGTTTTCTTCAAGAAAAGACGTTGGAGAAAAAGAGATAGAGCAACTCAAGCAGTTTCAGGAAAAAGTCAGGCACACGCTAAACAAGGTCTGACACATTAGGGGACGATCTAAACTTTTTCCTTTCCTATCCCCCTACACAAAAACTTTCCAATAGATGAGGTGGTGTCGTCATGACGTACACGACAACGCAGCGTGATGCTTTGCGCATGGCCATTGCAAGCGGCGTGTTGAGCCTGTCTTACGATGGCAAGACCGTCACCTACCGATCCCTTGCCGATCTCAAGGCGGCGCTGGCGGAGGTTGAACAAGGCCTCGCGAAAGATAGCGGCCAGCCACAGACGCGCCGGATCAAGATTTACGCCGAAAAAGACTTATAAAAAGGACTTCCCAATGAATCTGTTTTCCCGTGTCGGGGCGGCGGTCAAATACGCCGCCACCGGACGTATATCCATGTCCACGCTCACAAGCGGCTTTGAAGGCGCTATGTCCAAGCGCAGGCTGATTGCATGGAAAGCGACCGAGCAGAATATCAACGGCCTTGTTTCGGCTGGAGGGGCGACGCTTCGAGCGCGGGCGCGGCAGATTGTGCGCTCAAATCCCTATGCGGCAAAGGCCGCCAACAGCTTGGTTTCAAACGTCATTAACGATGGCATCCGGCCCTCGTGGTTGATCGAGGCGAAGGCGCTCAAGCATG
>JAQUYN010000141.1 GCA_028691835.1 Alphaproteobacteria bacterium | reverse complement strand
AGTCTGAACACTGCCTGCTGTGTACGTGTCGTTGCCAGCGGTGCCGGCCAGGGTGTCCTGATCTGCAGTGAGCGTAAAGGTCTGACCAGCATTCGCAGCCTGCTTACTCGGATCCACAGCATATGTATCCGTCGACGCCACTTCACCGGGCCCAACACCCTTGTAGTTCATAAAGTGCTCATAAGCACTCATGCCTGCATCTTGAATGGCGGTGGCTATAGTAGCAGCAGTCCAAGGTACTGCGGGGGCGGGGCTCGAAGCATTCATAGCATCGGCCTTAGCCTGAAGATAGGCTGCAGTGTCAAAGGTATTCGAGGCATTGATCTGTTCCACAGTGCCGTACTTCTGATAGTGCGTCCAAGCATCCATGCCCGCGTCTTTAATGAGCTGCTTAATGGTAGCAGCTTCGGCGTCAGTCACGGCAGACACATCACCGCTGTGATAGTAGCTGGCAGCCTTGAAGATATAATACTGACTAGCACTAAACCCTGCAGACGGCGACACATCTTCCGTATGGCCATACTGCATGAAGTGGTTGTAATAGCCCTGCTCCCCAACAAAACCGGCCGCATTCAGAGCCTGAACTAACGAATCCATAGTGTAAGCAGAACCAACCTGTGCCAACTTGTTGTTCAAGTAGGCGTTCATTTCAAACCATTTCGCGTTTTGGATAGCCATTTTTTCCTCCAAAGGGATAATTAAGGCAAAATTTGCCGCAGTGCTTATTTAGGCAGCCAATCACTGTAAGGTAACTCGCGCCACTTGAAAACAACCTTCCTGGTCAGCACGCCCATACGTCTTAGTTAATAACGCCTTTAACCCTATATTGTCAACTATCTCCTCCTCGCAAGCACATTTCTACTTCAGATTAGAATTTTTTTGCCCAATATAATAATAAAATTTTGACCGAGCCGCTTGAAAATCATGAAAAGCCTGACTCTCATCATTTTCTGCCTGGGTCAATCTTAATTGGGCATCAAGTAATTCCGTTATCGTGCCGGTGTTTGTCAGATAGCGTCTATTTGCCATATCATAGCTTTCACGAGCAGCAGTAACACCTGCACGTGATGCACTAATTAGTTCTTTTGCCGCACCGATGTCAAGCAGGGAACGAATTACCTCGGCTCGAGCTGAGGACAATGCGGTTTCAAAATCCTGTTGGAGGGCCTGGGCCTTTTTCCGTTGTGCCAAAGAGTCAAAGGAAGTTTCACCTCCTGAAAAAATTTCCCACGAGAACTGAACCCCAGCTGACCAATAATGCCGCCCGTAATCTTCATAACGTGGGTCATCATAATCAATGCTGAACTGAGAATTATTATAAGTAGCATCGACTCGCGGCAAAAATTTTGCCATGCTAATATTCATATCCTTAAAAGCAACCTCAATGGATTTTTGTGCTATCTTCAAATCTGGCCTGTATTTCAAAGCAGTGCTTATCGCGGTTTCTTCGGTATATTTGACCTCTAGGCCGAAATCTTTCAACCTTCCTACATAATTAACATTAACATCTGGTGGAAAATTCAAATATTTATTGAGTTGGACCTCTGAATTTCGGATATCATTCCTAACCCTAATTATGTTTTGCTGCGCTTTTGATAGCTCCACCTGGTTTTGCAATACGTTCAGATATGGTGCCATTCCTTGTTTAACAAAAGCTTCAGACGCGGCCAGCTGCTTCTTTATTCGCACAAGTGATTCTTCTGCGCTTTTTAAATCTTCTCTCTGCTTAAGCAACCGGAGGAACTGCAATTGAACATTACACCCCAGCTCAAGCTCTGCCTGGACCTGGTTTGCTTCAGCGACATCTTTATTTAATTTAGCTTTAATCAAATTATTGAGATGAGCAAATCCTGCAAATAACGACCAATTTCCTTGAAGCCCTTTATTCCAGGAGCGCTGACTAAGACTATCACTGCTATATGCAGGAATGGGTTCATAATTTTTAGTACGATTGTTTGATGCAACTAATGATACACGTGGCCAAAAATAGCTTTGAGCAACACCAATATTCATTTTTGCCTGCTCAAGTAGCAACACCTTGGATTCTATGCCTGGATTTGCCTTCATTGCGTATTGAACGGCCTGCTCCAAGGTAAATGTTTGAGCGGCCTCTACATTTGCAATGCACCCCAAGGACAAGATAAATGCCAAGATCCAACTAACTAAGCGCATGATAATTCCTCATGAAATTGCTTTTCACTTACTCAATTCTAAAAATCACCTTCAGGCATAATACTTCTGACAACCAATTACCTTCTAGCGTTGTGAAGCTGCAGATTTATACCAGTTGGAGATCGCAGAATGAGGGTTTTCCCTTCATATTGCCAGACAACATGCCCGCTGAGTATTTCAAGCCACCTTCGCGCCTCAGCCGTTAAATTTTGAGAATTATAAGAACTCCCCCCCAAAAATTGAAGGGCCTGTTGTTCAAGGCGATAAGGCAATTCTAAGTGCAAGCCCTGCCCTGATATTTCAAGTATACCACCAGCAGTTCCTTTGCTCCGAAAGTAACATGAAACCGCTTGTATCCCATTTCCAGCGTCGTTTTGCCAGATTTCTTCACATGTGACTTCATCAAAATTTTCTTTCTGTGCGCGCAGAGAAGAGGGAAGCTTTTCTGTTGAACTATAAATTTTTTCTATCTTAATACCATGTTTTGCCAGTGAGACATCCGCCTCAATGAAAACTGGTTTTTTTACGGAATTTATGTCCAAATCTCCTTCAACTGGCGCAAAAGTCCGGCCTGCTGCGCTATCTGTTAGCACAAGCCTCGAACCGCGAACTTCAAGAACCGCTGACATTTTAAACAGCGGTTTTGAAAAGGGGATCCTAGTCATCGCAAGCGTGTA
>JAQUYN010000140.1 GCA_028691835.1 Alphaproteobacteria bacterium | reverse complement strand
TTTTATCAATTCTTTGAAGGCCTCTTGGTTCGAACTCGCGCCGCTTGGCCCACCAAAACTTTCTTTTCCTCAAAAACCCGAAAAAAGCTTGGAAGGACAAGAGGTTATCGGTGTTCGATAACCGCTCTTTTGGCTAATTTAGCGAAAATTTAAGCCTATACAGCTAATATACTAGGATAATTATAGGGTTATCGAAAACGCTGCGATGATGGCCATTCAATTCCTTCGCGATAAAGAAACGGTCCCCGCTTATTCAGAAAACCCCGCTAGAAGAAATGAAGCAATGAATAAATGGGCAACAATCAGAGAACTAACCGCAAAGCATGCTGAAAATGCCTTAAAACTTGCAGATCAAAAAATTACTCCTGAAGATTTTGGATTAGAAAAAAAACAACAGGCCATCTGCACAGCTCCCGTAACAGGGAAAACGCTCCAACTCCTTAAACCTAAGGCATAAGTAGCAAAAAGATGTAGCTGGGCTTCAGATTTTGAAAGCAGAAGCCCGAGACTTAACGGCTTCAAACAAGTTCTCTTTCTTAAAGGATCCTCGCCTCTCGTGTGCTGCGTTAAAGTTATAAAAGTTAATATCCAAAGGATGCGGAGCAAAAAATCGGAAATGACTTTATTTTCTAGTCGCGTCGTAACTGATCCTCCCCCATTGAAGTGGTCCGACCTGAAGTATAACTTTTGGAAGGAGGACCACGATGAAGAAGTACAAACCGGAAGAGATTGTTGCGAAGCTGAGGCAGGCAGATGTGCTCATCTCGCATGGGAAAAGCCCACCGCACATAGAAGTTATACAGTGTTTTTTGGGGCCCATACTCTCTCGGCGCGTCGCCCGCGTTTGTCTTCTGGCAACAACGTCTTCAGTTTTCTCCATTGCTTATCGTTCACCCAAAATATGTCACTCATCGCTGTTTCCTCCTGAAAACAGCGAATCATCAACTCCTTGATTTTCAATTAATCAAATGGGTCCGGCCCCTGATGTAAAAGACCGTTTCTTTGGAAATCCGTTAGCGCTCCGATCCAAATATAAGAAGCTTATAAAATCGTTATCTTGATTGAAATCGTCACTCACTGTCGAGGCAGTTTTCATATATCTTCATAAAATGCCCGACAGTATCCGGCCAGGCATAATTTTGAGCAAGGCGCATGCTTGCCTCTCGGCAGTCTCCATAGGTATGGGCCATGGCCTCGTGCAGGGTCTCCAAAGCCTGGGCGCTACCGGAAATATCCTCAGGCGCAAGCGTCATATTCACGCCAAGAGCATTCCGGATTTTCTGGAATGGCGGAATAGCCGTCAGGATCGGAATCAAGCCCGCAGAAATTCCTTCGATTGCTGTAATACCAAACCCCTCGTATTCCGAAGCGGATACGATGTAACTGGACTGCCCGATAAGGGTTTTGATCTTGTCCTGGCCCGGATTTTCAACAATCTCCAAAGCATCAGCAACACCTCTTTGGCGGGCCACCTGAAGAAGTCCGTCTTTCGTTTCATGCCAAGGAACGCCCGCAACGATCAAACGCCACTGCGCGTTAAGGACACGCAAGTGAGCCAATAAATCAAAAAGCGAGGGCACACGTTTGTTATTGGACCACCGCCCGATTGAAATAAGCGTCCTTTTGAGATCCGGGCTTCCTGCCTGCCACCATTTGTCGATATCGACGCCATTTTCGATCGTAATAACTTTATTTTTCGAAATCTGCGAAAAAGTCAGAGCATCGTTATCGCTTGACGCACAAATGCTATGATAAGCCAGACAAGAGAAGCGCGAAACGGTCTGGAAGTAGAGTTTCTTCAACCGGGCGGCAAAAGGAGTGTGGAAAAAACCTCCATGCGTCGATACAACCAAAGGCTTCCTGTGTAAAAATTTGGTCACCGCCAGAAAATCAAAGAAGAAATCGATGGCGTGAACATGCACAATGTCGGCGTCTTCGATGGCCTTCAAAATTCCCAAAGCCACCGGATACCGCTTCGATCCGAACCATGATATGCGTTGCACATCGACACCGTTGACGATCTCATGCGCCGGAAGTTTCTTATCCGGGGCCGTGAAGATTCTATCGAGAGTAACGACGCGCGCTTCGACGCCCGGAATGCAATTCAAATTCCTGCACAAATTTGCGACGACATCCTCAAAGCCGCCAACAGAGGGCGCATACTGCCTAACGACATGAACAATTCTCAAGAGCGACCTCCGCGGCTACAGACAACGTTCAAAGCGGCAAGGCGCAAGGCAGTGAACAAAAACATAAAGCCCCCGACCAGATAACGCCCTGCGAGCCTTCGCGGTTCCTGAATAAATCTAAAAAGCCATTCAAAACCGCTTTTACGCCAGATTGCAGGTGCACGCTGGAATCTGTTCGCCATAAAATCAAGCGCAGCCCCGCTGTTCAATATAAGTATGGGGCGCGTAGCCTGCTCTGAAATATAGGCCGCCACCGCCTCTTGTTTAGGCATCCCCATCCCCAAAATCAGCAAGTCCGCCCTGCTTTCAAAAACAGGCCTGAGATAGGCATCCCGCTCTAGAAACCCATCCAGCTGCAACACGACTTCGCATCCCATCTCGCGAATAACGTCACAGGCTCGAGACAACCACGGCTCCGAAGTTCCGCAAACGGCCACTTTTCTGCCCTTGAACAACCGTATTATTCGAGGAATCAGATCCGTCCCGTTCATATTCAAGCCGCTTTTTTTCAACAGAAGAGCTGCCATTGCCGCGATACTATATTTAAAATTAGCATTACTACTAAATTATAGAAAGAAAAATAAATAAGTAAGGAGATAAATATTATTATATGAAAATTGAATTTGATAAAAAGTTATTTAAATATTCAATCTATATAACTATT
>JAQUYN010000066.1 GCA_028691835.1 Alphaproteobacteria bacterium | reverse complement strand
TGAAGCATGAGTCTCAAAAATGAAAAGCATGGGCCTTATGCTGGCGCGGCAGATAAAAGCAGCCCGCGCCTTGCTTGGCTGGTCACAAGAGGACTTGGCGCACGCCGTGGGGCTGTCCGTGGCGACAATCGGCAAGCTGGAGCTTGGGGATAGTTCGCGGGGCGCTACGCTAAACCGGCTACGGGACACTTTCGAAGAAAATGGCATTGAGTTTCTCGGCTCGGAGGGCGTGCGCTTTCGTCGATCCGATGTGGCCGTATATTCGGGTTCCGACGCGGAGGGGTCTTTCCTCGAAGATATTCAGAGGTCGGTCAAAAAGAAGGGCGAGGAAATCAGCCTTATAAGTAAGACCGGAACGCTTTTCGATTTTGGTCCAGCTTGCGCCGCCGAAAGCATGGAAAAGCTAACGGCGCTCAAAAACAAAATGAGCGTAAGCATTCGATGCCTGCTCACCGAAGAATTAGCTTCTCCCCTCACAACCGCGTTATGCGAATGCCGTTTCCTCTCGAAAAGCTATGTCGATCCGGCCCCGCTTTACGTGTTCGCGGACAAGTTTGCATTTTTTGAAATAGGCCAAACGCCCAAGATTATCGTTATTCAGTCCTTCCCTATCTCTCAGGGCCTACGCAAACAATTTTATTCGATGTGGGAGAAAGCAACGCCGATGCATCTGGCGGATGCTGCCGATGACCTGAAAAAGATTATGAAACGACAAGACGATTATTTGACGCGGCAAGGATAGGCACGGCGGTCTCCCATTCCGCCGAATAGGTTTCGTAGGCGTCGCGGGACATTTTTATAGAATCAAAGACAAGGTAAGTAAGCCCAGCATCGCCATTGGTAATAAGCGCAAACTTGTTTCCATAGACGAGTACGGAGAATGGAGTGCCCGGAGACCTCGCAATGGCGCGGAACTGGAAGCATGGAATAAACAGGCCGGAGTTGCGAATGTCCGAGAGAAGGCATCGCACCTTTGCAATTCTGCCTAGCTGTTCAAGCCTTCCGAGATTGCCTGAAGGTTCAACACCCAAGGCAAGGGCAAGCGCTTCCTGAGAAGGAAATACCGCCATGAATTCGCGTTCCTCATCTCTGGCAACAGAAAGCAGATCGGCGAAGAATTCCTCAGTTCCGTCATGTCCGGCATATTGCCGGAAATCATCGGGGCGGCGGTTAACCCCGTTTCTTCCGAAAAATTCAATGCCCTTGCTTTCAAAAGCTTTCCGGAGTTCCAGCAAACTGCGCGGGGACAAGTGGCCCTTTTCAAGATTATATATTGTCGCCAACGACAAACCGGATTCCTCCGCAAGCGTTTCCTGCGACCAGTTCAACATGGCGCGCGCCGCCCTAATCTGTTGCGCACTTATCATCATGCTGCAAGAGGCTCCCTACTCATGGAAACGAGGGCGTGCTGGAGCCGTTTTTCATTGTCGATGTGAATGACGTTGCTCTTCTCGTGAAGAGCCACCTCAATGACCCGAAGCAGCGCATAGGCGGCTTTCTGCCCGTAAAGTTCAACCAGCTCCTGATAGGTGACGTTGCCCATGATGTTTGTCTCTATACGCTGGCAGCGGCCAAGCTATTATCCTGAGCACGTAAGGCCGTGGCGAGACGAGTTTCTGGATCGTCGATTTCTTGTTGAGGCTTCAAAAAAGCCGCTTTTTCGATTTCGCGGACAAGGTAAAGCGCAAAAGCCGCTCCCCAACGCATTTCCATATCTTCGTACGACATAAATATTGCTCCTAAATACAGAAAAAACAGCCATTACAATAAGTGTGTTTATATCAAGAAATACACGTCTTTACAAATCTTTTCAGTTCTGTTAGTGAAATAATTACGTGTTGCAAGTATAATTTGGTCTTGCGTTACCCTTTTCTGGGAGGTTATTACCAATTATGAGCAATAAGATCCCAACGCCTAGTCAAATCCGCGCCGCACTTGGGGCGCTGAAATGGGAATATAAAGACCTCAGCGCTGCCTCTGGGGTCAGCGTGGACGCGTTGTCCCTGATTTGCCTTGAAAAGCATGAGGCCCAAGAAAAAACGCGCAGTAAGGTCCGTCAAGCCATTGAATCTGCTGGAATTGAGTTTCTCGACAATGACGGCATTCGCCGCGTTAGCAAGGAAGTCGAGATATACGTCGGTAAAGAACGTTTTCACGAATTCACTGAGTTCATCTACCGTCGTTTGCTTGAGCGGGGGGGGACGTTTGCATCAGCGCAGTAGATGAAACATTGTTTTCAAAGTATCGAACCAATCTTCCTCTCTACGTGCAACGAATGAAGGATCTGGTCGCAAGCGGCGAAGTCACCGTTCGTATTCTTGCAACCAAAAGTAATTTCAAATCGAGCTTTGCAAAATATAAGTTCCAGCCCGCCGGGCATATGGCCCCTACAGCATTTTATGCTTTTGGCGATTGCTTGGCGCTCGTGTCATTCGAACATGACGATCCTCCCTATGTTGTCCTGCATAAGTCGGGGCCTTTCGCACAGGCATACATACAAGCCTTCAACCTGGCGTGGGAGAACGCACAAGCTGTATGATCAAGAGCCTCCTAAAAATTGCGCCGGGATGGATTGAGACTGAAGAACCAGAACCTCATGCAGATCCCTTGCGACAATTAATCGCAAACAAATTTTACGAAATAGGGAAGCGCCAAGGCCATCAGTTTCTACCAAGTGTTTCTGGCGCGCTATCCTCGACTTTCAGTTATCCTGTTTTCGCGATGCCCCACTTGGATGCTCCGCTTCGCCTCCATGGTTTTCTTAGCGCCTTCAGGCCAATAGATTGTGACGAAGGCACGCACCTCGTCGCTTTTGGACAATATTACATCTGCACGAATGTGCCTTTTGCTGATCGGTTTCAATTTATCCGAGAAGTTATTCATGACGTCATCCGCGGTTCTTTCCCGTCCGACATCGGACTTACCGAAATAAAAATTGAAGAAGGATGCGAGGATTGGAAGGCAGATTCCACTGGATATAGGGGTGGCGGCAGTGAAATAAATGTCACATCGATTATGCTCGACGGCAAAGAGCATAAGATCGGACGCTTGGAACTAGCGCAGATCAATGACTATAATTTTTCAGGAAATATCGAAGGAAAGCTCTGCCATCTCATCGTCTTTGGCATTGATCGTTTGACAAACCTGTGTGCCATCATCAAGGCCATCAAAGAGCGCGGCGACGATTATGTGGCCCATATGCCTATACACGAGCTGTATATGATGGAGGAGAAGGAAGCGGCGCTCCATAAAGGCTTGATAGACATATTGCGTTCAACCCCGACAAACGGCGACACAATTCTGTCTTCTATCCACGAAGGGCTTTCCGATATTGAACAGGCGCTCGAAAAGTCAAAATTCACCTCCGAAGTATTTCTCCGTCTTGGACAGATTTCATCTCTTGCAGAGTGTGCTTATGCGGCGAATGTTGTTACTCGCAACTACCGTCAATATTTGATACATAGATTCAGCCAGCTATACGCTCGATTTTCAAAAGACATAGTGGCCCATCCGCAAATACACCTGCAAACTATCGAACAATCGATATCTTTGGGGAAACGCTGCTCGCTTTCCGCTCCTTCCATTTTCGACATCTTAATGCAGCCGTTTCTTAAACGTCATTTTAGCGTTGCCCCCCGTGCAAGTGAGCGAAAGGTTCGTGGGGACTTAATACCGCAGAGCCTTATCGACTTTTTCTGGGATGAAGAAATTATCGGTGGGATAAAGCTGCCTTCGTCGCGCACCAAAGAACTGGAAGAGCAATCGCAATTTGGCACACAAGAACCGCTTGAAATGCGGATACGAAATGAGAAGCGGAAGATTTTCAATCAAACAGGAAATAATTCGAACAAGCTTCCTCAATATCTTTTAAAGGAACAAATGTTTTGTCGTGCGGTAGGCGAAGACCTCGCGCGCCCAATCGAAACCTTAGCGCGCCCGACAAAAAACGTCTTCACGTTGGCAGGATCGATCTCCAACCGGCTCATAAGAATCGGCTTTCTACTGGACTATTTAAAACACGCGGGCTTACCCAGGAATACAGTCATCGACTATACAAACCTGAAAAATCAGCTCCGCTATCTTGCAGTTGAATGGCAATATCGAAGCGTCAAGATTTATCCGCAGTTGGAAGGCCTTCTAGGTGCGGTAGCGATGCAGCAGCAAGGCTACGAGGAACGATTAATCGAACGCATCAAGACGTTTCATTTGGCTGGAACCAAACGCCGCACAAACCTGCGCGATCCCGAAACTCTTCTTCTCGTCCTTGTGGGGAAGCTGGATGAGGCCGTATCGCTGTTTGTTCACAGCACCGAAAATGGTCGGTCGATCAGCAGTTTCGACCCATTTGGGGTCAAGCCCAAAATAGCGACAGCCGTAGATGCTGCAAAAGCGCTAGGGCTCGACCTAAACGATCTGAAGGAATTGATGGCCCAAGTCATCAAAGCCAATCCTGACACGATTGGCGAGGAACTGGCCCTATCGAGAGGCTATTTCTGGGCTCGAATTGAAAAGAGTTTTTCACTACCGCGAGAAAGACGCTCCGTTACAATTTAACGGACGCATTTGCAAAAATTTACACTGAGGCTTCGGCAGACAGACGACTTAGGTGGTAAGTCACTAGCTTGATGTCGTCTTGCGAGAGGCTCTTACGGCTTTTATTCAGATAAAAAGGGATCTGCTCAGGATGCAGCGCCCAGACTGGCAACGAGTCCACATTGGATGGCTGTTCGACGAACCACCCCACAAAGACGACGAGGGGGCGCACGTCAAAGGAACGTCCGCACGTTTTGCTGAGATAGCATTGAACCAGTTTGCTTTCTGCTTTGGCCTGACGGATCGGCTTTTCATACCCCCTACCCTTGTTCTTTCGAACGACGGCATCATCGTAGGAAATCACTGTGGGGCCAAACAAAGGTTTGCGCCAGGCTTTGGTTTCAATCGTATAGATTCCGCTGGGGCCAATGAGGATGTGATCGATATTGGCGCGACCGGTGTCGATGTCGTGAAGGATGCAATAGCCTTTGGCGATCAGATTTTGAAGGTGGTGGGCCACCTCCCGTTCGCCATCGCGGCCAAGCTTATGGTTTCCGATTTTGCCTCGGATTTTAAAAAAATCGAAGACAGCGCAGCCAATCAGAGGGACCGTAAAAATGCTTAAAATCCAAGCATTGAAGCGAAAGTTGGTCAACTGTTGCAGCCAAACAAGGATATTGAAAAGGATCAAAACAGCCACAAAAAGATATTCGACGACGCAGTCAAAGGCGAGGTCCTGAATGCGTTCATCGAGCCATTGTCCAGGGACGCGATAAATTTCGCCGGAGAGAGGGGACCTTGTATCTGTTTTGGAAAACATGATGCTATTACCCGTGGGGCAGGATGCGGATAACGAGGGAAGCCACAGACTAGCAAGCCTGGAGGTGCAGCACCAGACGGATCCGCGAAGGCCGGGCACCTAATTTAGATCATATCAAATGCGGTTCGAATCCATCGCTAGCGCCTGTTTGTTTTCGGTTGCGCAGTATTTCTTTTGTGCCATGTCTTTATTCTTCATAATCCAATTCTTTCTTCCTGTGCCCGCCCGCGCTGGATTGCATCGGCAGCTGCTGAGGCGGCATGGTGAAACGAAGCCCAAGCCTGTTGTTCTGTACTGGCGTGTCCATATGGTTTGAGAGTGAGCGCAAAACAATCCGTGCGGTCAAAAAAGCATTTCAGAGGTTCAATAAATATTTCATAGCTTATAAGGTGTTCAGTGGTCGGCGAAATCCCTCCCAAAATATACTGAGCCAGTTCGATCAGGTTCTCGGGCTTCGCGTTCTTTTGCGGATCTTTAAACATCAGGGTAACAAAACCACCAACAGTCCACCGTGGACCCTTTGACTCAGCTCCTTGATCAAACAAACCGCATTCGCAGGCATTTGACATGAGTTTGGAACTTGGCTGCGCCAGCACTCGTAAAAGATTCGCAAGCCCTATGCTCTTTCGCGCTTCGGGGATGCTATCGACCTGATCGGGCCGCTCACGGAGATCAATCCACCCGTAGTTGATGTTGCCATCGCCGTGCTCAGCGGGAAAATACGGCACCAACGTTTCGGGCCTGTACGAGCGCGCGATTGTGTATCCTGGGCCTTGGAATAGAATTTCATCGTCCAAAAGTTTACTCCATTTTTGAAGTTGCTACGTGGGATCGCAATCCTAGTCCCATCCATGCCGGACATCTGTATGATGGCATTCGGGGCACGAAATCGGACTCAAAGGAAGACACTCTCGTTGAGCCTCTCTCTTTTCGACATCGTTAAGAACCTCGGCTTCAAAACGAGAGCCGCAGTTAAGGCAACGGAATCTGATCTTATCAGGCATAGCTCACCCCCGCATTTTCAAGTAATTTTTCCCAGATGATGGTCGCGGCTTGTTGAGCCGAAAGGCGTTCAACCTCGCGAGAATTCATAAAATCACCTTTTAAAAATAGCTCGTAGTCGTCTGCTTGAATGTTGTAGCCGCCGTTTGCAGTATTAGACGGCGCATTTTCCGAAAAGGAATAATAGATATCCCACATTCCCATTCCGCCTGTACGCGCGTGAACGGTAATGTGAGCAGCACCATGAGCGTACTTCTGATTCAAAATTGTGCACGTGAAGCTGAAAGGCGCGATATCAACGAAGCGCGCTTTAATCCCTTCAATCCCATTTATTTCCGAAATGGAGGAGTTAAAAAAGTCGCGAATCGTTTTGAATGCCTGATTGAGAAAATCGCTAAGGTCGATCTTGTCGAACTGCCGCTTTGTCCGATAACGACGCTTGGCCTCTTGCTGCGAAACATTCTCTGGACTCCCAGGTCTGTCCTTTGCATCAAGCTGGCCATCCGTTTCATGCGTCAGGACTCGGCGCAGCTCAGCGATAATGTCGAGATAAGCCACATTCGGATTTAGCCATTCGGCGATGGGCTTGCCGTCGCGCGGAATTGCTTTAAAGCGGCTTAAAGGGGTCGATTGCCAGTCACACGGCTCAAGAATAATCGGGATCACCCGCGCACGGCCAGCATCGTGGCGTGCGATTGCCGCCGCCATCTCTCGATCATAGCAATAATTGGATGCCAAAAAATCCGGACTAACAAGAGCCAAAAACAATCCGCAGCTCTCAAGTTCAGCCGTTATTTCAGGATTAAGTTCTCCCCCGGCGAGCACGGTGCGGTCATGCCAATCATCAATCTTGCCTTCTCTCCGCAGCGGGACAAGGTGTGTGTGCAGCCGTTCCAGATACGAAAAGTCCTTATGCGAATACGATATAAACGCTTTCATTTTTTCTCACTTTGACCAGTGTCCCTCAACCCATTCCCATTGGCTACGGCTGTAGTCGTATCTCCAGTGCGCTTTCACCCATTTTGTTTTCCCAAGTGGACGAAGAGTCCTCATGTTCTGCAACCGATCGATGGGCTTTATTGGCCTAAGCGGCCTGAGCGTCCTCATTTTCCTCATGGAGATCAGCCTTTCGGCGGAAACGGATCGTTTCCATAGCTGTTACGCTCACGAATCTGACCGTTGCGGCCATGAATAAAAAGCTCGCTCTGGTTGTTTTGGGCAATTGCCCTGGCCTGCTCGATTGCAGCGACCTGAGTGTCGTGAACGGATGTTGCCCTACCGGTCCCCTCGCCCCGAACAGCCCATTCATTGCCGTGCGGAACAACATGTTGATTCCTATTTGTCATTACAGCCTCCAAAGCTGAATTTTCCGAAGTTTAACTTGACGCGACTCACCGAAGATGAGACAAGAAACTATACGCGTTCAGTTATTGGAAGTCAATATAGTTTCTATACGCATCACAAGAGGGGAAAATGGCTAAGAGAGAAACACGGCGATGGAGCGTCGAGAAAAGGCTGGAATTCATCGATTTTCGGCTTTTTTGGGAAGGACAAATTAATCGTTCAGACATTATGGAACGTTTTGGCGTTTCTGTTCCGCAAGCTTCCACCGACCTTAGCCTTTATCAAGAAGCCGCCCCCCAAAACCTAATGTATGATCCGAGGGGGAAAAAGTACCTTGCCTCCCCATCATTCAAACCTCATTTTTTTAAGGCCGACTCAGATTCCTATCTTTGGCAACTACGTGATGACGTCCGAGACTTCTCCGAATCCGGAACTGCGTGGCTTTCTAGCCTTCCTGAACACGATATATTCCGTTTGCCACATCGAAATATTTCCCCTCAGATTTTGAAGGAGGTTCTGTCTACCATTCGGGAAAAGAAGGCCCTTGAAATCTTTTATCAATCCATGACCAGCAATGATCCGAGCTGGCGGAAAATATCCCCTCATGCTCTTGCCTTTGATGGTCATAGATGGCACGTGAGGGCTTTCTGTCACCGAAATAAGTTCTTCAAAGACTTCTTATTATCGCGAATTCAAAAGACCGGCGACGTTTCCGCTGACAGCGTTTCCGGAACTCAGGATAAAATATGGCATGAGATATTCACGGTTAAACTTAAGCCACATCCTAAATTAAGCAAAAGCCAGACTAAAGCCGTTGCTCAAGACTACGACATGCGCGATGGAAAGCTCGATGTTCAAATTCGATTGGCCTTGCTCTACTATTTTCTAAGACGGCTAAATCTTGAAGACTGTGATGGTGAAAAGCGAAACACAAGAGAGCAGCATGTTGTAATCGCCAATAAGGTCGAAACCCAGAAGGCGTTGGACAAGGCCCAATACAAAGATGTCTTACAGTCGTGAGAGAAAAGAAGAGGAATCTCGGTCAAAGCATTTGAGATATCTTCTAGGTTGCTCCGGACCGACGATGGGATGGCATATCCGCAATAACTATTTGTCGAGTTTCGGGCTCCCAGAAATAGTATATCCTTAGGCATCGTTTAGGATCGCGTGTATTTCCACCATTTTTTATATGCCAGTCCGCAGTATGGCGTTGGCCCTGCCAATCAAGATCGAATTGATCGCTTCCGCAGTGAGCATTGCGGATTCCTTCCTCAATAGCCTCCTCCCTGAGAGTTCCATCTCCACCGGTAATCCGTCTATCTCGACAGATACTGGCAAGCCACAGGAGACAACGCGCTGCAAGCCCGACATCTTCGAATTCCGAGTTTCTTAAATCTCGCCTAGCAGAAGGAGCAAGAACAACACGACCTGCTAGCTGAACGTCACACCAATTGGCAAATTGTTCCCAAGAATCAGGGAGAACGGTTGATGCATCAAGGTCACTTCCACAATCCCTAAGCTGGTCAAGGAGTGTCTGGATTCTGTAGGTTGAAGCCCTAAGCTGATCTTCAGCCGCCGACGCCCTCTCTTGGGCGCTGTCATGCTCCGACGCGAAATAGTCTAAGGTCTTCCGATCACTTTCAATTTGATCTTCCAGTGCCTTAATGCGTACCTTTGCAGCATCTAATTGGACTTTATCGCTTGCGCCGGACTTTTCAAGTTGCTCCTGCTTGGCCGCAAAGCTTGCACTACGCATTGCTGCAAAAGAAAGAACCTCTCTTCCCAAGCGCGCGTTACGCAAGCTTTCGGTAGCGGCCAAAGCTCGCAGCCATCGCATACACTGCTCTGCACCTTCTGGCTTTAAGATACGATCCCCAAGGATAAGCCTGTGGCTGTATGGATTTGCATCGTATGAAAAGCCAGGAAGGTATGCTCTTACAGCCCCACCAAACACAGAAAGCTGCTTTCCAAACTCATCCGTTAGCGCCCAAGCAAAGCGCGCCGGAAGGACAACAACGCGAGCAATTCCAGCAGTTGCGCGTGCCAAAATTTTTGCGTCAATCAGAGGCTGATCGATTTGGATGGACGCCTCTGGTACTGAAAGGATAAAAATGGGGACTTTTCTTCGAAAATCCACTAGCCACGCAATTAAGGTGTCCATTTCGAGTTCAGAATCAATCTTCCAGGGTTCTGAACTAAAATCGATGGGACCGCTTGATAGACCTATGCTTTCCGTTATCTGTTGAACAAATCCGGGAGAATGGGGCTCTATATCCAACGTACTTTCAGGCGTAGTGACCAGAAGGCGCGCGCTGAATCTTGGGGATTGCCCAAGCATCGCGCCCACAACCACTTCGGTTGTCCAAATCCGCCCAGGGACGCTCTTATCGGGATCGTCTGCTCGTATTGCCCAAAGATCAGATTCGCCATTATTAATCCGAACAGCGACGCTGTTGCGTCCGCCCGAGGGAAGCTCAAAGTCTTGATAGTCCCAAGCTTCTTTCGGAAGGATCCTCCCTCCTCTTCTTTGTGCCCACCATAAAACCTCTTTTCGCGCGCCTTCTGTTGACTTCCCGAAATCTTTGCCGCGAATAGTTGCTGCGACTCGCATTATCTCGTACTCGCGAACAGGAATCGGTAAACGAGCAGCATACGGCTGCAAAGCTTCCCAAAGCGCTGATCTAGCCATCTTTTGATTCCTGTACCAGAAATTGGCACACAACTATTCCGCGCATTTCCGATTCTGTAAAGGGGCAAGCATAAACAATGAGAGCGGTGCTGGAACCAGAAAGGTTGAGGGGACACATTGAATATGCTGCCAATCGAGGGGTGTTGACCAAAGTAGACACGTTTTTGCGCGCGTTGCCCGAAGACCTAATGGTTCCATAAGGGCGAATAAAGAGAATTTGCAAAAAGGTCTTTATCCATCGAACAAAGGCGCAAAGCGCGGCGAGATTGACAAGGGATCCTAATCGCTGTGTCCATCCCCTTGTCTTACCCCCCTCTTCACGAGACAATAGCCAGAAGCTTGCGTTCCCATTTTTCAAGCATCTGTCGCTTCTTTTCTAAGTACTTGGACCTATTATAAATGGCCGTGACGCCACGACTATGATGATTTAACAGCATACCAATTTCTTCGTCGAGGTATCCCATGTCTCCGAGATTGGTGCTTGCGGTACGGCGTAGGTCATGAATACGCCAGTCTTTCACCGGCGTTTTGTTGGCTGCGAGGCGCTCCTCAATCAGCGGCTTTATTTTTGACCACCCCGAAATGGGCGTGACGCCCGTGGTTGTGAAGACATAAGGACTTGGAAAGGATTCCCCCGTTTCTTTATCGTCAACAACAAGCTTGGTTTGGCTTTTGACGATTTCAAGAGCGCGCCCAAACAAAGGAACAGTGTGAGGCGTCTTGTTCTTCGCCGAACTGCTAGGAATGACCCAAAGCCCTTTTTCCAGGTCCACGTCCTCCCATCGCATGGTGCCCACCTCATCACGGCGCTGGGCCGTTAGGAACAGCACTTTAAGCGCATCGCCAAGGGGCTTGCATTTCAGTGCCCCGAACTGCGCCCAAAGGTGTTTGCTTTCCTTAGAAGTTAACACACGATCACGCTTAATCTCGCCTTTAAAAGGCTTCTGCATCACTGCTGTTGGATCGCCCTGCAAACAGCCTTCGCCTACAGCCCACCGGAAAAATGTCTTTATATGGCTAAGGGCCCTGTTTCCCGCATAGGGAGCCCGCTCGGCAATGCGGTTAACCTCCCTACTAATCTCATTTCGCTCGATAGAGTCGATTGCCCTATCCCGGAATTTGGGGAGAAACTCACGCTGAAAAATCTGTTTAACCTCTTTTCCAGAGCGGTTTTGGCTCAATTGCTTGGTGGCGTATTCCTCAAACAACTTACCAAAAGAGTTTGCATGGGACTTCAGTTTGGCGACGGTTTCTCGCTTAATTTGCTCTCGCGGATCGATGTTATGAGCGAGGTCGCCCGCATATCCTGAGGCTACTTTGCGGGCGTCATCGGGTCTTATGCTCGGAAAGTTGCCTATCTTAATTTTGCGTCCAATGCCTTTTCTCCCCCCGACGCGGTATTGAAAGAAGAATATCTTCTTGTTGGTGGGTGTGACTTTCAGGCTAAAACCCGATATATCTTTGTCCCGGTAGATGGTCTCGTGGCCATCAATAGGGACGGCCTTTAGGATTTCGCTGATGATCAATTTTATGACGGGCATGGCGGCACTCCTAGTCAATTCCAGGAAACACCCAGGAAACACCGCAGATGATAGTCCTTGGAACGGCAGAGGCAAGGGTAAAAGAGTTATTCTTTATCTTTCAATGAGTTCGCCGCTTTCCTGAAAACGCCTACAAGCGCCTAAAAAGGCAGTCCTCTGACTACGAATCAGAAGGTTGGGGATTCGAATTCCTCCGGGCGCGCCATTCAATCAGGCATCTCATCGAAAATCGGCTTTGGACGTTGCGCGGCTTCAAGCGCAGAAGAGGTCTGCGGAAGGCTTTTTCTTTGCCGCTTCGCGGGTGCGAGGGTCCAAGGGCAACGAGTCAAACCAACGCAGGTGAAGCTCGGCCTTCGTTTCCAGAAAAGCTTTTTCAAAGGCGCTCTTTTCCAGCCCCGTCAAAGAACGGCTTGCTGCTTTTTCGGAAGAACCGATCTCATATCGCTCCTCAAAAAGATCGTCGCCAAGTTCGCGATAAAGACGGCGGGCCACAAATTCGCCGAGCTGTTCAGGATCGGCATAGTCCCTTTGGAGCGATCCCGGACGATTGTTGCTGAATTCAAAATCGAAAAAATATTTCTGCGCAGCAATCGGCTCTTCTTCCCCCGAAAGCCCGGCCCCAAGATTTGCTTTGATCGTAAACCGGTCACTGCTTCTCGTTTGACTTACATTCAACACACCCATCACAGGCGGATATGGATCCACTGGACCTCCCGGATATTCCGCATAATTCAGGCTATCGCCGAAAACAAGATCGACAAGATCGTGAAGCGGGCCGCTTTCGTAGACACGCTCTTTGGCAATCTTTTTGACAAACGCGTGCGCATCCGTCGGCCATTCGTTCATGGCCAGAATTTCCCGGCTCTGCCGCAAGTTCAAATATTTTTGAAGATTTTCGGCGTCATATACATAAAGCGCCCCTTTTTGATAACGCTCGTTGTTTTCGTTGACGTTGAACTCAATTCTGAAATCTTTCTGGTCGACAAACAGGCTCGCCATTCCTCTGGCTTTGGCCTCTTCCTGAAGTCTGGGAACCTCGGTTTCGATAACATGGGCGGCATCGGCAATGCCAAACTCCTCCATGAGAACGCATGTCGTGCAATATCCCACGAGCTTTCTGCAGCCAACCGCCTTCAGATCATATAATTCCGTTGGCATCTTCTCTCCCTCAAAAACCAATGTCTCAAAAAAATTTCTATGCGCTCTCAATATTCCGGCTTGCAGCCGAAGCTCTTCTTCACACGAAAGAAATCGTTTCAGGCCAAGCCCAGCTTCGCTTTGACGGCGTGGATTTTTCTTGCCAGCGTTTTTCTG
>JAQUYN010000065.1 GCA_028691835.1 Alphaproteobacteria bacterium | reverse complement strand
CCTCGGGGTCGAAAAACCCCAGTATCTCAAAATCTGCGCTCAAGTCGGTGACACCCTAAAAAACCTATTCCTCTTTATCTTTCAACCCGTTGCCCTGTGTCTCACCCAAAATTGCCGGACAGCAGTGCTATGGCCAATATTTTTCTCAATGATTGTCAAAGTCGTTATACCCCATTACACAGTGCCATCGAAAATCAAGCACTGGCCGCAGAAACTGAGTCCGAAACGGCCGGTCAACGTCTTAGATCTACGGTTGCCACAAGCTTGCAGCTCGGCCTAGCCTGCGTAATTTTGACTATTGTGTTGGGGCTCCTCCTTGGTGCGCTGGCGGGACAGGCTATTACGAAACCCATCCAAGAGATTACATCTGTGATGCGCGATCTATCAAATGGACACAAAACCGTAGAGATCCCACATCTTACCCGTAAAGACGAAGTTGGCAAAATGGCTCAAGCCGTTCTCATTTTCAAAGAAAATATGATTAAGAATGATGAACTCGAACATCAACAGGCCCAAGAACGTAAGGTACGTGAAAATAGAGCCGTCCTGATTGAAAAGCTTATCGGTGAATTTCAAAACACAAGCACAGGGGTCGTTAATGCTGTCGCTGCAGCTGCAACGGAACTTCAGTCAAACTCGAAAGCAATGAGTACAACGGCTCAACAGACGACCGAACAATCACGCGTTGTTGCAACAGCCGCGCAAGAGGCAACAAATAATGTGCAAACTGTTGCCTCAGCAGCCGAAGAATTGCATGCCTCTATTAACGAGATTAAGCAACGCGTCACCGAGTCCACACAAATTGCAGCAGAGGCAGTTCAAGAAACGACGCACACCAACGAAACTGTAGAAGCCCTTGCCGAAGCTGCACAGAAGATTGGCGCAGTCGTCGAACTCATCAACGACATCGCAGGCCAAACCAATCTTCTTGCACTTAATGCAACAATTGAAGCGGCCCGTGCTGGTGATGCCGGAAAAGGATTTGCCGTTGTTGCGCAGGAAGTCAAAGGACTTGCAGATCAAACAGCCAAGGCCACCAAAGAAATTGCCGATCAGATTCAAGAAATGCAAACAATGACGACAAACACCGTAACAGCAATCAAGAATATTGCTGCCACCATTGGACACGTAAACGAAATTTCCACGACGATTGCTTCTGCTGTCGAAGAGCAATCTTCCGCAACAAACGAAATAGCGCAAAGCATCGAACATGCCTCAACGGGTACACGTACCGTTTCAACAAATATTTCAAGCGTAACCGAAGCTTCGATCGAAACAAGCCAGATGGCCAATCAAGTACTGGATGCGGGTAACCAGCTTGCACATGAGGGGGAAAAACTCCGTCGTGAAGTTGAAGACTTTATCCATAAAGTTCGCTCGGCTTAGAAAAGCTCATTTCAATCAGATAATATCTGTAACATTATTTGTGGTTATTATTACACAAAATTTATTTGCGCAACTATTACCCGCGTTTTATAAAAAAACGTAAGTAATCAGCACGCACATAGGATTTTTATTTAATGACACGGATACTGTTCAAAAAAACTGCGCAAACGAGAAAACGGCCAGGCAAAATTAATGAAGCGTCACATGATAAGATGATGGCGGGAATGGCTGGCATTTGTGAAATTATTGGACTTAGCCGTTCAGATTTTTTTAACATAGACATCACGAGTGATGTCTATCCCAAGTTATTTATGTCCATTTCTCTTGAGAATCTCGAAAGATGCAGCCTACCGCTCACCCCAGATGACATCATAGGCGCATTCCAAAACTCTGCGCGCCATGTTGTTGGCTTTAGCGCCGCAACAAATCTTGAAGATGTATATCGCAATAAGGCTATTACCTTTCAGCAGGATAAGTATCTCGGTCAGTTTCTGAATGAAACATCAGATAATATTGTCGAGCCGAAAGGTAAGACCTTATTTGTATTGGGCGACATCAATTATGGCGCAGCCTACAGCATGAAGTTTTTAAAACGAAATCTTGTTATCGAGCTTGCAACTATTTGTGCCGTTAAAGCTGAGATTCTCGAGTTTATTCAAGGGGCTCCACCATCACAATGCCCTAAAGTTGATATGTATAATAGCATTGCTAAGGGCCTCGCCCCCCATTGGATTAAACACAATTTGTCCCTGCCAACATTAACCGAGGAAAAACTCAACAACCCAAAGTGGTTGAAAAGGGAAATTGAAACCCTTCGCACAGCCTGTGTTAAATTAAAACGTCATATCGACAAGAAAGATCAACCAACGGCTGTAAGAATCATAGGATACGGGCCCATCATTACAAAGAAGTGGGCAAAACATTTGACCCCTAAAAATTCCTGAAGCCTAATTTAAATCCTGAAGGCTCGATTAACTTGGATTGATCAAGTTTTCTTTCTGGCGCAGCAACGTTACCGATTGTTTTATCTCCCGTTGCAGCGATGTTTTGAAGATAATATGTCCCCTTGTATCCAATCTGATCAAGATCACGGATCATCCAGTTCAGATCTTCTTCGCTCATCAAATCGGGATGAATGGTTGTACGAACCTCAAATAACACACTCCCCTGCGCAGCCTGTTCAATAAGCATCGAAAGACTCTCGCGGAAGGGTTCCCATAATTTGGGTGTGCCGACCAATTTTTCCATCAGGGTCTGCGGACATTTATAATCCATCGCCACATAATTCAAAAGGCCTTCTGCCAACAATCCGCGTAAAACCTGGGGACGTGATCCATTCGTATCAAGCTTAATCTTAAACCCAAGGGCCTTCACCTTGCGGATCAAGTCTGGAAGACCAGCATAAAGCGTCGCCTCACCACCAGAAAAAACGACTGCAGATAGTTTGCCGACACGTTTATCCAGAAAAGATAAAAACTCACGCTCTTCCCTTTCGCCCTTACCTTCCACAATCTTTGGATTGTGACAATAAACACACCGCATGTTACACCCAGCAAACCATGCAATGCAGGCCATCTCCCCCGGATAGTCGAGAAGTGAAAAAGGTGTAATTTCGTATAAACTTGGCATTCGAAAATCTCAGGCTAAGGTTTGAAGATTGGAAGAAGAAAAAGGGGTCAGAGATTGTTCTCTCTGACCCCCACATCCAAAACTGGCCAAGCTATCGGGAAAGGCCCTAGAACGCTCTCATATTATCCGCAACAACCACACTTAGCGGAATGCGCATTAATTGCTTCTTCGGTGAAGTGCTTGCGTTCGCGATGTTCGCCCTTCTTACCGATATTAAAGCTGTCCACGGGACGAAAGTACCCCATAACACGGGTCCAGACTTGCGTCTTTTCACCACAATGTGGGCAAGTTGGTTGCTCGCCCTTCAAATAGCCATGTTCGTCACAAACTGAAAAAACGGGCGTTATCGTGATATAAGGCAACTGATAGTTGGTCAAAACTGACTTCACAAACTGACGACAGGAATCTGCTGTATCCAGTTTTTCGTTCATATACATGTGCAGAACTGTGCCACCTGTATATTTGCATTGCAGCTTGTTTTGCAAATCAAGGGCTTCAAAAGGGTCGTCTGTATGACTCGCAGGAAGCTGGCTGCTGTTTGTATAATAGATATTTTTACCAGAACCAGACTGTGAAATTCCGGGAAAACGTTTGAGATCTTCCTTGGCAAAACGATACGTGGCCCCTTCAGCAGGTGAAGCCTCCAAATTGTACAAATTACCAGACTCTTCTTGATAGACACGGAGGCGAGCACGAATGTGATCGAGAATGCGAACGGAGAGATCAATCCCTTCTTGATCAGTCATATCGTGTTTACCGTCAGTGAAGTTTACAATCATTTCATTCATTCCATTCACACCAATGGTGCTGAAATGATTGCGGAAACTTGACAAATAACGGCGCGTATAAGGATAAAGACCACGTTCAAACATCTCGGAAACGAAGGTTCTCTTCTTCTCCAGCGTGCTCTTGGCCATATCCATTAAATGATCGATATCAACAAACAACGAAGATTCATCACCCTTAAACTTGTAACCGAGACGAGCCATATTGATAGTCACAACACCGATAGATCCTGTCATTTCTGCAGAGCCAAACAAACCGTTACCACGTTTTTGTAACTCGCGCAGATCAAGTTGTAAGCGGCAGCACATCGAACGAACAGCACCAGGCTTATAGGCCTCTGGATTTTCAACGAGCATGCCATTTTCGTCGCGCTTATACTGACTGCCAACAAAGTTTTGAAAATAAGAGCTTCCGACCTTAGCCGCATTTTCAAAGATGGCATCTGCAATCTTGTTATTCCAATCGAACTGCTCTGTGATATTGACCGTTGGGATTGGGAATGTGAAAGGCTGACCCGTACTGTCCCCCTCAGTCATAACTTCGTAATAAGCCAAAACAATTCGCTCCATCTCAGGAACAAAGTCGGCATAAGTCAATTCACAAAGATCTTTAAGTTCTGGACGACGGTACTTGGCTAAAGCAAACAGACGATCAGTCTCTTCTACTTTAAGGCTGGCAAACAAATGCTCGCCTTTTGCCATTGGCATTTGGATCTTAAGGTCATCCGGCACCGTAATATCGAGGGTCACATTTGTAAAAGGTGACTGCCCCCAACGTGCAGGTACATTCAAATTATAAACAAACTGACGAATAGCTTTCTTAATTTCCTTATCATCCAATTGATCGCGGAAAACATAAGGAGCCAAATAGGTGTCGAATGAGCTGAACGCCTGCGCACCAGCCCATTCGGACTGCAAAATGCCAAGAAAGTTTGCCATCTGCCCTAAGGCTTCACGGAAATGGCGTGGAGGACGGCTTGAAACACGGCCAAGAACACCATTAAACCCCTCGCTGAGGAGTTGACGCAAGCTCCAGCCCGCACAATAGCCAGCAAGGCTATCTAAATCATGAATATGATAATCCCCTTCGCGGTGAGCCCGGCCCTCTTCCTGCGTATAAACCTGATCCAACCAAAAATTGGCGATAACCTTACCCGCTAAATTATTCACAAGTCCCGCATGACTATACCCAACGTTGGCATTTGCATTAATGCGCCAATCCGATTTAGAGAGATATTCATCAACGGATTCTGAACAATTGATGTTTGTACCCAAGCTTAAATTTTCACGTTCACCGGACAAAGGGGAACGAACTTCGAAGGGGATAACCTGAGCTGTGGCTTGATCAAGCATGCATATTCTCCAAGGGATAAAGACGGAAAAGGCGTTAGCGAAATCTTTCATCACCTACAATATGAAGGCGACTGATAGGGATTAAAACACAAAATGTAGTATCACCTCTTGATGTATGTCAAGTCAAAGCAGAAAGAGGGGTTAAGATTCATGACCAAAAATTAACCCCTGGTCGCCACGATGATGACATGATTCAAGGTAGGTGGGTATTGATACGCGTCCGTATCGTTCTCCTGAATATTAATAGCACACATGGCTCTAAAAATAAATCAGTCACTCCCCAATGGACCGACGAAATCTGGGGACGGATTTGTGAACAACACATCCTTATAGAAGACAGGGGTGTGGAAAGGTTGTGGATAAAATGTCCGTCAAGACGACAGAAACAAAGGATCATTTCCGATTTGAAACAAACATCAAGCCTTCTCGTCCATAATAGAAGCCATTGATGAAAGGGACGCGTTTCACTATGACTTTCAGCTCGTTACGGACCGAATCACCTTCGATTCGCCCGTCCAAAAAATCACGATAGAGCTGCACGACACGAAGCATATCCGTATGTTGAGGAGCAAGCCGGAAATGAGTTACCCCCTGCTCCCGCATAGCCAACATTTCTTCGAGCAAGACAACATAACCGGAAGAAAGAGTCTGAGTGCCATTGACAGTCAAGATGGGCTGACCAACCAGTGTTTGCGCCGCCAAGCCATCCAAATCACCACCACAAGCAAAACGGCAATGATCCTTGTCTCGACCTTGGGCACGGGCATGATAACAACGCATAGAGACAGCTAAAGACTGCCGACCGAAAACTTGTACCTCCACCTCAACATCCGGCTTGTGGCCCGCCAGAATAGCCAAGGAGGCGCCATCAAGTTCAGAGGCCATCACAATACGCTTTGCCCCTTGCGCGGCCAGCGCATCCATCGTGCCCTCGTTGAGAACATTAATAAACGGACCGACGATAAATGGCTTACCCTGCAAAATTTGGACAGCGGCAACGTCATTGGCCTCGACCAACTCATCACTGACCGAAAGCCTCTTAAGCGCTTCAATCTCACGCGGCAGAGTCATTAAGGCCAGGCTCGACGATACAACCTGCTTCCCCGCCGCAAGAAGCCGTTTACGAACTTGATCACGGTAAGAATCGAACAACGGTTCGCGCTTACTGCACACAACCTCCCCCAAATAAACACAATCAACCGGAGCTTCATCTGCAATACGGAAATAGAAATCTCGCATTTTCTCCGCTGGCCAATGGTAAAACAATGGTCCAAGGGTGAGTTTCGACGCAACGCCCATCATCGCCACCCTTTTTTATAGGCCCCAAGGGTCTGGCGACCACCTTCGGCAAGCTCATGCAAAACGCCCGTATCAACATTGGATTCTCCGCGAGCCAAAGCATCAATAACTTTGCGAAAAGTTCCAACAACCTGCGTGACATAAGCACGGCTGCGCTGACGCCCCTCGATCTTTAGCGCCGTCACGCCTGCGGCTTTGAGTTGAGGTAAAATGTCGATGACATTCCAACCAACAGGCTCCTCAAACAGATAGGACGGCTTACCATGCGTTACATAACGGCCCTTGCAAGGAGTAGGATAAGCCGCAGGCTCATCTTTGGTAAACTTGTTGAGTGTCACATCGCCAAGACAGGAAAGCATACAATCCCCCTCATCCTTATAAACGACATGACTAGCCGGAGCACATACGCCGCCACTGCTCGGTGACAGACCCGTCATATAGGAAGAG
The DNA here is from genome assembly GCA_028691835.1 of Alphaproteobacteria bacterium. Lineage (GTDB taxonomy): Bacteria > Pseudomonadota > Alphaproteobacteria > UBA9219 > UBA9219 > UBA8914. Next base: position 6,391 of record JAQUYN010000065.1, on the reverse strand, counting down.
AGAAAACACCGCCCCTCCGACATAGTACCAACAGAACCGAAACAAAAAACCTCGGTTTCAATCCTGATTTCGCCAATGATGGCCGCGACTTCATCAACAGATAAAACACGGGGCAACACCACGCGCTTAATATCATAGGCATCCCGGAAAAAGGCTATAGAAAGCGAATTTGAGGCCGCCGCCTGAACAGATAAATGGCGACGCAAGTCAGGGTGCTTGCGACTTGCATAGTCCAAAAGGCCGATATCAGCCAAAATTACTGCATCAGCTTCGACGCTCGCGGCATCATCAACAGCCTTATGCCATGCCTGAGCCGCACCGGCCTGAGGAAAAGTGTTGATAGCGATAAGAACCTTGCACCCACGTTGATGCGCATAATCAACACCTTCAGCCAGCTCGTCGGTATCAAAATTCAGTCCCGGATAGTTACGTGCATTTGTGCAATTTCTAAACCCGCAATAAACAGCGTCCGCTCCAGCATCAACGGCGGCGCGAAGAGCGGCAGGCGTTCCCGCTGGACAAACAAGTTCAAGATAAGATTCGGATTTAATCTGCGTCATACAGCTGGTACCTTTTCTTTGCGGCTCTTTTCCTCATGAACCGCACGAATGTGCCCGAGAATCCTCTGCGCAAAACGATCAGCATAAGCAAGTGCACTACGCATCACGGGGGCAAAGGGACCACAAAGACCTGTAATTTCCGCAAACAAGTCTATTTCTTCCCGATCAAGGGTATTGCGCAAAGCCACAATAATCGAGGTATCACCAGTCACCTGAATATCTCGAGAAAAAAAGAGCATATCACCATCGGCACGCCCTTCAAGCATATCAACGAGGCTTTCCAAGCTCCCCGTAACACGTGCATCGGCAGGATAATCCTCCCCTGAAACAACCGAAAAGGTCACAGGGTTACAGCCTATTTTGATCATAAACTGATGAGGAAGATCACTAGGTTTCAAAATGATCGTTGCAGACTGAAGTTCACTAAGGTTCTTGAAAAGCTTAGGAAATCTCATGCGCATTCTACGCAGCACAACATCAATAGACCGCTCCAACACGGCGGCAGGCATAACGCTCATAAGTGCCTGAGCAAGGGGGATCGGAAGTGAAGACGAATCCATAAGCTTACTCACATCATAGAATGAAAGGTCCAAAAGACCGCAATATAGCCTTGGTAAACACAGATCATCTACCAATCCTTGACTCAGATCAAGAAAAACGGTTGGTTATCAGAACTATGTCAAATGCACTGCTACACGCCTTATCACTATTAAACGATCTGCAAACAGAGCGGGGAATCGCACTGTTGCCGATGCAACAACTCGGACAAGTGGATACCCCCAGCTTTGACCAACAATCCAACCTTACCCATGAAGCCCTTGCGAAGACACAAAAGAACTATCCCGATTTTTGGGCTCTTCTGCCGGAACGTTTTTTTAATGCCTTTGCACAACGCACGAACGCAGATTTTAGAATAAACCAGACTCAGGATCAACTACGTGAGTGGTACACCTTTAATCTTGAACACCCGATTCATCAAATGGTGCTCAGTTATCTCACCAACGATGACCATTTTAGCCCTTCACAAATGAGTGCGCTCATCCATTACATTGCAGCCTTTGGGTATCTGAACCAGCTAAGAGATTTGGGCGTCATCGTCTATACAAAAGCAGAAATCACGCCTACAGATTCCAGCAGGCTGAAAAACGCTGCAGCATCCTATCTTGCTCGAGAACGACTATTTCTAGGCCTAGCAGACGACAATTTAAGACAAATTATCGACGAAGCACAAAACGCTTTCACGAGTACATCAGCAGAAATAGACGAGGTCATCCGAAAAATCAAAAATGGATATACAAAGGGGGTTCTGGCCTCAACCCCCATGCCAGCGTGGATTGAGGGATTCAATCGCGAACTCATAAAGCTTCAAGATGCCCTCGGACAATCTATCAAAAAGCTCACCCATCAAGCCCAAGAACTTGCAGCAACAGGCACGCCGAACCAATCGCTTGATAGCGACATTGAGCACAACCTACACACGATCAGAACGCTTCCACTTTTTCGTGGCCTGTCAGAGGCCTCCCTACGTAATATCCTGAAGGGTGCACGCCTCATGGATTTGGAGAAAAATGCAACCTTTATGACGCAGGGCGAAGGTATAACACGATTTTATATTCTGATGGATGGCTGGGCGAAAACGACGAAGATGACAGCAGAAGGTCAGGAAGCCATTGTACAGATTCTCGGCAAAAAAGAATGCCTTGTGGACATTGGTTACATTAATGCTTCGATGGCTTCGCTCAATGGGAGAACAATAAGCAAGTGTCGCGTACTCGCCCTATCGCTGGCTGTTTTCCGAGATCACGCTTCGCGCAACCGTGAGCTGGCGCAAAACCTACTAACAGCAACGACACTGCGACTACAAAAAATGGTATCACAGTATGAGCAGATGACATTACGAAATGCGACCCAACGTGTTGGTTGGTTTCTTGTCAATCTCCACTTAGAAACTGGTCTTGATGGGGCACCGCTCAAACTGCCATTCGACAAAGCCCTGATCGCAACCTATCTGAATATCAAACCAGAAACGTTCTCAAGGGTTCTAAAAGTGTTTCAAAAACAAGGGTTCATTATCAATAAAGATGAAATCATTCTGCCTTCGCCAAAAGCGTTATGCGCCTACTGTGACCCAGAACTCGCCTTGCGCTGTTGTCGAGCAGAAGCAACAAACTGCGTACCTATTCAAACAACCCGGCGAGCAGAACGTAAATAATCAAGAATGGGTTTCGCATGAGAAAAGGGGCGCTCCGGCGAGCACCCCTTTCAATTTTAACCCGCGTGTGTGGCGGTATTTCGGCTACGGCTTCACTGGGCCGTTTGATTTCTTCTCCATAGCAACAGGAACAGGTGCAGTCTGTTGAGCGCTCGTCGAGGGAGGCGATTGAATAACGCCTATCAATTTGAGTTTCTTCTCCAGTTCCACTGCTGACTTGTTACCTTCCTGGGCTAGTTTTTGAGTTCCAACGACGAGGCCGCCGAATTGTGTGTTAAGCTTTTGGCTCTCCGTGAAGGAGGTTTCCTGACGACCAAAAGCTTGATTAAGAGAGTCGCGGTCTGTCATAACCTGCGTCATCTGAAACGCAAAAAAGAGGGCCATGGTGAACGCCATGATGACAATAGGCACCAACATCTGGCGCATAGATACTCGTTCACTGCTTGCATGAGTCATAGTCAATTACTCCTCTATTTTCTTAGTTGGCGCAGTCGCTTTCTTTGTCTTAGAGTCTTGAGCGACTTTTGCAGCATTCGTCTTATCTGCCTTCGAAGGCAGTGTGAATCCCTGTGCAACGAGCAAGGCACGTATATCTGCATCGTCAGTTTTTATGGATGCCTCATAAAGAGCATTCGAAAGCTGCTGGTTCAAAGGAAGCACATTTGATGCGATATTGATGATATTCTGCCTTTGGTTAATCTGGGATTGAAGAGCTGAATTTCCATTGATAAGGCAGGCATTTGATACGAACAACAGGAGCGCCAAAGCGGCCGACACCATTGTTGCCCAATAAAGGATTTTATCGGTCATGTTTTCCCCATTTTGTTAGTGACTCTACGACTTGATTCTCAAGTTCACATCCATAAAAGCGTCAAAGTGTTAATAATTGGTTGACTAATCTGGCGTACACTTAAGGCGTAACTTCAGGGAGGAGTAAAATGATTGGGCCTTCCAAGGACCATCTGGCCATCTCGACTGAAGAATTGGCTCTGTTTGGCATTGAAGATATAGCCTATATCAGACCAGTGCATGTCAATGGACGGTGTGTTCATGTAATCCATGCTGCTGATGGAACTCTTTTAACTGCCGTTATGGATCGTGACCTTGCCTTTGTCACAATCCGACGACATGAACTTTCGCCCCAAAGCGTTCATTAATCATAAAACGCTTTTAACATATTCCAAGCAATCAGATTTGCTAAGCGTAAAATCATGCTCACGCCACCATATTTCAGCCTGCTTAAGCAAATGTCCAATTTGTGGCCCGTTTTTAATGCCCAATAACTGAATATCTTTCCCTTTGAGCGGGAAAGTGGGGGTTTCCCAAACCTCAATTATGCTCAAAAACGTGTTAAATGGGATTTGGCGATCCACAGTCAAGAGTAACAAGGCATCACGCGTAATGTCAGCACCATATTCATAGATCTTTTGCCGTACATCAAAGGCCGTCACGATATGCCATTCCTTCAAAACACGACATAGAACATCAAGATGTTTGGTGTCTGCCTTAGAAAGACGCAAACGGCTCGCAACCAACGTCCCATCGCCATCGATCAGTGAAGCTAAGCGACACATAACGCTCCGTTCACCTTGTACAGGCTCGTTTCTCAAAAGCTTCTCCAGTCGATCTACGCGAGTCAATTCAGGTAATATATGATGAAGAACTTGCCCCTGCTTCATCAATAAACAGGCTGGCAAAGGATTCTGCATCGCAAGCAAACGCGTTATTTCCCTCCCAATTCTTTCTGCGGAAAGGTTCGGCAACAAATGAGCAAGTTCATAACAGGCTGCCAAAGATTCAGAATCAATGCTGGCTGGATGATCGGGCCCCCCGATCTGAGCGTAAAAACGAAAAAGACGTAATATCCTCAAAACATCTTCTCGAATGCGCTCACAAGGGCGGCCGATGAAGCGCACATGCCGTTTGGCAAGGTCGCCTAATCCATCAAAATAGTCCGTAATATGTCCATGAGCATCAAGATAAAGGGCATTAAAAGTAAAATCACGACGCGCAGCGTCTGTAGCCCAGTCCTTGGTAAACGCAACCTTTGTTCGCCGCCCATCTGGCATAATATCACGGCGCAGTGTCGTTATTTCATACCCTTTGTGGTCTGCAACCACAGTCAAAGTTCCATGAGCGAGACCAGTCGGGACAACCTTCAAGCCAGCTGCAAATAGAATCTGGCTAACATGGTCGGGGGTTAAATTAACGGCTAGGTCTATATCGTGCACGTCTCGGCCTAACAACGCATCACGGACAGCCCCCCCCACTACGCGCGCCTCCCCTCCCTCGGACTTAATGGCCTGCAAAATAAAAACAAGACCAGCCCGCCTCATCCATGGATGTTGAGAGGGATCGAGATAGCAAGGCAAAGCTGATTTCATTGTTTCCACTTTTTTTACTCTTATGAAGTAGTTTCGATTAATAATCGCGAAAAGGACGAACAGTGTCACCACAAACTTCGACAATCTCTGCCATCGAAATGGCCCATGACAAACTTGTCGATGTCCGCACGGAGGTTTCCAAATTCATCTTTGGGCAGGAATCCGTTATCAACCAAGCTTTGACGGCCATCTTGGCAGACGGCCACATCCTCTTGATTGGCATGCCGGGTTTGGCCAAAACGCGTCTTGTGACTATACTCTCAAAAACCTTAGGCTTCGACACTAAACGTATTCAATGTACCCCTGACCTTATGCCAGCTGAAATGATTGGATCCGAAGTCCTTGAGGAAGTCGATTACGGGCGAAGAAACTTTCGGTTCATTCAAGGTCCCATTTTCTGCCAATTCTTAATGGTCGATGAAATCAATAGAGCCAGCCCACGCACACAATCAGCGCTTCTGCAAGCCATGCAAGAGCGAAACATCACCGTATCAGGACGTGAATACACTCTGCCAACCCCCTTCCATGTCCTTGCCACGCAAAATCCAATTGAGCAAGAAGGCACTTTTCAACTACCCGAAGCTCAACTGGACCGTTTTTTGATTCAAATTACTATTGATTATCCAAGCATAGAAGCCGAACGCGCAATGATCACAGCAAGCATGAAAACTGAAGAAGAAATCCCTCGCTCGATCATATTTGTCAATGACTTGCGTGAAATGCAACAAATTGTCCGCAAAATGACAATGGACGAAACACTCCTTCAAATGATTTTGCGGTTTATCCGTTCTGGCCGCCCGGGGACATCCCCAATCGACCTTGTAAATCGTTACGTCTCGTGGGGACCCGGCCCACGAGCAACACAAGCCATGACATCGGCTATGCGTGCGCAAGCCCTTATACAGGGAAGACAAACTCCTGTTTTGGATGATTTTTTGGCACTTGCACGCCCTGTTCTTTTGCACCGTATGGCCCTTAACTATCAGGCCCGCACAGATGGCGTTACACTCGAAGATATAATTAATGCCATGTTAGCCAGCGCAACGAAGGGCTTATGATCGGCGTCTTTCCTGCCTCAGTCGAACATCAAGCCCTTGAGCTTGCCAGAAGTCTTGAACACGCGCCAGAGTTCCGCTTACGATCCAGCCATACAGAGACAATGTGGAAATATCGCCCCTATGAGGGTGGCACACCCTACACAAATATTGACTGGCGACAATCGGCGAAAGGTCGAG
>JAQUYN010000064.1 GCA_028691835.1 Alphaproteobacteria bacterium | reverse complement strand
AAAGACGGCCAGCCCGTTTCTTTCTGCGGCGTCGGCGGCCATGTGCCAGACACCGTCATGGTCGGCCCTGTCTGGACGCCACCGGATTTGCGCAATCGCAAATTTGGCCGTATCGCGACAGGCTATGCGCTAAAACTTTTGGCTGAAAAACGCCCCGCGCTGCAGCAAGCGATCTTGTTCGCTTCCCGCGCGGACGCCATCCGAGTCTATGAAGCGCTCGGCTTTGCCCGTTTCTCGGATTGGCGACTGGCGCTAGTGAAAGAAGACTTTAAAGTAACTGTTTAAAGTTCGCGAAGCAGTCCTTGTGGACTCTCGCATAACGCGCATGCCCCAGCTTCGCGCAATTCCTCTGCCGAGCCATAACCCCACAGCACACCGATGGCGCGGATGCCGTTTTTGACCGCACCGATGATATCGTGCTTTCTGTCGCCGATCATGACGGCATCTTTTGGAGTGATGTTTTCGCAAGCGAGGATGTAGGCGATCAGTTCGGCTTTATCGCTGCGCGTACCATCGATCTCTGCGCCATAGACTTTGACGAAAAGGTCAGACAGGCCAAAATGGCCCACGACTTTTTCGGCAATGTCCACCGCCTTAGATGTCGCAATAAAAAGCTGCTTGCCCTGTTGTTTCAACGCTGCAAGCGTTTCGGGAATGGCGGGATAGAGGATGTTCTCGATCATGCCTCTTCCCTGTTCGTTATAACGGTAACGATAAAGGGACAGAGCCTTTTCAGCTTGCGCGGAGCTGCCGAGCATTTCCTCAAATGCGTTTTTCAAAGGTGGGCCGATATAGACGGTCAGTTCTTCAAGTGGAGGCGGCGTGTGGTCTAACTCCTCCAGAGCATATGCGATGCTTTTGGTGATGCCTTCCTTCGGATCGCTGATCGTGCCGTCGAGATCGAAGAGGATGTTTTGTGCGTTGATCATTTGGACACCACCTTTCTTTCCGCAAGATACGTGCGACCTTTGCCGAGAGCTGTATTAATGGGAACGTTATTTTTGCACATGGGGCAATCAGCTTCGTCCCAAGCGGGCAGGCGCAGCGATGCGAGGGTTTTAAGCGGCGCGCCGATAACGTGTTCGTCGATTTTGTCCGGATCGCGGTTGACCATAGCGCAGGCCGCGATAACCTCTCCACCAGCAGCCTTGATTGTGCGAACGACTTTCGCGAGTGATCCGCCGGTTGTGAGAATGTCCTCAACCACAAGAACCCGCTTTCCGTTAACAAGGGCGTCATAACCTCGCGTCAGGATTTGATCTTTGTCTGCAGTTTTCTCGGTATAAATGCCGAGGACTTCATTTTCTGTGATCTCGCTCAAATGATAGGCCGTCCATTGCGAGAGGATAATGCCTCCGAGAGAGGGGCCGACAACTGCTTCGATATTGTCATGCGCAAATAGTTCAGCAATTGCTTTGCACACTTTCGACACGGCGCGGGTGTGCGGATAGATGGCGTCCTTGTTCAGGTAAGCATCGAGGTGCTTTCCGGATGTCGCGACAATATGGCTTCCGGTGATGTAGCCTCCTGTTTCTTTCAGGATTTCTAAGAATTCTTGTTCTGTCATAGCATTCCTCCTTGTGAAAGTTTCGTTTTGTATTCTTGGACTCTCTGCTGCACGAGCGTTGCATAGGCGTCTTTGGTGATGGACAGGTCGTCTACCTTCGTAATCCCGCGCTGTACGGGGACAAGGACACCGGAGCCGTCTGTACGGCGCAAGGACGCGATGCCATCGGCCTTGCCGCCCTGTGGGCCGAGGCCGGGGGCAAGGAAGATCGAATTGGGCATAAGTCCGCGAAGCCTGCGCCCATCTTCTGGGTAGGTCGCACCGATCACTGCACCGATGGAAGAGAGGCCAGAAATGCCAACCGTTTCTTCTGCCCATCCGGCGACAAGCTGCGCAATGCGATCTGATACACGTGCGCCGTCGATTTCTTTATCTTGCAGCCAGCCCGCGCCTGGGTTTGATGTTTTGACCAGAACAAACAGGCCTTTGCCGTATTTCTTTGCGCAATCGACGAAGGGTTCTAGCGTTTCGGGGCCGAGGAAGGGATTGATCGTCATGCAATCAACCTCAAGGTCAGAAAGCCCGCATGCGCTGGCGGGCGTGAGATAAGCCCGCGCATAGGCAGCAGCTGTGCCGCCCACGTCCCCGCGTTTGGCGTCGAGAATGATGCCGTGACCGAGCCTTTTGGCAGCAGCAATGCTTTCGGCCAGTACAGCCACACCTGCCGCGCCCAAAGCCTCGAAGAAGGCGGATTGATATTTGACGAAGCCGACTTGATCCGCAGTCATTTCCAGCAAGAACATCACATAGTCGCGAACTGCATCAGGCGTGGAGGCGCCACTTTTCTTGAAACAATCCGGAATATCAGAAAGCACAGGGTCGATGCCCAAAACAAGTTCACCGCGATCTTTGGTTTTCTCGCCGACAAAATCGGCCCAATTTATGGTCATGATTGTCTCTTTCATGAGTTGCAATTTGGGCATAAAAAAAGCGCCTTTCGGCGCGGGGAAATAGAAGAAATAGAAAAGAGGGGTTCGTCTGGAATAGACGTAATGGTGCGTAGCAGTCTGTGGGCAAGGCGAACATCGCTGGCCATTTACAAAACCTCTCTTTCGGGTGGGCAAACGGGTCATTGTTAGAAGATTCGGGCAGTTGTTGTCAACGCATTTAGAAAAGTTATTTTTAAAGACATGCATTTAGGCGCGCTGCTTTTTGAAAAATCAACCCCTTAGGCGAAGCTTACACACTTTGCTGCCCAGCGGTTTGTTCCTTTTTTTGCCGCAAATAAAACAAGAGTGCTCCGATAATCAGAATTGGCCATACAATCAGAAAATATTCTAAGTTACCTTGAGTGTTTAGTGCACCAATCACTGGCGCGAGAACAACATAAGGGAGAGCCCTAATGAAAGAGGCAACGGACAACGTCGTTGCTCGGATATCTTCTCGCGCGTTTTTATTGAGAATTTCACTGAGAAACGGGTAAAGGATACGCTCTCCGGTATAGAGTGCGAAAATAATCATGCCGCCCCAAAGTCCTATGTCTGGAATTGAAAGAATAAGGGCGATCGCTGCGGAAGAGGCGATGAAAGTTAGAGCATGCCTTTCATTTATCCTATTTGCATGAATATGAACCAACCCAAGAGCAACAAACGTCACAGCACAGCACCCAGCAACCAGAACAGATCCAGCAACAGGGTCAAAATGAAATCTGTCTAACAAAACTATGCGCAACAGCCCCCAACTGGCTGCGTAGAAAAGAGCCTGAACGGTTAGGATAAAAGGAACATAGCGGAAAAGTTCTGGTCTGCTGAATTGAACAAATCCCTCTTTAATTTCTCCCCAATGTGCTTTGACTCCTTTTTCAACAGATAAAGCCGCTTTTACAGGGCGAGGATATTTTAAGCGCCAAAGCAAAAAGGCAGAAAGAAGAAATGCACCGCCCGTCAGAAACCACGGTATACGTGGATTGATTGTGTGTAACCATCCCCCAAGCAGGGTAGCTCCCAATGTTCCAATCAACGCCATTTGAGAGCCACGCATAACAAGTTTTTTCCAATGTGGAGATTTAGGATCAAATTTAAGGAGGGAAAAAAAGAGGGCCTCATCTGCACCTGAGACAAGGGATACCCCAATCATTTCGATGCTTTGTCCAACGAAAAATGGCAGGAAGCTACTTCCAAACGCCTGCACAATAAAACCAAGACCAGAAAGAATAAGTCCAAATCTTGCAATTCGACCACGCCCAAATTTGTCCGCGAGCACTCCTGATGGGACTTCTGCAACGAGGCCAATTGCAAAGGCAAAGCCATCAAGAATACCGACTTGGGCATCCGTGATGTACAGACGGTAGAAATAAAGCCAAACAGCACTAATGAAGAACAAACTGCTGGCAAACTGATATGTCAGGTAAGTTCGAGAAAGTATTTTTTGCTGTTGTGTAATATCTTGTGTCATGGCCGCTAACATACCAATGGAAAGGATTAAAGCAACTTTGATCTTGCCTATTTATGCTTCTCGAACGGATTGACCAGTTTGAGCGCAAGACCTTCGAAATCTTTTGTGTTACGCGTGGCAAGCGAGAGACCGTGCGCGAGCGCGATAGAAGCAATCATCGTATCAATGGCAGGGCGCGGGCGGCCTTGCTTTTTGTTGTTCGCGGTGAGACGGCCCCAAATGGGAGCGGCTTTGAGATCGAAGGAGAGGATGCGTCCTTCAAAATTCGGCAGAACATAATCGTCTAGCCAAGCGGAAAGGGTCGGTTTTTTCTTACCAGCGGGAAGATTTTCGATGCCAGCGTAAATCTCCGCGATAGTGATGGACGTCAGATAAAGGTTTTGGGGATCATGACGAGCAATCCATTTCAAAACAAGCTCGCTCGGATCCGGTCTGAAGAGTTCGCTTAAAACGTTTGTGTCGAGGATGATGGCTAACATGGACTAAAACCCTGTCTCTCGCGGCTCGTCAACAACGCGCTCGGGCAGGTCGATGACAAACCCACCTGTTGCCCCTTGCCGCAAAAAGGTGACAAGCTCAGCACCCGTTCGGGCGATCTGCGGTTTTTCGATCTGGGCGCTTTGAGCCCGAAGTTGGTCGGCCAATGCGCCGCCCTCGCGCAAGGCGCGGGCGAGGGTACGAATGTGCGTAATATCTTTGGCGGGAACACTCACCTCGGCGCGCACAATCCCTGCACGCTCGGCCCGCTTGCGATAAAGCGCCAAGCGCTTAGCTGGCGGCAGCTTTTTGTTTGGTGCAGCGGGCATGGGTGGCTCTCATCTCGTTTCGATCATTATCCGGATAATATACCGGAAACGAGTTAAACTTTCAATAAAAATCGGAATCTGCCACTACCCTGCGCCTTATCGTTAGTTCGAATCTTAAACGCGGAATCGAAACGCATTAACCATCAGCTTCTTGCTGGAAAGAATAAAAATATGCATAATCAATGCGTTAATATGGAGCATGTTCTTCCCCAGTCACGTTCCCTCCGCCATCTATCCGAAATGGATAGGGCAAAGTCTAATTTCACAATAATCTCAATAAGATATAAGTGATTGAAAATTCTGACCTCATGGGTGTTATTATCCGAATTGGATGGGGCAAAAATTCCTCGAGTCGGGTTCAATAAATATGGTTATTAACGGCTAGAGATGCAAAAACTCTCTACGGAACCCGACTTTTCACAGAGAGAAATCGGAGCAATTTCGCCGTACAAATGGTTGAGCGGATGATATTTTTCATTATCTGAGGGCTATTAATTCCAAAACTCAAACATTAAAATTGGTTAATAGATTCGTTTGGCATATAGGATTTTATTAAGGACACTATGCTATAGTGGCGAATAATAGTTTAAGTCATTCTTGATAGAAAAGAAGCAGGTGCTTCCATGTTATATATGGATGCTGATGTTAATCGAACCACTGTTTCTAATGTGGTTGTGGACCCGTATTTGCGGGCAATCTGTGATGAGCATTATATACAACATGGTGTTTTGTCAGAGGATGCTCGCATAGCTGTAGCTGATGAAGTTCATAGGCTGTTGAGTTCGAAAAGTGCATACTACCAGTCTATTCTTCAAGACCACGAAATTAGAGAAGAAGCAAAGATAATCCTTGCCGAAGGCCCCTCAAAACTCAAAGAGCTTCAATATCAGAAGAAAAAAGCTGAGCATTTTTCGGTGCATGTCGAAAAGCAAATTATGATGATTCACAAAGACGGGCACAGGATCAAACAGATTTTGCACAATAAGGGATTAACAGAAAATAAGTATGATGTTAAAGAAGCCGTTCTGGCTGTATTAAACCTCCCCAACAATAAAAAAGCGAGAAGCATACCGCTTTTTCGCAATGGCCTTTCCCGGCAGGAATACAATGAGGTTGAGCTCTTTAGAAAGCAAATATGCCTTTTTATGAAAAACAGAAAAGTCAATGGGCATGCCGTTGTTGACATCATTGACGACAATCCAGGTAACGAACTGTCGTATAAACAAAATCAAGTTAAGGAAGGCATTCTGAAGCAAATCACGGATCAGGATTTCAATAAATATTTAACGGGGCTTGACGAGCAGACAGAATATTTAGAGAAGAAAATCAACGACTCTAAAAGCCGGGTTAACCGGAAAGTTGAAATACCTGAGGTTTTAAAAAACAGATTTCAAGATTTCATTTCTACCGTAACCGAAGATGACCTTAATTATTTGGATGATACCCATAAGTCTGTGCTGGGCGAAGTTATGGAGAAAGCAGGCCTCCAATTTCCCACCGCACAGAAGCGACAGCAAGCCCTAGATTTCATGGCTCGGAAAGAGAAGCAAAGGCTTTATCACCAGTCTCCTTGGCTTGCTGTGACTGAAAGTCTCCCCCCTTTGTTGCCAGGACAATCAAGGATGTTTCATGGCTCAGCAAGTCCTGTGATCATGAACAATGAAACAGCGCTGACAACAAACGGAGATGATGGGCGCGGTTTCTACACTGCTGACAATGGTAGTCGGTCTATGGGGTATGTGCGGCCTGACCATAATGCTCTTTCAGCCGAACGTTTTGAAATTACTGGCGGGTATCTTCATATTATGACTTTAAACTTTGATCGGGCCTCGTGTTTAAACGGCGGTAGTCCGACAATCGAACAAAAAAAAGCTATCGATCAAGTTATGGAAAAGAAATACACAGGGCGTGCCACAACGGAAATTGGAGCTGAAGCATGTGTAAACGTTCTACGCGAAGCGGGCATCAAAGGAAATTGGGGGCGATCTTATGGTGATATCATTGTCTTTAAACCGGATGATGACGTAAAGGTTGAGGAAACGATACAAGTATCTCGGCCTATGTCTCCCGAGACCGTTGTTCGCGTTGAACTTATGAAGGCTCAAAATGGAATGTCAGTTGAACGGGCGTCCGAACTTTATGGCGCCAACAGCCGTAGGAGGGAAGACACCAGAGATCCCAGCTTTGTTGAACTCGTGTGCAAACGAAAAACAGAGGCTATCTATCAAAAAGACATTAGTGAATTGACGCCAGAAGAATTTAAACTCATTTATATGAATGCGTGGGATTGGGCTAGCCATGGTATAGCATTGCCGGAGCAGATGTCCCAAGATCTGGAAGAGGCCGCAAATAGACGAAGCACAGCGAGTTTTACACATGACAAATATGTAAAGACAGAAGACATTCAATATGTTTCGTTTGTCACGGATGAGAACGGCAAGAAATGGTCGAAGCGAGGGGCTTTGGCGAAATTAGATGATCGCGGAGACTTGCCGTCAAGAGATGCAGAGACACTCAAGGGGCGTCAACTGCACTATGGTCGTGAAAAGGCTGTTCATGATATTTACCGTCTTTGTGGGGTCAACGCTCCTGAAGCTTTTATCGGTCGCGATGGGTGTCTGTATAGAGAATACATCGAGAATACTCTCGTTAGAGCTGACCAGATGCCGCTCGTTAGAGAGCAAATAAAAAAGAGTGTTGCGGTTGATGTTCTTTTAGATAATTGGGACCTGTCCTCAAACGACAACATAATTATGGATAAAGAGGGGAAGGTATGGCGCGTCGATAATGGCAGCGCTCTCGACTTCACTGGCGGCAATGTTCAGAAAGATAAACTTTATCTAGAGGATGCTTCTGAAGCACTTCAAAAACTTGGGCGAGCAGGGTTGCATGTTGATGCAGGATTTACATATGGCGCGTTTACAGATGAGGAGCTTGCCTCTCAAATTCGTGAACTTGCCCCGAAGAAAGAGCGGATCTTAGCACTTACCCCAAAAGACATTAGAGCTTCAGTTGAACGGCGTTTTGATAATATGCAAAAATGGGGTGATGAGATCTTAGGTCTTGAACGGTGCCAAAAAGTATCGAATACCTCATCTTTTCGAGGGCCTGCACGACGTCAAGCCAGCCACGCGCCAGCTTGCTAAAACGTGAGTCCGCGCAAGCTAAATTAACCATTAACGGCTTTCGGCAATAAATAAAAATGTTTCTAATCAACGCGTTAACTTGGAGCATGTTCGCTGCCAAGTATCATTCCCTCCGCCACCCATCCAAAATGGATGGGTGCAGGTCTGATTATCACAGCAATTTCAACAAGATACAAGTGATTGAAAATTCTGCACCATTGAGGACATTTATCCGAATTGGATGGGGCAAAAATTCCTCGAGTCGGGTTCGAAAAATATGGTTATTAACGGTTAGAGATGCGAAAACTCTCTACGGAACCCTACTTTTCAGTAGAGAGAAATCGGAGCAATTTCGAGATACAGATGGTTAGGCGGAGGATACAAAAAGGAAAGTGGTGATAAGAATGCTCAACGCATCAGATGCAATCAAAAATGCTAAGGATCTATGGGAGAATAGATACACAGGTGCTGAGTTTGTGATAGCTGCTGGTTCCATCATGCGGGGACAAGGAACACTTCTGTCTGATCTTGATCTCGTGGTTATTTACAATCACCTTGACGCCGCGTATCGAGAATCTTTTCTATTTAATGAAATGCCCGTCGAAGCATTTGTGCACGATTATGAAACAATCCAAGCTTTTATGAACGAAGGATATAAGGATGCAGAAGTCTCCATCATCCACATGATCGCAACGGGTGAAGTTGTTCCGCAAGCAAATGAAACAGCGCAAAAACTTCAAGCCTTCGCAATGGATCTTCTTGCAAAAGGCGCCGAGGAATTAGACGTCGAGCGACGCAATGTTTTGCGTTACTCAATCACCGATCTCATAGATGATCTCAAAGGTAGTCGGCCTTCTGAGGAAAATAGAGCCATCTTTTACGCGCTGTATCCGAAATTTTGTGAACTTTCTCTCAGGGCTTCAAAGCATTTTGTTGGATCGGGGAAGCATCTGGCCAAAGCGCTCAGCAAACATGACCAGAGATTGTTGCAGACCCTTGAAACTGTGGCCCTTGCCATCCACCAAGATGACTTGAGACCCGAACACATCAAAATGCTGGAAGAAGAATTGAACTCTCTTGGAGGCAGATTATTTGACGGCGACAAGAGAGTAGCGCCCAAGGACAAGCGCCAAAACCCTGTTTGGCTTCAAGACGATTCCGCAAGCCATTAACCAATAGGCGCTTGCCGAAGAAAAATAAATCCATTGTAATCAATCTGTTAACTTGGAGCATGTTCGCCGCCAAGTATCCTCCCCTCCGCCATTACTTTACGAAATGGCAACTCGCTGCAATATGCAGCTATCGCAAGAAACCCTAGGAAAACAGCCATTCTTTAGGGTATCGCTTGACTCTATCCACCCTACCAAAACATCCTTTTAACCCTGTTTGGCCTCGCTGTTGGGCATTTCTCGCTGCGGGCGCTTGACTTTTTCAATTTAGTCAAGCGAGCTTTTTCCAATAAGTTACCCGACCAAATGTGGTCTGACCTCCAACGTCTGAGCAACGGCACGGAAGTTAGCAAGGAGCTCGATTTGGTTTAAACTCGCTGCCGAGATCGAGACTGCGCCGAAGGGGGCGGCGTTTCCAGAGGCGCTGATGGATTATACAGCTTTGCGCATGCAGGGAAGGGTGTGTCGATAACGTGGCGGCGCGGTCTTTTTCTGCCTATTTCGTCCGTGACTTTAGAACGTTTAGTGCATCGCTCAAGCCCTTGCCATTGGCAACCAAGAGCACCAACAAGTGATAGAGTAAATCGGCGGATTCTTCGGCGAGGTTATCTGCGCTGAGCGCTCCGGCGAGGGCGACCTCCACCCCTTCCTCGCCGACTTTTTGCGCGATGCGTGGCAGGCCTTTGGCAAACAAGGCCGCGGTATAGCTGTTCTCGGTTGGGTTAGCTTGCCTTTGCCGGATTGTGTTTTCAAGATCGCTCAGAATGGCGAGCGCGGGCGCGTCCATCTCGCCAAAGCAAGAGGTGCTGCCTGTGTGACACGTTGGGCCGGTGGGATCGACAAGCGCAAGAAGCGCATCATTGTCGCAGTCAAGTCGGATCTCGCGCAGGCGCAGGACGTTGCCAGACGTCTCGCCCTTTTGCCATAGGCGGTTTTTGCTGCGGGAGAAAAAGGTGACGAAGCCGCTGGTTAGTGTTGCGGATAAGGCCTCGCTGTTCATGTAGCCCAGCATTAAAACGCGGAAACTGGCTGCGTCTTGCACGATGACAGGCACGAGGCCGCCACTCTTGGCCCAATCGACTGCGCTAATGTCAACGCTTGTAAAATCCTGTGTCATGTTATCTCCTTATAGGCGAACGGCGACGCCTTGTGTGCGCAGAAAAGTTTTAACGTCGCCGACGGTGACGACTTGCTTGTGGAATATGCTGGCGGCAAGAGCACCGTCCACGCGGGCTTTTTTGAAAACGTCCGCAAAATCTTCTTTCTTGCCTGCACCACCTGAGGCGATCAGCGGGATGGTCACGGCGGCGCGAACGGCGGTGAGCTGCGCGATGTCATAACCGTCGCGCATCCCGTCCTTGTTCATGCAGTTCAGAACGATTTCGCCTGCGCCGCGCTGTTGCGCTTCGCGTGCCCAATCCAAGGTGAGACGGCGACTGGCGCATGTTTTGGTTTCATCGCCCGTGTATTGATAGACCTGCCAGTCGCCATTCTCGAAACGGCTATCGATGCCGATGACGACGCATTGATTGCCAAACTCTCGCGCCATTGCGTCGATCAGGTTTGGGGTTTCGAGAGCGGGCGAGTTGATCGAGATTTTATCCGCGCCGCTGGCCAAAACGTCGCGTGCCTCGTCAAGGCTGCGGATGCCACCCGCCACGCAAAAGGGAATATCGAGAATCTTGGCAATCTTGCCGACCCAGTCGCGCCCGACGCGACGACCATCGCTTGACGCCGTAATGTCGTAAAAGACAAGCTCGTCTGCGCCTTCGTCGCGATAGCGTTTGGCAAGATCGAGAATATCGCCGACGATTTCGTGGTTGCGAAACTGCACGCCCTTGACGACTTGGCCGTCCTTGACATCGAGGCAAGGGATAATCCGTTTAGCGAGCATCGTTGCCCCCTTTGCCAATCCGTATGGCCTCGATAAGATCTAACTTGTTTTCATAAAGAGCCTTGCCCGTGATGGCTCCGGCAAAACCTTGAGAAGATAAAGCGTGGATATCCTCAAGACTTCCGATGCCACCTGACGCCAGAAGAGCGAGCGCAGGGAAACGCGCTTGAATCGCTTCATAGAGTGCGAGGTTCGGCCCCGTCATCATGCCGTCCTGACCAACATCGGTGCAAAGAAGTGTGCGGAAGGAGCTGCCGTCATAAAGGCGCAACACATCCCAGAGCGTTGTGCCGCTTGCATCCTGCCACCCGCGAGTCAACACCTCTGGCTCACCTTCTTTGTTGAACCGTATATCAAGTGCCAACACGATACGATCCCCTCCAAAGCGTGCAATCCAGTCACGCACCAGCTGAGGCTGCGTCACGGCTAGGCTGCCGATCACGACGCGTGCCGCGCCAGCCTGTAACAGTGTTTCAATATCGCTCTCGGTGCGTACGCCGCCACCAGCCTGAACTTTTAACGTCGTTTCTTGTATCAGTCGTGCAATGAGGGAGGTTTGCCGCGCTGCCCCGTCTCTTGCGCCATCGAGATCGACGACGTGCAGCCAATTCGCTCCAGCCTGTTCAAAGCGACGGGCCGCGACGAGCGGAGCAGCATCGTAAAGTGTGGCTGCCGCAAAGTCGCCTTGCTGAAGCCGCACGCATGCGCCGTCTTTCAAATCTATGGCCGGAAAGATTTCCATTACGCCCTCATCTCAATAAAGTTTCGTAAGATTTGCTGCCCTGCTTCGCCGGATCGTTCGGGATGGAACTGGCAACCAAAAAAGTTTTTGTGGCCGCACATGGCCGTGAAGGGTTCGCTATAGGTGCAACTGGCAAGCATTGCGGCGCAAGGGGGCACGGCAAAACTATGCACGAAATACATAAAGGCCCCCGACGCAACGCCGCACAAAAGCGGGTGATCGGGTGCGTCCAGCGTGATTTCGTTCCATCCCATATGTGGGATAGGCCTATCGGGGCCGTCTTTCAATTTTCTGACAGTGCCGGAAATAACGCCAAGACAAGGTGTGACCGCGCCATCGTCCGCGCCTTCCTCGGATGCGTCAAACAACAACTGCATGCCTAAACATATACCCAGCACAGGTTGCGTCAGTTGCCGGATCGTGTCCGTCAGACCCTTCGCTTCGAGTTTGCGCATGGCCGCCGGAGCCGACCCAACACCGGGCAAAATCAAGCGCTTGGCTGAACGGATCATATCGGTATTGTCCGTGATCGTGACGGGCACGTTCATTCGTGAAAAAGCTGCCTCAACGGAGGCCAGATTGGCCACGCCGCTGTCGATGATGACAATCATAAAACCCCCTTGGTCGAAGGAAGCGCATCGCCTTCGCGGACAAACGCCTGACGCAGCGCACGGCCTACGGCCTTAAAGCAAGCCTCGATCATGTGATGTGTGTTCTCGCCTTTCACAGCGATATGCATCGTCGCGCCGAGGCTTGTCGCAAACGAGCGAAAGAAATGTTCGACGAGGTCAGGCCCCATGCCATCGCAGGGCGTGGCTGGCCACGCGGCATTGATTTCGACAAAGGGGCGGCCCGAGAGATCGAGAACTACTTCCGCGACAGATTCATCGAGTGGCGCAGTGAATCCAAAACGTGCCACGCCCTTTTTGTCGCCAAGCGCACCTTTAATGGTCTCACCAAGCGCGAGCGCACAATCCTCAATCGTGTGATGTGCGTCCACTTGCAGATCGCCCACAGCCCGCAGAGTCAGGCTAACCCCGCCATGCGTCGCCAATTGATCCAGCATATGATCGAAGAAACCGAGGCCTGTGTCGATGTCAACAGGTGCCGACGTATCGAGATCAACCGTTACGTCAATCGCTGTTTCCTTCGTGGTCCGTTGTAGACCAAAGCGGCGCAGGGATTTCGACTGGCGCGAAGGAAGGCCCAAGGCCTGAAGCAACAAATCGTTTTCGGCAGGGCTACCGATAGCAATGCGTACCGCACCCTTTTTCTGGCTGTCCATACTGCGGACCTGAATATCAAAACGCCGCAGCCGCGCCATAAAGGCGGCAGCATCAGTGGTTTCTACAAACAGGAAGTTAGCTTGGCTGGGATAAACGCGCACGACATTTTCGGCTTCGACCAGCTTTGCAGACAGATAAGAACGCTCGGCAATAATTGTCGCGCGGCGACCGTTGCTTTGCGCCAAGCCTGCGGGCGACAGCGCATCAAGCGCCGCTCGCACGGCACTCTGGGCCAGCGGATAGGGCGGCAAAACAGTGCGCAGGGCTTGCACTAGTTCGCGGCCTGCGATCACGCACCCGACACAATCGCCCGCCAGAGATCGGAA
>JAQUYN010000063.1 GCA_028691835.1 Alphaproteobacteria bacterium | reverse complement strand
GCTTAATCCTGACGACCCCAATGGGGGAGCGGAGCATCCTTTTTCACGCAGGAAACCCAACGAGATTTTCCGATAAGGAGTTGGCGGCGCTTGTCAAAACGCGCTGTGACTACCTATTGTTTGAGGCGGCTATATTGCTGGAAAAAGAGAACAGGTTGCCTGTGCTTCTTGATGCCATAAGAGAGACGAGAAATAGAGGAGCAAAAACAGTTTTCAATTTACAAGGCTCGCTCTCATGGCAAAGGCTTTCCGTTCTGCCTCGTGATCTTGCTTCAATGTCCGACATCATCATTGGGAATGAGACAGAAGTGTCCGCCTTTGAAAGACATGTGGCGCTTCCGCTTTCGTCCCAGCAGATAGTTGTTATGACACAAGGAGAGAAAGGGGCAACACTTAGAACGAAAAAAAATACTCTTCATGTAGAAGCTTCGAACGCGGTTCATGTAGTTGATTCCATAGGCGCAGGAGATCAATTTTTAGCTGGCTTCTTGCTTGCTCAAAAGAATGGGCTTTCCTTAAAAGAAAGCATGAACAGGGGAACAACTATGGCCAACTCCATTTTGACCCAAAAAGGAGGCCGTCCAAATGCAATGGTCAAAGTGGCTGAAAATTTATGTCTTGAACCGATGTAATTTAACAAAGAAGCCCTATGACGAAACCGACTATCGCGCCGAATATGGAGCTTATTACATAACCGATCACAGCAGGAGAATTGTCTCCGTCACAACAGGAAATCTGGCTTGTGTTGCTTTCGTACATGTTAGCTCCCTCAAATATAATGGAAGCTTTTTCATAACGCATAGGCACGCCAATAACGGGCATATACAAACGGACAAGTGACCACTTTTGTCACTTAGGGCAGCCCATCCCATCCCCGCGCATGGCCTTTCACCATCTTGCGCAGCGCAGTGGGTTTGACGACCTCGACTTGATCGCCCCACATGTACAGATGCCAAGCCATCTCAAGCAAGCCACCTGCCTTGAAGCGAACGGTCATGGAGCCGTCTTTGCCATCTGTGATCTTTTGGCTGGGATGAAACACGAAATCTCGCGCGGCCTCTGCGGCGCGCGGCGTGAACTTCCAGACGACCTCGACAGGCTTTTCTTTCCAGATGCCGAATGACTCCTCGGCATAGGATTGAAGATCAAATGTTGGATCGCGGCGGAAGCCTTGCTTGGTAATGGTTACGCCTTCTATCTGTGAAAGGATGAAGTGATAGCGAGAGGACTCGCGGCCTTTCTCGGTGCCTCCGCCGACCAGATAGTGCCGATGGCCGTAGAGAAATCCGTAGGGTGCGACACGTTTGATCTCCGCGTCCTTCTTGCCTTTGCCACGATAAAGTATCTCGACGATCTGGCAGGCCTTGATCGCTTCGCGCAGGGCATGAAGATGTTCAACCTTGATCTTGGGTCTTGGCCCCGGACGCGCGGCCAGCCCCTCGGCTTCAATCAGCGCCTCAAGATCGGGTTCAATCCGGCGCGAGGCCTCGTACTTTTGGAAGCTTTTGATTTTGCCGCACAGGGAGCGCAGTGCTTTGCCCTGCAGCTGCAGTCCACGACCATTGAATGCCTTGGCCGCCATGTCGAGCGTGGCCAGCTCGTCGGGCGTAAGAGCCAAATGCCGCCCGTTTGTGGCCGATGAAATGCGCCAACGTTTGATCCGTCCCTCATCGACGCTTTCTTCCGTTTGCGGATAGACCCGCACAACAGCGTCGCGCATCCGCATGGCCGTCCGGCGCGAAACCTCGAACATTTGCTCAATGTCGCTCAGCGAGACGCCATCGCCGCTCGATTGCATGGCAAAGGCAAGATTTAGCAGGTCTTCGGCTTTTTCAAATCGCATGGAAACGGCTCTGTTTTGTTGCTGTTACTTTGCCACAAAAAACCTTGGCCCGCCAAGGGGCAATGTGACCGGAATTGGCACATCAGCGTGATACAGGTGACTGAAACCTTACTCAAACCTGCGGAGCCGTTGATGCGTAAAGCCCTTGTTACCTGTTTTCTTTTGCTTCCTCTTTGCGGCTGTGCCGTGGCCATGTCTGCCAGCCGCAGTACGTCCAAGGGCGATCCGGCCATGATGCAGGTCGGTGCCGACCGAGCGATTATTGAAGAAAGCTTTGGCGCACCCAACATGACGGCCAGCCTCGACGCAGGCAAAACCAAGGTCATTTACAAAATTGACCCCGATGCTCATAGCGCAGGCGCACGCAACGCCGCTGTTGCCGGGCATGTCGTTGCTGACGTTTTGACGCTTGGCCTATGGGAAGTGGTCGGAACGCCCCTCGAACTCGCCGCGCAGGACAAATACACGAACTATGTTCTGATCTATGGGCCGGATAACAAGATTCAAACCATTGAAACTATCAAATAGACGGATTTATTGGTCTAACCGCTTATGAAACCGTCGTTTTTTGTATTATTTGGCTGTCCATTATTGCCATTACGGCATAATGTCTCTTAACTGGAGGGGTGAATGGCCTTGCGAATCAGAGATTGGGTAAATGAAAGCACAAAACGAACAAAAGGGGATGGACAATAGGTGCTCACAAGCAGTCCCAACCCCTTATCATGCCAAATATTTCGCGCACGAGCTTTCAGGCAAGAAATCCTCGACCATTGTCGACCGCCTTACAACCTCTCTTTTTGACGCTGCCGTTGATCTAAACCCACACCAGATTGAGGCGGCACTTTTTGCGCTTCGGTCGCCCCTATCCAAAGGCGTTATGCTGGCGGATGAAGTCGGCCTCGGCAAAACGATTGAGGCAGGTATTTTGCTTTGCCAGCTTTGGGCCGAACATAAGCGGCGGCTCATTGTGATTTGCCCCGCCGTCCTGCGTCGCCAATGGTCGATAGAGCTTGAAGAAAAGTTCAATCTGCCCACGCTTGTGCTGGAGGGAAGCAACTATGTCGAGCGCGCGCCCAATGGCGACCCCTTCGATTTTGCTGGCGTTGTCATCATCTCTTATCAATTCGCCAATCGTTATGCCGATGCGCTGAAAGCCATGCCGTGGCATCTGGTCGTGATCGACGAAGCCCACAAGCTTCGGAACTTGTTCAAGAAAGACAACAAGATGGGCCGCACGATCCAAGCGGCCTTGGCGGATCACAAAAAGGTTCTGCTGACGGCGACCCCATTGCAAAATTCTCTGATGGAGCTTTATGGCCTTGCTTCGTTGATCGACGAAAGGATTTTCGGCGGGGTGGATACGTTCAAATCAGCCTATGGCAATAGCAACCCAAACATCGACGACCTGAAATCCCGTCTCGCACCGTTTGTTCAGCGCACGCTCCGGCGGCAGGTGTTGGAATATATCCGCTACACCCACCGCGAAGCGATATTGCAGCCATTCAAACTATCGGCGGAGGAGCAACGGCTCTATGACGAGGTTTCCGACTTTCTGCTTCAACAGGACACCTATGCCATCCCGTGGGCGCAGCGGAAACTGGTTGTCCTCGTCATCCGCAAACTTCTGGCGTCATCGTCTTATGCGCTCGTCGGCACGCTGAAAACGATCAAAGCGCGTCTTGAAAAAATGCGCGAAACTCGCAAGGAGGAAAAACTGAACCTGCGTGGCGCGTTTGTTGTAGGGCAAGACATCGACATCGAATATGCCGAAGCGGCAGAGGATGAAGAGCAATCAACCCCGCCGCCTAAACATAAAGACATCGACATTGAAAAATTAAATTACGAGATAGAGCAAGTCGCAGGTTTTGAAGCTCTCGCGCGTTCTATCAAGGTCGAAACAAAAGCGACCGCGCTTTTAACCGCCTTGCACACCGGCTTTGCGCGAATGGAAGTATTGGGCGGCGCACGAAAGGCGTTGGTCTTTACGGAATCCAGCCGCACCCAGCGTTATTTGAAAGAGTTTCTGGAAGCGAACGGCTATCGCGGCAAGATTGTCACGTTTAACGGCCAGAATGCGGACGAGCTTTCCAAAGACATCTATACCATGTGGCAAGAAAAGAACGCCGCCACAGGCCGCATGACGGGATCAAAGAACGTCGATATGCGCATGGCGTTGGTCGATTTTTTCCGAGACCATGCCGAGGTGATGATCGCCACCGAAGCCGCCGCCGAAGGCATCAACCTTCAGTTTTGCTCTCTTATCGTCAACTACGATTTGCCGTGGAACCCGCAACGCATTGAACAGCGCATAGGCCGTTGCCATCGTTACGGCCAAAAACATGATGTTGTCGTTATCAACTTTTTGAACCAAGACAATCTCGCAGATCAACGCATCTATGAATTGCTGAAAGAAAAGTTTCAGCTATTCGACGGCGTCTTCGGCGCTTCGGATGAGGTTTTAGGCCGTGTCGAGTCTGGCATCGACTTTGAAAAACGCATTCTGGAAATTTTTGAAACCTGTCGCCATCCGGAAGAGATCGAGCAAGCCTTTGCCCAGCTTCAGGCCGAGATGGAAGAGCCGATCCAAAACCGCATTGCCGAAACGCGCAATGTTCTGTTCGAGCATTTTGACGAAGATGTAACAAAACACCTGAAATTCAGCATGGAGGCGACGAAGAAGCGCATCGACACAGTCACGCATCATTTCTGGGAGCTAACGAAGTACGTTTATAAAGACACCTTTTTCTTCAACGATGAAAAACTGATCTTTGGCGACGATCTCGATTTTATCCGCCAAGGTGAACGCCCCGCCGAGGGTGACCGCACGCCCATTTATCATTATCTGGAAACCAAGGACGCTGAGCCGTTCGATCCTCTCTCGCGCCCTAAGCGAGAGCCACATAAAGTCCCTGTCACAGGCTATCCCTACCGCATGTCTGACCTTATGGGCGAGCGCGTCATTCAGAAAGGTCGCGAAATAGAAACGCCTCCGGCAACGCTTTTGTTCGATCTGTCATACTATCCGCACAAAATCGCGCTTTTGGAAGAACAGCGCGGCAAGCGCGGCTGGCTCTGGTGTGACAAACTGACGATCAAGACGTTCGAGGAAACGGAAAGCCTGATCTTCACCGTTTGCGACGAAAGCGGCACAATCCTGCCGCCGGAGTTTGGCGAGAAACTGCTTTTGCTTTCCGCGTCAAATGCGGGAGATTTTCAGCCTTGTCCCCACGCTGCCGCATGTGAATCCGCCCGCGCCGCGCGCATGGCTTTGCTGCTGAGCGAATCGGAAGCCAGCAACCACCATTATTTCGAAGAAGAACTGGATAAGCTCGACCGCTGGGCCGAAGACCTGAAAACGGGGCTGGAACTTGAACTCAAGCAACTCGACCGCGATATCCGCGAAGCAGACCGCCAATCTAAGCAATTGATAAGTTTGGCTGAAAAATTGGCGTTCCAAAAACAAAAAGCTGCTCTCGAAAAACGCCGCTCCCAAAAACGGCATGAGCTTTTCGTCAGCCAAGATAAAATTGACGCAAGGCGTGAAGAGCTTATTAATCAATTAGAACGGCAACTGCAGGACAGCAGGCATGAGATGGTGTCGTTGTTTTGTGTGGGGTGGGGGATCACATGATTGAACAAGACAAAACTGCTGCATTATCCCCAGACCTTCTCGTGGAAGAGCAAATACTGGTTGCTCTTACTAAAGGAGGATTAATCGATGAAGTATTGGCCAGAAAACTAAAAGGGAAAATTGCTTCAGGTTCCATGAGCGCGGACGACTGGCGTGTAGATTTTGAGCTGGCGTTATCAAAAAAGAAAATTGAAGTGGGGTCTCAGCCATGAGCCTGAATAGAATTCAACTTAACGCCTTCCGGGGGGCGACGCAGGGCGTTGATATTTCCTTCGATCCCTCCAAAAAAATCACGATGATCTTTGGTGAAAACGGCACAGGAAAATCGACCATTATTGATGGCTTAACATTTTTATGCTGCCAATCCAAAGGATCGCTTGATGATCGGGCAGGAACAAAACTTGAAAACGTTATTTCTGTTGGGAAAAAAGCAAAAGACGTCTGTGTAACTCTTGGAGCCGATGCCTCTAATTGGACAGCAAGATTAAGCGGCAAAAACGCTATTGCGGTTACGCCAGAAAAAGGCTGCCCAACTTTAAGGGTCTTAAGGCGCGCTCAAATTAAGGAACTTGTTGAGGCCAAGCCAAGCGAGAGATTTAACAGCATTAGAAGTTTTGTCGAGATTCCCGGTGTCGAGCGATCTGAACAAGCGTTGCGTGACGCCTTAAAAAGAATTCAAGATGATCTGACCGTGCTAACGCGAACATATACGAACGCACAAAGCAATCTTACAAGTCTATGGGAAAAGAACAAGGGAGATTCCGAAAACGTTGAGGCTTGGGCAGAAAGAATATCCAAGCAAAACGTCGACGATCTGAAAAAAGAAAATAGTGCGATCCAAAAGTATGAACGTCTTAAGGATGCCCTTCGCACTACCACAGCAAATCTCCAGTCGGCCATTGATGAAGAAAATGCCGCTCAGAATAGCTATACCGAGACCAAGAAAAATCAGGATAAAGAAGCGGCTAATGCGCTCGCCAATGCAACGGAACTTCTTGCTGTCCTCCAGTCAGCTCGAAAATTTGTCTCTGCTGCCCCATCTTTAGGAAAATGCCCTGTATGCGAGAAGCCTCTCATCGATGAAGATCTCGGGGCATCCCTCGACACGAGAATATCTTTGCTTCAATCACTTTCTGAAGCGGTCGCGGCCACACAAAAAGCGAAAAAAGCTTTTGATGAAGCAAATAGCCGTGTTGGAACACAGTTCAGGAGCGTTTGTAATGCATTAGACCTGCTCCTCGCACATATCTCGTCACCCGATATTCCCCTACAGTTGGCCGTTAAGATTGACGAAGCCTTTGTAAAGACGATCAAAGATGAAAGCGCCACACCACAGACTCGTTTGAAGGCGATGCAAGATGTTTCCACCATTACAGCAGCCCATTGGGCCGCAATGGAACTTCATCTAACCGAAAATCAGAAAATTACTGGTTTAAAAGATTCTGTCGATATCCAGCTAAAGAGTTTGACCGAAAACAAGACGAAACAGGAAGAGACGGATGCACTGCACAAGCATTTGTCAAAGGTTCTTGATGTAGTTGTTCGAGAACGCAAAGCGTTTGTGTCTTCTGTCCTTGAAGAGATTTCTCAAGAGGTGTCTCGACTTTATGAAAAAATTCATCCCGGAGAATCTATATCGAGCATAAAACTTTTGCTGGACGACAAGTTTAAAGGTTCTCTGCTCATTACTGGTGATTTCGAAGGAGAGAAGGAAATTCTCCCCCAAGCGTACTTCAGCGAGTCTCACCTTGATACGCTTGGCATTTGCATCTGGCTGGCCCTTACTAAAAAGTTCTCAGCCGCTAATGCGCTTGTCGTCTTGGACGATGTCCTGACCTCAGTGGATAGCTCGCATCTGAATAGATTTATTTCGATGCTTGATGAGGAAATGTCGTGCTTCGGCCACGTCATCTTAACGACCCACTACAGGCCGTGGCGAGATCGGTATTTGTCTCATCGAGCGCCCGGCAACAAAATACATTTTATCGAGTTGAAAGAATGGAATGTCCAATGGGGCATCATCCCTGATTCAAATAAACCATGCCTATCCGAATTGAAGGACTGGCTTGAGCCAAACAAATTTGATCGACAGGTGGTTTCGGCAAAAGCAGGCATATTGCTTGAATGCATTCTGGATACATTCGCCTTGCTTTATGGCGTCGGCATGCCCCGCCGCGCAACACGCGACTATACTCTTGGAGACTTTTTAAGTGCGCTTAACGGGAAAAGACGGAAACTCCTTCGGGTCGAACATCTTGATGCCGCAAGAAATCCACTTCCTGCAATAGAACTAGCTCCTGTTCTGGACGCACTTGATGGCTTAACGTGGATGCGCAATCAGGTCGGATGCCATTTTAACGTCTCCGGGCAAGAGGTGTCCGATGGAGACATTCGCTCTTTTGCCAAGAAAGTTATTGAGCTTGGAGAGATGGTTATTTGTGAAGAAGGCGGCGATATCCCCAGACATAATAAGTCTGGGAGTTTTTATGAATCAAAAAGTGGGAAATGCCGCCTTTACCCTTTAGAAATGCCATAAAGGAGATATGGATGTGTACAAAAATGAGGTCGGCAACAGACAAGGATAAGTGGACGTGATTGAGTTATTAAAAACAATGCTGCCTGCGGCAATGGGAGATGCTCTAACAGCACAAGGCTTTCCTGTGACTGGATTGGCGGCTGCATCATTTGCTTATGCGTTGAATGCCCTTGTCCCTAAACGGATGAAGTCGGCAGCGGACATTTGGGTTCAAATAGTTGGCCGTGATTGGGGCGCTTTGTCTGAAGAGCAAGAGGAAGAGCTTGCCTCAATTGTTGATACATTTTTGCAAATCGCACGAAAAGGAACAGCAAAGGCCAACCTCCGCCTTCTTGCCCGTATCGTTGCAGGGCAAAAAGCGGCGCGAGCGTTAAAAGCAGATGAGTTTTTGTATTACGCTGACCTGCTTGCTTCGCTTAGTCATGAAGAAATATGCTTGTTAGGAACATTGCAAAAGCATAACGGGATAGACAAACCAGACTTCCGCGACATTGCAAAAACGGCGAAACTTGTGATGGATGAGCTTATCCCATCCGTTTTTGCTTCGAAGGCGGACTTTGCTGCAACTTCTCAGGCTCTGACGAGAACTGGTTTTGTTATCAGAACGGTGGCGAGTAACTACGATTGCGATGAGCCCTGCTATCTGACTCCATTGTTTGAGAAGGTTAGCAAACTGGCTTCTTTCCAAGGCCTTTATGAACAGAGTGCACAATGACAAATAAAAAGCAAAAACTGGAATTGACGTGGATTGGCAAGGATCAGAGACCTCGGTTGGAGCCTCGGATTTTGGTGGAGGATGATGCGCGGTCGTATCATGCGGCCAAGCGCGTTTCGGATCATGATCTTTTCGACAACAAGCTGATCTTTGGCGACAACTTGCTCGCGCTTAAGGCGTTGGAGCAGGAATATGCGGGGAAGGTCAAATGCGTTTATATTGATCCACCATACAACACCGGCAATGCTTTTGAACATTATGACGATGGGCTAGAGCACTCAATATGGTTGGGGCTTATGCGTGATCGTCTTGAATCATTAAGGGTGCTGCTGCGTGATGACGGATTTATCTGTTGCCATATTGATGACTCCGAAGGTCAATATCTCAAAGTGCTTATGGATGAAGTTTTTGGTCGATCAAACTATTTATCAACCATATATGTGCAAGTCAGGTACGCTGAAAAGACGCTAAAGCAAGACATGGATTTTCATAAACAGATCGAACAAATCCACGTATATCGCAAAGAATATGGAGCAAAACCGAATCTTAATATCAAAGAGCATAGCTTTGAAAAGTTTTGCTATTACATAAACGTGAAAGAACCGTTTGCAACAGAAACATTAGGCGGAAAAAAGGTTGAATTGTTCCGACCCGGTGAATATGAAATTGTTCAAGGCGAAGGCGGTGAAAAAGGCTTAAAGGAAATTTGGGCAACAGGCAGTATTTTAGATGGGAACTCCTCTGGACGGTTTTTTAGGGATTATCTAACGGGTCGTCCTAGTTCTGATGGCTTGGGAATTTTGTATCGTGTGTGGGGGATTGGCGATGATCAGTTTCCATTTCGTTATTTTACTGGGCCAAAAAAAGAAAGCGCAACAAAGGGGAAATATTTTCAGGGAGTGCCTAACGATAAGCTCGACAATAAAGCAAATAGCAGCAGCACAACACCTATAGAAAACTTCTATGATTTAGCGGGCAGCTTTGGAAACTGCAGGCAAGAAGGCGGCGTAGAATTTAGAAGTGGGAAAAAGCCAGAGGCGTTGTTGAACATTATACTGAAGCATTTTAGTAACCCCGGAGATATTGTTCTAGATTCCTTCGCTGGTTCTGGGTCAACAGGTGCGGTTGCTCATAAAATGGGGCGGCGGTGGATTATGATTGAGCTAGGCGAGCATTGTCATACGCACATCATTCCGCGCCTTAGGAAGGTAATCGATGGTGAAGATAAGGGCGGCATTACTGAGGCCGCTTCTTGGAAAGGTGGTGGCGGGTTCCGGTATTACGCGTTGGCTCCGTCGCTCATCACGATGGACAAATACAATCAGGCTGTCATCAACAAGGAATACAACCCCGCCATGCTGACGCAGGCCATGTGCAAGCTGATGGGTTTCACCTATGCACCAAGCGAGACGGTTTATTGGCAACAGGGACATTCGACCGAAACCGACTTCATCTATGTCACCACTCAGACACTGGATCAGGCGCAGCTTGCGGCTCTATCCGAAGAAGTGGGCGACAAGCGCAGCCTTCTTATTTGCTGCTCCGCCTTCCGAGGCAAAGCGGATGCCTTTGAAAACCTAACCCTTCGCAAGATTCCTCGCGCCGTCCTCACCAAATGCGAATGGGGCCACGACGATTACAGCCTCAACGTCCAAAACCTCCCGCTGGCCGAGGAAGACCAAGTCGATATTCCAACCCCGCGCAAGGAAAAGGCAAAAGCTCGCGCTAAGGCAAAGTCAGCAGAACCCTCTTTGTTTGGAGGGGACGATGAGTGACTCATCCCTTTGGATTTCTATAGGCTCTTTCATCGCAGCAATACTTTCTGCCTGTTTTGCCTACTGGGCAGCGCTTGAAACAAAAAGTGCACGGAAAATTGCCCGTTCTGATTTTCTAAAGCCGTATTTTGACGAAGCTGCATATCTTTGGGAACCAATTTTTGGAAAAATAGGAAGAGATGAGAAACAAATAGGTAAAGGAAAGAACGGAGCGGAGTCCTTAAAGATTCTTCTGGGAGAAATGGACGACGAACTTAAAGAAGCCCTTGATTGGATGCTCATTACCATCGACAAAGTTCCTAATGGATTCCTTGAGTATTACTCTCAGAAAGAAGGCAACCCGCCTTCATATCAAACTCCAGAAAATGCGACTGCTCTTAATGAGCAATTTGAACGCAAGCGTCTCCAATATCTTTGTATCGGATAATCCCATGAACCGTCACATCAACTCCATTTCAAACCGTCTGTCTCTTCGCACACCGCAGAAGGAGTCTCTCGAAATCCTCGCGCGGGTGGCGGAGATTATCTCTTTCGACAAAGACCGTGATGTGGCGGAAGCGCTGAAGACCATCGCATCCGAATATCCGACGGTCGAGGATTTTGAGCGCGATTTTCCGTCGCTTTGTTTCGCTGTGGCGACTGGCGTCGGCAAGACGCGGCTGATGGGTGCGTTCATTGCTTACTTGCATCTTGCTTACGGAATGAAGCATTTCTTTGTGCTTGCGCCAAACCTGACGATCTACAACAAGCTGATCGCCGATTTTACGCCAAATACGCCGAAATATGTTTTTCAGGGTATCGCCGAACTCGCCATTACGCCGCCGGAAATCATCACGGGCGACAACTATGAAAGCGGGCGCGGTATTCGCGGAACTGACCTTTTAGGCCATGCCGATAATATCCACATCAACATCTTTAATATCTCAAAGATCAATACAGAGACGCGTGGCGGGGCTTCGCCGCGGATCAAGCGGCTTTCGGAATATTTGGGCGAAAGCTATTTTGAATATCTATCTAAGCTCGACGATCTTGTTCTGCTGATGGATGAATCGCACCGCTATCGCGCATCGGCGGGCATTCGGGCGCTCAATGAACTGAACCCCGTTCTAGGCCTTGAACTGACAGCTACGCCGCAGATTGAAAATGGGGCGAAAGCCACTCCGTTTAAGAACGTCATTTACAGCTATCCCCTCTATATAGCGATGGAAGATGGCTATGTGAAGGAACCCGCCGTTGCGACGCGCGAGAACTTTAATGCTAAGAACTTCACCGAAGACGAGCTGGAAAAGATCAAGCTGGAAGACGCCATTTGCATCCACGAAAACGCAAAGGCCGAGCTTAAGGTCTATGCTGACAACAACAATCGGCCCTATGTGAAGCCGTTCATTCTCGTCGTGGCGCAGGATACGACGCACGCCGAAAACCTGATGGCGATGATTAAGTCGGATGCGTTTTATGAAGGGCGTTACAAAGATCGCGTTATCACGGTTCACTCGGCCCAACGTGGCGAGGAAAAAGACGAAACGGTTCAACGATTGCTGGCCGTTGAAGACCCCAATGAACCGACGGAAATCGTCATTCACGTCAATATGCTGAAAGAAGGGTGGGACGTCACCAACCTTTACACGATTGTGCCGTTGCGCGCCGCCAATTCGCGCACCCTTGTCGAACAATCCATCGGGCGTGGCCTACGTCTTCCTTACGGCAAGCGCACAGGGGTTGCCGCCGTGGATCGCCTGACCATCGTGGCGCATGACCGCTTTGATGAAATTATTCGGGAGGCAAACGATCAGCACTCGATCATCCGTGCGGGCGTTGTGATCGGCAAAGATATTGCCGCAAAACCCAAACAGGCAGTTGAAATTAAATCCAATGTCGAGCTGATGGTTTCAGGGGAAGCGCCGGTAAAGCCGGAACAGAAGCCTTTGTTCACAGAAGCGGAACGCCCCATTGCCAAGGCATCTTTTGAGGTTATCAAGGATTTTGAACGCCTCCCCAGCTCACGCGAGCTTTTGAAGCCAGAGACGCAAAAGAAAATTGTTGATCGCGTGATGGATAAGATTACGCCCGCCCAAGGAACGCTCGACGTTATCATTGACAAGCCCAACGTCGAAAGCATCGTGCGGCGGCAGATTGAGGCCTATGTCCAGAATACCATCGACATTCCGCGCGTGACGGTGACACCGATCGGGGCGGATAGTTATGAGTTCACAGATTTTGATCTCGACACAAAAGACCTGCCACGTTTGCAGCCAGTTGAAGACAAAATCCTGATCCAGCATTTGCGCACGTCTGAACGCGAACAGATGGCCAAGGGCGAAACCATCGGCCAAGAAGCGCGGCTGGAAGATTATATTGTCGCCGTTCTTATCGATAAGGATGACATTTCCTACGATGACCACGCTGATCTGCTTTATAAATTGTCGGGGCAGATGGTTGCGTATGTCGCTTCCTATTTGAGCAGCGACGCAGAAAAAGCAAAGAATGTCGTTCAGTTCTACCGTACCAAACTGGCCGATTTGATCCACGCGCAGATGGATGCGCATGTAAAGCTTGGCTACACGGACTTTCAAGCCTCCGTAACGCGCGGGTTTGAGCAACCCAAGATGGGGGCTGTAACGATTGATGCGGGAGAGAAAGTCAGGAACTTCCGCCAGACATTGGCTAATCTTTCCGATATTCGTGGCATGGTGTTTGAGGACTTTTCAAAGTGCCTTTACCCTCAGCAAAAGTTTGACTCCGACACCGAACGCCAGATGGCTGTTTTGTTAGAGGACGAGAAAGACGTTTTGAAATGGTTCAAGCCCCTGCGCAATGACGTCAAAATCTATACGAACGAGAATAATGGCTATGAGCCGGATTTTGTGGTGGAAACGGCCAAGGAAAAGCTTCTTATCGAAACCAAGCGCGCCGACGAGGTTGATGCTGACGCCGTCCAGCAAAAAGCCCGCGCCGCCGTCAAATGGTGTGAAGCAGCGACAAAGCACGAACTGGAAAATGGCGGCAAGGCGTGGCGTTACCTGATCATTCCCCACGATGCCGTAAAGCCAAACGCGACGCTTTCTGGGCTATCGGCTCAATATCATCAGTGAAGGACTTCCAAATATGACGCAATCCCGTACCTCGTTTACACGTGTTGATTACACGCTCTCCGATCTTATTACCTTTGTGGAGATGGGCGACATTGGGTTGCCTGATATTCAGCGACCGTTTGTCTGGCCTGCTACAAAAGTGCGGGATCTGCTCGACAGCAT